>NC_018721.1:2778320-3087022 GCF_000153485.2 Psychroflexus torquis ATCC 700755 | reverse complement strand
TCGAAGCGAATCTTTTTAGAAGATTTAATATACTCTCTGAGAACATTGAAAATAGCATCGTCTTTTTTCATTTTCTTATCAGAGATAAGACCATCGACTTCAACTTTAAATTCTATCAATTGTTTAGCGACGATAGCGTTTAGAACTGTCATTGGATCTGCACAATTTGCTGTAGAACCCACCGCTCTCAATTCAAATTTATTTCCTGTAAAAGCAAAAGGAGAAGTTCTGTTTCTGTCTGTGTTATCGAGAAGTATCTCTGGTATCTTTCCTACAACATTTAACTTAAGTTCTGTTTTCTCTTCTGGCGACAATTTACCATTTGTTACTTTTTCCAGTTCATCAAGTACTTTTGTAAGTTGAGAGCCTATAAAAACCGACATTACAGCAGGAGGAGCTTCATTAGCTCCTAGCCTATGATCGTTGGATGCTGAAGCTATTGTTGCTCTTATAAGTTCCTCGTTTTCATAAAATGCTTTAATTGTATTTATAAAAAAAGTGAGAAACCTCATGTTTTTCATAGGGGTTTTACCTGGGCTCAATAAATTTGAACCTGAATCGGTTGCTAAAGACCAGTTATTATGTTTTCCGCTCCCGTTAACTCCCTGAAATGGTTTTTCATGGAAAAGAACTTTAAAATAATGACGTTCTGCAACTTTATCCATGACGTCCATCAATAAGGAGTTGTGGTCTACAGCTAAGTTGACTTCTTCAAAAATAGGCGCTAATTCAAATTGATTTGGTGCTACTTCGTTATGCCTTGTTTTTACGGGAATCCCTAGAAGCATACATTCTCTTTCCAAATCTCTCATATAATTGAGCACGCGACTCGGAATAGATCCAAAATAGTGATCATCCAATTGCTGGCCCTTTGCTGGAGAGTGACCAAGAAGTGTTCTACCAGACATCATCAAATCTGGTCTTGTGGAAGCTAATGCAGAATCTACTAAAAAATACTCTTGCTCCCAGCCTAATGTCGTTATGACTTTACTGACTTTTTTATCAAAGTACCTCACGACATCTGTAGCTGCTTTATCTAAAGCAGAAACCGAACGCAATAAAGGTGTTTTATAATCTAAAGCTTCTCCCGTGTAGGACACGAATATTGTTGGAATACATAAAGTTGGACCCCAAACAAATGCTGGAGATGAAGGATCCCAAGCAGTATATCCTCTAGCTTCAAAAGTATTTCTAATCCCTCCGTTTGGTAAACTAGAAGCATCTGGTTCTTGTTGAACTAATTGAGAACCGCTAAATTTTTCCATAGCACCACCATCCTCTGTGGTTTCAAAAAAAGCATCATGCTTTTCAGCTGTAGAACCCGTAAGTGGTTGAAACCAGTGTGTATAATGTGTAGCTCCTTTTGAAATCGCCCACTCTTTCATACCCGCAGAAATATTTTCTGCAAGTAACCGGTCTATTTTTTGACCATTCTCGGTAGCGTTTTTTAGGCTTTCATAAGCATCTTTAGTTAAATACTGACGCATTGCCTTTTGATTAAAGACGTTTCTACCAAACATATCTGAACGTCTCTCGTCCTCTTGAATCTTAACAGGAGTTCTATGAAGTGTTTCTTTTAATGCATTGAATCTTAAAATAGCCATAATACGTTTTTGATTTTTACGCACCAAATGTAATTAATTTTCAATTACCATATCAAAAATAAGGGGGGTAATCTCTTAAACTAATTAAAACCATCACGCACCCCCCATTTTTTATTAAGAACGAAAGGCTAGTAGAATAAATAAAATGTAGGCTAAGAATAATATAACTCCTTTATATCTAGAAATAACTTTTTTTGGTGGTATAAAAATCAAGGGGGCAAGAATAAGTGAAAAGCCTATCATCCAAAAAATATCATTGGTCAAGACTTCTTCAGACTGAAGAAAAATAGGCTGAATTATTGCGGTAAGCCCAATAACAGAACCAATATTGAAGATATTGGACCCTATTAGATTTCCTAATGATAAACCTTTTTCCTGCTTTAAAGCAGCAATTACGGAAGCTGCAAGCTCTGGCACGCTTGTCCCAATTGCGATCATGGTTACCGAGATGACTCTTTCACTCACTTCATAAGATTGAGCTATACCTACTGCACCATCTACAAGCCATTCTGATCCAAAATAAAGCCCAGCAGCTCCAATAAGCAACCACAATATAATTTTAAATCCAGAGGTCTGTTCTAGGCTTGGATCGACTTCACTTTCGGATTTAGCCCCTTTTGTTGTGGCTTTTTTAATGAGCACCCCTAGAAAAACTACAATAACTAGAAGAAGAGCCCCTCCTTCTAATCTTGAAATATTCTTTCCAGTATATAAAAAGAGATACATCATTCCTGTTAGAATCATCATGACCGGCCAATTGAACTTTATAAAGTCACTGTCGGTATCCATAGACGAAATGATAGCCGTCAACCCCAATACCAAACCGATGTTTGCAATATTGGAGCCAATGACATTTCCAAGGGAGATATCAGAATAGCCGGACAACGCAGCTTGCAGGCTAACTAGTAACTCTGGAGATGATGTAGCAAAAGAGACTACAGTGAGTCCAATGATCATTTTTGAAATGTTGAATTTAAAAGACAAAGCAACAGATGACCTCACTAAAAACTCTCCACCAATTACCAAAAGGATTAATCCTATTATCACTAAAAAAATGTCCATCGAAAATATTTTTAGCGAAAATAAGATTTTGTAAGATATGCTCTAGAAAAAATAGTTTTGATATTATGAAATTTATAAATCAAACGTGAGCGTAAGCATATAATTATTAAAAACACTTTGAACCTGCGCTTCTTGAGAAAAATCAGTTTGATACAAAATGTTTTGTCTGTCTTGTTCCATACGTTGATAAGATAGATCTAAAGTCGTATTCCCTAACGAAAAGCCTAAACCAAACGAATATCCAACCGTATCATCCAAAAGTGCCTTATTATTATATGGACTCTCTTGTAGGAAGTATCCCGCACGAAGGCTAGTATTAAGAATCCTATACTCCCCACCAAAATTATAAGTAGCAGCGCCTGTTATTAGGTTCGTAATATCTTGATTTTGAATATCAAAACCGTCGGAAGTAAATTCCATAGCGGAAAAATCTTTATAGCTATAGTCGAAGCTAAGCAAACCCGAAACTCCAAAAACATAAGCTGTACTTAAAGACACACGTCCTGGTGTTTTAAAGTTGTAATCTGGATAGATATTTATCACATTTGGATCTACAATGGCTACATCTTGACTAGCGCTAACCGTTTCTAATCTTTGTGAAAGCTCATCAGAAATGTTCATCCAAGTAGGCGTGTCGTATGTAAATCCTAATCTCCATCCCTCAGTCACTTTAAATATCCCTCCTACTTGTAGGGAAATTCCGCTCCCACGAGTTCTCAATTCATTATCAAAAAATATATCATTAATTCCTGTGAGCTCTGAATTAAATTCATCGAGACGAGTTAATCTTCTGTAGTCCAAAAAGTGAAGATTAAAGTTAACTCCTAGATGAATTCTGTCACCGATCTGACCTCCGCCGTTAAGGGTATATTTACCAGAGCTACCTCTGGTTTGTTCAAAATAGTTTTGACTAAAATTATTACCAAAAACGTTAGATAAATAACTTGTATTTTGAGAATCTAGTGGATCTTCTGCATTGATTAAAAAAGCTTCATAACCTAAAAAAGCCTGCTGGGCACCAAACCCTTCATCCTCGCCTAAAAACTGATAAAGTTCAGCGACGCTCTCCCCAGATCTAGGTGTTAATAAATCCAAGGGGACTCCCTGTGCTCTATTCAAAAAATAATCTGAAATACTTTCAGAATTATTCCCTTGAAATCTCAACTCATCATCAAAAGTATTGGTTCTATTGTATGAAAACCCTAAGGTTAACTTATCGAACACTGCATTCTCATTATTGGTTTCAAATACAAATACAGCCCCAATTTGATTTAAATCAAAATCGGTCTCACTAGTAGAACTGAGGATTGAATTATTTCCGTAGAAGGAATCATTATTAATTGATGTAAAATCTACAGACCCTGAAAATTTATTAGTTAAAAAAACAGCGGAACTTGCAGGGTTGATATTGATAGCTGAGATATCTCCTCCCAAAGCCCCAAAAGCTCCACCCATAGCTGTATATCTAGCGGTTCCATTTATTTCCTGAGTGGAAAATCTAAGGGCATCTGTGATATCCTGAGCCATTATACTGAAACTCAAAAGCATAAAAGGGACTAAAAAATATTTCATCATTAATTGTTTTTGAATTTCACATTATCTTCTTCCACCTCGACCACCAGAGCTTCTGCCCCCACTACTTCTGCCTCCAGAACTTCTGGATGAACCAGAGCTTCTCATACCAGAACTTCTAGATGAACCCGAGCTTCTATTTACTCCAGAACTTCGTGAAGAATTTCCTGAGGATCTTACACCTCTATTCGATGTAGCTCTAGAAGATGAGTTCCTATACGTAGAGCTTCGTCCTGCATTCACATTATTTGAGTTTCGGATTCCAACTCTAGAATAATTGGAAGAGCTTCTAGCCCCTACATTTCTAGGGTTGTTCACTCTGTTAGAATATCTAGAAGAATTAGATCTAGAAGTCCTGCCTACGTTAGACCTGTTAGACGATGCTCTAGTCACATTAGATCTCGATCTACTTGAATTTGCTCGAGATATATTAGATCTGTTGTTAGCATAATCACTTCTAGATAAGTTCCGCGATCTTGAGTTACCTCTATAAGAGTTGGCATAGCCATAGTTTCTACCATAAAAGCCTCCAAAACCACCAAAAAAAGGGTTACCAAAGCCAAAGCCTGGACCGTAAAATCCTCCTCCAAACCCTCCGAATCCACCAAAGAAAGGATTACCAAAGCCAAAACCTGGGCCGTAAAACCCTCCTCCAAATCCACCAAATCCTCCACCGAATCCTCCCCATCCTCCTCCGAAGAAAGGGTTTCCAAAACCAAAACCTCCCATACCCATTCCATTAAATCCGTTGTCGATGTAATTTATAGTTACAGATGAAGGATTGGTTCCCCAACCTGCATTATTTTCGTTATAAATAGGCTCTTCATAATATCGCTCTTCCTTAGGGTAAGTTATGGTATCTGAGGAATAATTATCTATGTCTGTAAAAACTTCATTGTTGGAGTTTCTCGCTTCAGATATCATCTGACCTTGATCAGAAAAAAATTTTGAATAGGTATCAGATGTTTTTTGAGTAACATTTGATGGGTCAACTCTTCTTTGTTGTAAATTCTCGTTAGAGACTGACCTTCTAGTCTCAGAAGGGACGCTAGGTCCATAAATTCCATCACTAGTAGAATTTACATTTCTGTAAGACGAACACGAAGTCAAGAAAACCACAGATAGCATTCCTAATAAAAATGGGCTAAAAATTTTGCTTGATTGTATCATAACTTGTGGTTTTTGTAATTACTATTATCAAATTTAGTTAGTTTTGCGCTAACTAGTATAACTATTAACACGGGTGCAACATTTGTGCCAAATGAAATAAAATGGGAAAGAGCCTAACACGAAGAGAAGAAGATTATTCTAAATGGTATAATGAATTGGTGGTAAAAGCTGATCTCGCAGAAAATTCTGCTGTGAGAGGTTGCATGACGATAAAACCATACGGATATGCCATATGGGAAAAAATACAAGCTGAATTGGACTCTAAGTTTAAAGATACTGGTCACGAGAATGCATACTTCCCTCTATTCGTCCCAAAATCTTTATTTGAAGCTGAAGAAAAAAATGCTGAAGGTTTTGCCAAAGAATGTGCAGTCGTGACCCATTATAGATTGCAAAGTGACCCAGATCGTCCTGGAAAATTAAGAGTAGATCCAGAAGCTAAACTAGATGAAGAGTTAGTGGTGAGGCCGACTTCTGAGGCCGTTATTTGGAATACATTTAAGGGCTGGATACAATCTTACAGAGATTTACCTTTAAAAATAAATCAATGGGCTAATGTTGTAAGATGGGAAATGAGAACTCGTCTATTTTTAAGAACGACAGAGTTTCTATGGCAAGAAGGTCATACAGCTCATGCTACCAAAACAGAAGCGGTTGAAGAAGCAGAACTCATCAATACTCTTTACGCGAATTTTGTTGAAAAATTTATGGCGATACCAGTCATACAGGGGATAAAATCTGAAAGCGAAAAATTTGCCGGTGCTGAAGAAACGTATTGTATAGAAGCCTTAATGCAAGATGGAAAAGCTTTACAAGCAGGAACTTCTCACTTTCTAGGTGAAAATTTCGCAAAAGCTTTTAATGTGAAATTCACTTCAGATCAAGGCAAACAAGAATATGTATGGGCAACAAGCTGGGGAGTTTCAACACGACTTATGGGGGCTTTGGTCATGACCCACTCCGATGATAACGGGCTGGTGTTACCTCCCAACTTAGCACCTATCCAAGTCGTTATTGTCCCTATTTTCAAAAATGAAGAGCAATTAGAACTCGTTAGCGAAAAGGCAAATCTCATAGCAAATGATCTTAAGTCAAAAGGAGTTCGAGTGAAATTTGATAACAGAACGACGCATAAACCAGGTTGGAAGTTTGCTGAATATGAATTAAAAGGTATTCCGTTAAGAATAGCTATTGGACCTAAAGATTTAGAAAAAGGAACTGTAGAACTGGCCAGAAGAGATACATTATCCAAAACTTTTGAAAATCAGGAAGGTTTAACAGTGGTTATAGAAAATCTTTTGAAAGATATTCAACACGATTTATTTATTAAAGCTGAGGCTTTTAGAGACGATCATATCACTAAAGTAGATACTTTTGAAGAGTTTAAAGATGTTTTAAATTCCAAAGGAGGCTTCCTCTTTGCCCATTGGGACGGGACTTCGGAGACCGAAGAGAAGATTAAAGGGCTAACTAAAGCCACCATTAGATGTATCCCTCTAGAGCAAACAAAAGAGACTGGAAAGTGTGTGTTTTCAGGAAAAGAATCTAAGCAACGCGTTTTATTTGCAAAAGCTTATTAATTTTCAGGAAAAATATTTGTTCAATTTAAATAATTAGTTATTTTTGCACTCGCTAAATTAAGGTCCGTTCGTCTAGGGGTTAGGACGCCAGGTTTTCATCCTGGTAACAGGGGTTCGATTCCCCTACGGACTACTAACATAAGTTCATTAATCATTATTAACGCGGTCCGTTCGTCTAGGGGTTAGGACGCCAGGTTTTCATCCTGGTAACAGGGGTTCGATTCCCCTACGGACTACTATTAAAATTTTATATTTAAAATTATGGCTAATCATAAATCAGCATTAAAAAGAATAAGAAGCAACGACGCTAAGCGACTAAGAAATCGCTATCAACACAAAACAGCTCGTAATGCTATCAAAAGATTGAAATCTACAGAAGATAAATCTGAGGCGACCAAAAGTCTTCCACAAATCATGTCTATGATTGACAAATTGGCTAAAAAGAATATTATTCACAATAATAAAGCATCCAATTTAAAATCGCAGTTAACCAAACATGTTACTGCAATGTAGTAATTGTTGTCAAAAAGTTTGATGGTCTCTATCCCAAGAGACCATTTTTTTTATCAAATTTTTTATTAATAATGAGTCTAAATAAATATAGATATCTAAATTTGTAAAAAAAGAGATATGAAGAATTATTTTTATGCGATAATTATGGTAGCTTTTGTTTTAGGTTGTAAATCAGAACCAAAAGAAGAGAAAGTTGAAGAACTTACCGTTTATACACACAGACATTATGAATCGGATCAAGCGCTTTTTAAACTTTTTGAAAAGCAAAATGACATTAAATTAAATGTAGTCAACGCAAGTGCAGATGAACTTATCCAAAAAATGAAATTGGAAGGGAAACAGTCTCCTGCAGATGTTCTTATTACTGTAGATGCTGGAAGATTGTACAGAGCTAAGTCTGAAGGTTTACTTCAACCTATTTCAAATTCACTTATTGATTCTATCGTCCCAGCCAACTTGAGAGATACAGATAAACAATGGGTTGGTCTTACCAAAAGAGCAAGAGTGATAGTATATTCCAAAGACAGAGTCGATCCAAATGATTTATCAACTTACGAAGATTTAACATCTGAAAAGTGGAAAAATAAAATTTTGGTGAGAAGTTCTTCTAACATTTATAATCAATCCCTTTTAGCCTCTCTAATATCGAACCAAAGTAAAGATTTTGCTGAAGAGTGGGCTAATGGTTTAGTTGAAAATATGGCTAGATCTCCAAAAGGGAATGACAGAGATCAAGTGAAGGCCGTGGCTAATAATGAAGGAGACCTTGCCATAGTAAATACCTACTATATAGGAAAATTATTAAACTCTGAAGATGAGAGTGAGCTAGAGGCTGGAAATAGTGTAGGCATATTTTTTCCTAACCAAGATACATCAGGAACTCATGTTAATGTAAGTGGTATTGGTGTTGCTAAGTATGCTCCTCATAAAGAAAATGCAATAAAATTTATAGAGTTCCTTCTACAGGAAGAAGCTCAAAAAATATTCGCAGGATCAAATTATGAATACCCTATCAATAGAAATGTTGAACCCGCAAAAATTCTTAAAAACTGGGGAAGTTTCAAAGAAGATACTCTTCAATTGAATGAATTGGGAGAAAATAATAAAGACGCTGTCATTATATTTGATAAAGTAGGTTGGAAATAAGTAGCCCTTGAAGATAACTGACAGATTTTATAAATTTAAAAGAGACCTTAATAAATGGTCTCTTTTCTTGGTTTTGATAGTTGCTGCGGTAGCTATTCCCATATTAACGGTCATCTTTAAACTTTTTGATGGACCAGGAGAGAGCTGGGCACATATTGTAAATTATGTCCTTGTAGATTATCTAGTAAACTCATTTGTACTTTCCCTTTTATGCTCTGTATTCGTTATCGTTTTTGGGGTAACAACTGCTTGGTTGGTCTCTAGGTTTGAATTTCCATTTAGAAAACAATTAGAATGGCTATTAATATTACCACTTTCCATACCAGCTTATATAATGGCTTACTCTTATGCTGGAATATTTGGTTATTCTGGACTATTTTCTTCTGCAATTGAACTATTGGGTATTGAAAACTTCAGTATTGATTTCATGAACATATATGGCTTGTCCTTTGTTTTAAGTATATCTTTATTTCCTTATGTCTACGTAAGTAGCAGAACTTTTTTCTTAGCACAAGCAACTAATTTACTTGAAGCCTCAAGAATGCTGGGGATCACTGAATTTAAATCATTTTTTAAATTAATTCTTCCCTTAGCTCGCCCTGCCATTATTGCTGGATTGGTTTTAGTATTAATGGAAGTTTTAAATGATTATGGAGCTGCAAGCTATTATGGAGTCAGTACGTTTACCACAGGTATTTTTAGATCTTGGTTCTCTCTTGGAGAACCAGAAACAGCCATCTATTTATCAGCTATACTTTTGGTCATCGTCTTTGGACTCATCATTTTTGAAAAATGGCAAAGACGACACATAAAGTTCACCTCGGCTAAAACCTCAAAACAACAGCATAATTCAAGAATAAAACCCACAAAAAGAAAACAAATAGTCTTTAGCCTCATATGCCTTTTACCAGTTTTTATGGGTTTTTTTCTTCCTGTAACACAATTGCTTTTCTGGGTTTCACAGACCTTTACAAAGGTATGGAGTATCGATTTTATCGGAATAACCTTACAGAGTTTCGGTATCGCTTTCTTGACTTCTTTGATGACTGTTTTGATCGCCCTCCTCCTCCTATTCTTCTCTAAATGGAATAAAATTGGTTTTTTAAAAACCACATCGAAACTGGGCGTTATGGGGTATGCCATACCGGGAACTATTATCGCTATCGGTGTCCTAATTCCAAGTATTTATTTAGATAAATGGCTTATTGAGCAAGGAATTACGTCAAAACTAGTCTTGAATGCGACTCTTATCGCCTTGGTATACGCTTACGTGGTAAGATTCTTAGCTGTTGCTTATCAACCTCTAGAATCCTCAAGTCTAAAAATTGATAAAAGCTTATCCGATTCTTCCAAAGTTTTAGGTAAAGGAAATTTTAGAACTTTTTTTAAAATAGAATTCCCCCTTATAAGAGCGGGTTTACTCAGTGCATTCATTTTAGTATTTATAGATATCTTAAAAGAACTGCCTTTAACCCTCATAATGAAGCCTTATAATGTAAATACCCTAGCTGTAAAAGCTTTTGAATATGCCAGCGATGAAATGGTGAGATCTGCCGCTCTTCCATCTCTTTTAATAATATTAACGGCTTTGGTCCCCGCTATTTTTTTAAATAAATTACTTTTGAAGAATGCAAACAACTCTTACCATAAAAAACCTCACTAAGTCCTTCGATCAAGGAAAGGTGAAAGCTTTGGACAATGTCAACTTTTTTGTCAACAAAGGAGATATCTGTGCAGTTGTTGGTGAAAGTGGGAGTGGAAAAACAACCTTAATTCGACTAATTGCAGGATTAGAAGAATTAGATTCTGGTGAAATTCATATTGAAAATAAATTGGTGGCCTCGATAAAGAAAAACATAGCTCCAGAGAAGAGAGATGTAGGTATGGTCTTCCAGGAATATGCTCTTTTTCCACATCTTTCAGTTCTGGAAAATGTTGTTTATGGGATTAAAACGTCTAAAGCTAAGAAAGAAAGAGCTTTAGATACCTTAGAACTCGTTGGTCTAAAAGGCTATGAAAAGCGCTATCCACATGAATTATCTGGAGGACAACAACAGCGAGTAGCCCTAGCTAGAGCCCTAGCGCCGAAGCCTTCTGTTTTAATATTGGACGAGCCCTTTAGCAATCTAGACTCTATGATGAGGTACCGCTTAAGAAATGAGGTTTTTAATATTATTAAAAAAACAGGGGTCACTGCAATTTTCGTTACACATGATACTCAGGACGCGCTAGCTGTTGCCGATGAGATTTTGATTTTACAAAATGGTAAATTGGTACAAAAGGACGAGGCTTCTGAATTGTATAAAAAACCACAATCTATCTATGTCGCTTCACTATTTGGAAATACCGTTCAGCTTAATAAGGGGCTACAAATTGCTTTTAAATGTCCATTAAAAGAAGATTGTTGCCATGCGATAAGAAATGAAAATCTTACAGTCAATAAGGATTGTGACTATGTTTCTGAAGCTGAGATTTTAAAGAGAACTTTTCTTGGCACTCATTCTCAATTACTCCTTAAGTTAGACAACGGAGAGCATTTAACGGTAGTCACTAATGAGCCTGTTCTGGGAAAAACCATTAAAGTTGGTTTTAATTCCAAGGACGTGTTAGCTTTCGACGAATAATACCACCTCGGGCCGCTCTGGTCTTGGACCAATTAAACTCATGTCTCCGATAAGAACATTGGAGTGTCTTCCATTGATGTGACGATTAATAAGTGAAAAAGAAACTGATTTTATCCGACATTTGGATGCTAAATTGGTATCATATCTTGTTTTGATTAAATTCTTTTTGAAACCCTAATTTTTAAACTAAATTTGAAAAAAAAATTATATTGAAAACTATTCTTTTAGCTGTTGCCTCAGGTTTAATCCTTGCCTTAAGCTGGCCAACCAATGGATGGAGTGTCTTGAGTTTTATTGGTTTCGTCCCTTTACTTTTTGCTGAATTTACCATTAGAACAACTCATACTCACAGAATAAAACTCAAAGTTTTTGGACATGCGTATTTAAGTTTTCTCATGTGGAATAGTATTACCACCTTTTGGCTTTACTACTCAACACCCTTTGGAGGTATTTTCGCAATACTTGCTAACTCCTTATTGATGACTCTTGTCTTTTTAATTTATCATATTGTCGCAAAACGAGTTGCTTTTACAGCGGCTTCCTCCTTTTTTATTGTGTTATGGCTCAGTTTCGAGAAATTGCATTTGGGCTGGGAATTTTCGTGGCCTTGGTTGAATTTAGGAAATGTCTTTGCTAATGATATCTCATTGATACAATGGTATGAGTATACAGGTACTTTTGGTGGTAGCCTTTGGATTTTAGCCAGTAATTTCATCATCTTAAAGGGGCTTATTCTTTATTTACAACATAAAGATTCAAAAATTATAGTGAAAAGTGGAATAAGACTTGCATTGCTTATAGGTATCCCTATAGGTATTAGCCTTCTTTTAAAACCCGATACTAGTGTTGACAACAGTATCGAAACTATTGTTCTTCAACCCAATATAAATCCTTATACTGAAAAGTATAATACAAATGATCAGGGGATTTCTAAAGATTTAGTAGACTTGACCCAACCTCTATTGAATGATAACCCACAGCTGCTTATCGCACCAGAAACGGTCTTTGCTGAAGGCACAGAAATTACAAGCTATACCTATTCCGAAGCTAAAAGGTTTTCAAAACTCTTACTCGATAAAAACGATCAACTCAATTTGGTTTTTGGCATTTCCATGTATGAATTGCTAAAAAAAGAAACTGACTTATCTCCTCAAAGCAATTTTTTAAGAAAAGGTCTTTGGTTTAACGATTACAACAGCGCTGTCTTTGAAAAAATGGGTTCTGAAACTCAATTTTATCATAAATCCAAGCTAGTTGTGGGCGTGGAAAATTTCCCTTATCAGTCTACCCTTAAACCTATACTTGGTAATATTATGATAGACCTTGGAGGCACGGTGGCTATGAAAACCACTCAACCCAAACGCAGTGTTTTTAAACTGAATACGGGCTATAGTGTTGCTCCCATTATTTGTTATGAATCTGTATATGGCGAGTTTGTGAATGGTTATGTAAAAAATGGCGCCAATGCCCTAGCCATCATAACCAATGATGCCTGGTGGGGAGAAACTCAAGGTCATCAACAACACTGGAGTTATACACGATTAAGAGCCATTGAAACGCGGCGTGCTGTGGCACGAAGTGCGAATACTGGAGTATCTGGATTTATAGATAAAGACGGTGAAATTATCAAAAAGTCAATCTATAATGAAAAAACAGCACTGACTTACGATTTGCCCCTTTATGAAGGACAAACGTTCTATGTTAAACACGGGGATTACATACCACGTATCGCAAACTTTTTAGCCTTATTTATTTTGCTTTTCGGAGTCACCCGAAGAAGAAAATAAATCAACTTATTTTTTGCAATGCTAGGGACAATACGATATAAACGAAAATTATAATTGGAATGGCAACAAATTGAAGGGTCATCAATAAAATAATACTTAGGACAACGATTAGATACCTATACCAATTTTCAGAAAGCTTTAGATTGGAAACCTTTAATGCAAACAGCTTAAGCTCAGCATTCAAAAGTAAAACGCTCAAGACTGATATCGCAATAAGAAAATAGGTGTTTTGAATTAATTCTGATAAGAAAGAATCGGGATGATAGTCTAGAATGAGTCCAAAACTAAGAATCAAAAGAGCATTGGCTGGAGTAGGCAAACCTATAAAACTGTCTGTTTGTCGATCATCAATATTAAACTTTGCAAGTCTGTATGCTGAACCCAAGGTGATAATTAAACCTATAAAGACAACCCAACTGGTTTCAGTGGAAAAAAAAGTAAGATCAGTAGCTGAGGGATTCAGGGACTTAAAAATAAGTTGACACATGACTAAACCTGGAACTAAGCCACTAGTTACCATATCTGCTAATGAGTCTAATTGTAAACCCAAATCGCTTTTCACTTTCAAAGCTCTGGCTGCTAAGCCATCAAAAAAGTCGAAGAAAATTCCAATGCAAACAAATACCGTTGCTACTACCAAATTATCTTGAACCGCAAATACTGTCGCCATACACCCTGATAATAAATTGAGAAGTGTGATAAAGTTTGGAATTTGTTTTTTAATCATATTTTCAACAACTATCTAGATTTGATACAATAAGAAAAAGCAAAATAAGTTTTAATATTATTAATTATAGCATATTTGCTAAAAAAATTATCGCATTGAAGAGGCTTGTCCTTATATTAACTCTTGCATTGACGTGTTCAGTTTTTTCACAAACTGCAAAATATTCTAATGAATTTCTGAACATAGGCGTAGATGCGGCTTCATTTGGAATGGCAAATGCTGTAACCGCAACCACAAATGACGTTAATTCTGGGTATTGGAATCCTGCTGGACTGGTCAACCTAAAAGATAGCCAAGTCTCGGCCATGCATGCCAATTATTTTGCAAACATTGCTACGTACAACTATATAGCTGGCGCAATGCCCATCGACAGTAAAAGTGCTGTGGGGTTTAGTATCATCCGCTTTGGTGTGGACGACATCTTAAACACTACACAGCTAATTGATGATCAAGGCAATATTGACTTCAATAGAATAAGTTTATTTTCTACTGCAGATTATGCCTTTACCTTATCTTATGCTAGGAATTTACCTTTGGAGGGATTTTCATATGGTGTAAATGCTAAAGTAATAAGAAGAGTTATCGGTGATTTTGCTCAAGCTTGGGGGTTTGGTTTTGACGCAGGGATTCAATTTCAACGAAAGAGTTGGTTTTTTGGAGTTATGGCTAGGGATATCACCACGACGTATAACACTTGGACTTTCGACGATGCTGAGCTAGCCACAATCCAAGGCGCCATCGATGGACAAAACCAAACCACGCCTGAGGCGACTGAAATCACACTGCCAAAACTTCAACTTGGCATTGCTAAAACCACCAGTATTCATAGAGATTTTGATCTTACTACGTCCTTAAATATGGACTTTCGCTTTGCAGAAACCAATGATATTATTTCCTCAGGTTCTATGAGTGCTACTCCCGCTTTTGGTTTTGAAGTTGACTATATCAAATTAGTCTACTTAAGAGGCGGCGTCGGTAATTTTCAAAACCTTGAATCCCTTGGTGGTGAGGGAACCAATATTGGTTTCCAACCCAATTTTGGAGTAGGATTCCGGTATAAAGGAATCCAAATTGACTATGCCCTTACTGATATTGGAGACCAAAGCCTTGCCTTATATTCCAATGTTTTTTCTTTAAAGTTAGATTGGTCGGTATTTAGGTAAACTTTAGTATGTAATTCGCGAGACAAAACATCACTCCGTTAGTGTTTTTTTTTAAAAAAAATTATAGGGGTCAGTAGTTAATAACTCATAAATTCCATTTGATTAATTTTATACTCATCTACTATTTTGGTTATTAGAGTGTTAAAAGTCGCGACCTTGCTCCGCGAGCGATTTAGTTTATAACAGAACTGATTGAAATACCGATTGATGTTGAATTCGCTTACCTATGATACCAATTTAGCATTCAAATGTCGTATAAAATCAGTTTCTTTTTCACTTACTAATCGTCATAAAATATAACCATAACTGTTGCTATGCTTATATTTTTTTCCTCAATTAAGTAAAAAATAATTCAAATTTTTAATGCAACATTTAAAAACTAAATTGGTATGATTATGTTGTTCTTATCCATGATTTTACCTGATGGATTATGGTGTGCAGTGCTTTGAAGTTCTGCCCATTTTTGCTTGGTATCTGGGTGATGTTGAAAGCATTGGCGATGGGTCTGTATCCTCTCCAAAGTTCTGTCGTGATGAGCGCATCTCTATAGATGTGATTCACAAAGATATAGTGTAGTGAAATTGCCGAAAAGTCCATTATGCTTATCATATATAAAGTTTTACATTACCAAGATCGGTAAGTTGTAAAGCTATCGATGCTTTCTTTTTCTTGACGTCATAGCTACGACCGATTTCCCAGTCCTCATTAGACTTCCAAGTACAAACTCGTCGACGTCTACCGTGCCATTAGATATTTGACACTAGATGACATCGCCTTCCTAACTTTGTGCATGAAAAGGCGTACGGTTTTCTAGCTGACACCATAGCGAACCCCATTTAGGTGGCTGAAAGGCTCTTGGTGGTAGTGAGCATTTCAAAACAGATGAAAAAGGCCTTTCTCAAACCGAACTTAACCTTATGGAACAAAGTGTTTGCAGTAGCGGACTCTCGGTGCCCGCAGATATTACACTGGCGAGCAAAATCCATATTGACCTGACAGGCGGTAGGGTTACATTTCAAGCATATATAATTATTCTTTAAACCAGCAAGATATTCCTTACATTCGAGATTCATTTTTAACTGATCAGAGAACTCTAGAAGATTTTTGACCCTTAAATGTGCTCATAATTTATTAATTTTACTTTCCCTAAAGTTAAGTATTTGTATACTGACCTCTATAAGATTGCATAGAAAACAAGCTAAATATTAGCTGCAATATCCTTACTAATAAAAAAAATAGTATAATCAGCTAGTATTGGATGTATTGCCACTAGAATAATAATTAATATAGAAGATTTTGACTTTTTAATAAATACACATCTATTAAATAATTAATACCAAATTATATTTATAATGCCGTATGAATAAATTGAATTATACTACGACGTGGCTCAGCACAGGTTTTATGATTGATTGAAATCAAAAATAACTAGCATAGCCTTAGCTACGGTAATTATTTTTGATGAAAAGCAGGCGAAAAAAGCCTGTGCCGAATTCATTTCGGTAAAACGATTTATTGCGTCATTATAGGTCTAATTTGGTATAAGGTGTTAAGTGAAATTGCTTGACTGAGAAACTTGAGTAATTAACTAAAAAATATTTTAATATGCTATTTTTTGATTATCCTTAAATCCGCAAGCCACTTTAAATCTACAAAATTTATATCAAAGAATGTGTTTTGAGTTTATTTTGAGACAGATTTGAGTAATTAAATAGCATTTTACTTGCCTTACTGATTTGGAAATCGTGTTTTTTTTTCTAATGATATCTAGAGGTTTCTCTAATTTCAGAAAATAAAAACATTTTTACTAAAATTCTTTAAATCAATTGTTTGAGTTTATATAAGTCTTGTAACAAGGCATAATTATCCTGTTTTGTTAAAAAAACAAGTCGTTTTTTTTAAATTAAAAGCTGTTTGTAAGGTGATTTACTGTAGAGTTTTAAAACCCAACCCCTACTTTGGTGAACCCATTTGCCTGCCACGTTTATGAATCTAAAAACAAACCTTTTAATGCGAGTTGTTGGTGAAATATTATCAAACACTTTTGATACTAAACCTACAAAATAAGTATAGAAATTTTTGATCATTGCTGTAACAATCATAAAGGTGTTATTTTGATTTAGAAACGAAAAAGGCATTCGTTTCCAGCCAAAATCATTATTCATTACATCAAAAATCTTTTCACTTGTTCCTCTATTATTGTAATATTCGATAATTTGTTTTTCTGTATTCTTCCAATCATTTGTAAGTATTGAACGGTATTTAAAAGCATCACCAGTAAATACATCTATCTGATTGTTCGAAGTTTTTTCACGCATAATTACCAAACGGTAATTTTTATCCTCGTTAAATTGCTTAAACTTTATCGAAGCTACTTGATAGTTTTTGTAGTTTAATTCAATGTCTATCCAGTCACTTATTTCTAGTATTTGTTCAAAAACAGTATCACTTTTATTGGCTCTTATGTAAAAGAGTTTACTGTTTTTTGCAACCACCTCTATAATATCTTTTGAATACGAACCAGCATCCATTCTTGAACGATTTATGGTAATGTCTTGCGACTTCAATAGACCATAGGCATTCTGTAATGTTTCTGCTTGCTTAAACTTTACATTGGCATTTCCGTCTCGGTTTTCAATATAAACAATATTGTCGCCAATCGTTGCTACACCTGGGAAGTAACCTTTATTCTTCTTGTATGTGCGTTTAGCATCATACTTTTTATTTGCTGTTATTTGATTGTCGTAATCAAAATCGTAATCCTTATTTGATTCCAATTGTTTAGTTAAAAGCAAAGATTTGATGTTGAGTAAATTTAGCTTTTTATTGACGTTAAAATCATAACATAAGCCAGATTTTGATTGATGAACAATGTTCTCTGTGGTTAATTCCTTGAGACCTCTTTGTATCGTATCTGGGCTGGGAACATTGTTATTGGGAATTTCCTTTAAATGTGTGCCTAAATGAGAACTAACATCTTCAATAACATCGCCTCCACTTAAAAATACATTGGTTAGGCTTCTGATTATTTCGCTGTAAGAATAACCAGCGTATTTAACTCTTTCACCTAGTTCTGAATCTATTAAACTTGACAAACCTATACTGTTGAAGGATTCGTTAACAAATGAAATTCCCGAAAAAGGACTTACAGATTTCTTATAATTTTGTACTTTTATCATTGTAAATATCTTAAGCTGTTTTATGACTTTGACATCACTAAAATAAGTGAAAAAATTTACATTGAAACACTGTGTGTAATCTTTTATACACAGTGCTTTCTTCTAAAAAAAACTATAAAGTTTTGCGGAGTTAAGGATTATTGCTATGAAATGAATTTTTAAACGCGGTTGGTGATTGTTGCTTATAAATTTGAAACTGCCTATTAAAGTTTGAAATATTATTGTAACCACATTGTTCTGCAATTGACACTATTGGTGTTTCTTTCTGTTTGATTAAAAGTTTACAAGCATGTTCAATACGCAGTTCAGTTAAAAACTGAAAATAGGTTTTATTGGTTCGTTTTTTAAAATATTTACAAAAGGCATTTTTCGTCATGTTTGCAACTTTACTTATTGCATCAAGAGTAATTTCTTGGGTAAAGTTGTTCATGGTGTATTCAAAAACATTGCGCATTCTGTTTCCTTCATTATCAGAATATTTTTTGTTGTAAACAAAAGATGATAAACTCTTGTAATTAGTTTTTGCAAAGATTTTTAATAGTTGAAGCAAAATAATAAGTTGACTTAGTTTTGAAGCCGTTTCAAGTTTAAAGAACAGCTCAGTTAAAATATTTTTTTCAGAAGTAATTCTAAAGCCATGTTTGGAGCGTTTAAAAAAAGGTTTTATTTCGTTTAATTCTTCAAGGTTAAAAAAATCGACTCCAAAAGACCTGTCCGTAAAAAACAAGGTGAACATATGCGAGGTTTTAGTCACCTTTAAATCACTTTTAAACACGTGCGGTATATTACTTCCAATTACAAAAATATCTCCTTTTTTATAGGAGTTTACCGTGTCTCCAACAATTAAGGTCCCTTCACCTTTAATAATTAAACTTATCTGTATTTCTTCATGTTGATGTAATTTATCATAAAAAGAAGGCTCTTTATCTATTTGAAAAACAAAAGCATTTTGTTGAGGTTTTGGAATCTTAAAGGGTAGTACTTTCACTTGCACTAAATTTATTTAAATAGTCAATTGATCTAAAAATAGTATCAAATATATGTAAATAATATTCGTTAATATTTTTAAATAACAAAAAACGGATAATATAGTATTATCCATGGATAATACTATATTATCCTGTAAAGGCAGTGTTATGTAGTTTTGAATTATAAAAATAAACTTATGAGTATTCAATGGAGAGGTGTAATGCCTGCAGTCACAACCCAATTTACAATGAACGACAAATTGGATTTAGATTTATTCAAAATCAATATTAAAGCACAGTTAGATGCGGGAGTCCATGGTATTGTATTAGGTGGAACACTAGGTGAAGCAAGCACCTTAACGGATGAAGAAAAACGCATATTAACTAGGGAAACTGTTGCTTTAGTTGATGGAAATGTTCCTGTATTAATTAATATAGCTGAACAAACCACTAATGCAGCAATAGCCTTAGCTAAAACAGCCGAAGAAGACGGCGCTAAAGGTTTAATGATGCTACCTCCAATGCGTTACAAAGCGAGTGATGTCGAGATTGTAGAATACTTTAAAGCGGTTGCAAACAATACCTCCTTACCAATTATGATCTACAACAACCCAATAGACTATATATTGGAAGTCACTTTGGATATGTTTGAGGAGTTATTACAAGCATGTCCAAACATAGAAGCTGTGAAAGAATCTAGCAGAAATACTACCAATATTACTAGGATTAAAAACCGTTTTGGAGATAGATTAGCAATAATGACCGGAGTTGATACCTTGGCCTTAGAAAGTTTAGTATTAGGTGCAGATGGATGGGTTGCTGGGTTAGTAGATGCTTTTCCAGCTGAAACAGTTGCAATTTACGAACTAGTAAAAGCTGGCAGAATTCAAGAAGCTATCAGCATTTATCGTTGGTTTATGCCGTTATTAGAGTTAGATATTCATCCAAAATTAGTGCAATACATTAAATTAGCATCTGTACACACAAAAATTGGTGCAGAATATGTAAGAGCTCCAAGATTAGTTTTGCAAGGTCAAGAGCGCATAAGAATAGAAAAAGTAATAACAGACGCACTTAAGGTAAGACCAACATTGCCAGAGTACAAAAACTTAAGTGTTTTAGCATAAATAATTTGGATCTTATCACAACGATTGGGTTTTCAACTATATCTTATTTTGTGTTTGTGAGAGTGCCTCATCACATAGAGATGAATACAGAACATAAAAAAGGATACTTTCTCAATATCTAAAATAATAGATATTTTAGGAATCAGATCAACATTAAATCTTCATAAAAAACATTGCCACGCTGTAAAAGTAAGGCAATAGTTAGTTTTTAAAGTAGTAACTAAATAAATTTAAGTAATGATTACAGGAAAAAACTATATAGGAAATCAACTTTCAGCAAAAGGAAACAAAAACTTTAAAACATTTAATCCTTTATTAAATGTTGAAAATGACTGGGAAATTACAGAAGCTTCAGAAGAGGAAATTAGTGATGCCGCAACATTAGCGGCAGAATCTTTTAAAATCTATTCAAAATTTTCTGGAACTAAGAAAGCACAATTCCTTAGAGCAATTGCCAATGAAATTGAAAACCTTGGTGATGAGTTGTTAGAAGTCTTTTCGGCAGAAAGTGGTTTACCAAACGGAAGAGCAGTTGGTGAAAGAGGAAGAACTTTAGGACAATTACGTGCTTTTGCAGATCATGTAGAAACAGGCAATTGGGTAGAAGCTTCCATAGATACAGCGCAACCAGAACGTCAACCAATTGCAAAAGTAGATTTAAGAAAGATGAATATTGCTTTAGGGCCAGTTGTTGTTTTTGGAGCATCAAACTTTCCATTAGCATTTTCAACTGCAGGAGGCGATACAGCAGCAGCTTTAGCGGCAGGTTGCCCCGTGATAGTAAAATCACACCCTATGCATGCTGGCACGGGGGATTTGGTGGCTTCTGCAATCATTAATGCGGCACAAAAAACTGGTATGCCAAATGGCGTTTTTTCAAATTTAAATAGTAGCGGCATTGAAGTTGGTCAATTATTAGTTCAAAACCCTAATATAAAAGCAGTTGGATTTACAGGAAGCCATCGAGGCGGAAGAGCCTTATATGACTTAGCTGCAAAACGCGAAGAGCCAATCCCTGTTTTTGCGGAAATGGGAAGTGTAAACCCTGTGGTCATTTTACCAAAAGCATTACAAAATAGAGCCAAAGAAATCGCAAAAACATACTCAGGTTCTATCACTTTAGGAACAGGACAATTTTGTACAAATCCAGGTTTAATTTTAGGAATAAAATCAGACGGATTAAACAATTTTGTAGAAACCTTAGCTGAAGAAATTGTAAAAATAGAACCCTCTGTTATGTTGCATCCAAACATTACTGGAGCCTATGAAAAAAACAAAGCAACAGCATTATCTCAAAAAGGCATAAAGGTTTTGGCAGAATATGAAACGGAAGTAAAACCAAACTATGTAAGACAAGTAGTTACTACAGTTGAAGGAAATACTTTTTTAAATAATACAACATTGCATCACGAAGTTTTTGGACCCTATTCAATAGTTGTACAATGTGAAAATAAGGCGCAATTAGAAGATATTATTTCAAAACTAGAAGGCCAACTTACAGGAACCATTTTATCTGATGATGATGAAATAGCAAGTCATACTAATATTGTGAATGTCTTACAAAACAGGGTTGGGCGTATCATTTTAAATGGCGTTCCAACAGGCGTAGAGGTTTGTCCGTCTATGCTTCATGGTGGGCCTTATCCAGCGTCAACAGATAGCCGTTTTACATCTGTTGGTGTAGATTCAATCAAGAGGTGGGCAAGGCCTTTTAGTTATCAAGATTGGCCAAATGATATGCTTCCAGATGAATTAAAAAATGAAAATCCTTTAGGTATTTTTAGAAATTTAAATAGAAACTTAACCAAAGAAAAAATCTGAATACTAAATTATATTTCAAGAAAACCGAATGAGTAGAAAAACCTTTTTTTGCATTGATGCTCACACTTGTGGAAATCCAGTTAGAGTAGTTGCAGGTGGGGGCCCGAATTTAGTTGGTGCTAATATGAGTGAAAAGCGTCAACATTTTTTAAAAGAATACGATTGGATTCGAAAAGGATTAATGTTTGAGCCTCGAGGGCATGATATGATGAGTGGCTCCATTCTATTTCCACCCCACAATCCTGAAAACGATTTTGCCATTTTATTTATTGAAACTTCGGGTTGTTTGCCAATGTGCGGACACGGAACAATTGGTACAATTACCATTGCAATTGAAGAAGGTTTAATTACTCCAAAAATTCCTGGAAAAATTAAAATGGAAGCACCCGCAGGTTTAGTGAATATTGAATATAAGCAAACAGGTAAAAAAGTAGATTGGGTAAAATTCATTAATGTAAAAAGTTATTTAGCTGCAGAAAACTTAACTGTTGATTGTCCTGAATTAGGTAAGATCACTTTTGATGTTTCTTACGGTGGAAATTATTACGCTATTATAGATCCACAAAAAAACTTCTCTGGAGTACAAGATTTTTCAGCAAGCAAGATCATTCAATATTCCCAAGTCGTTAGGCAAAAAATTAATGAGAAATACCCAAACATATTTTTTCATCCTGAAAATGAGACCATTAGAGATGTATCACATATATTATGGACTGGAACTCCTATAGATCCAACCTCATCAGGAAGAAATGCCGTTTTTTATGGTGATAAAGCTATTGATAGGAGTCCATGTGGAACAGGGACTTCTGCTAGATTAGCACAATTACACGCTAAAGGAAAATTGAAAAAAGGTGAAGATTTTATTAACGAAAGTTTTATAGGCTCTAAGTTTATTGGTCGTATTGTAGAAGAAACTATATTAAATGGAAAACCTGCCATTATTCCAAGTATTCAAGGTTGGGCAAAAGTATATGGCTATAATACCATTACTATTGATGATGAAGATGATCCCTATGCTAATGGATTTCAAGTGATTTAATATGGAAAAGGAAATTATAATAATTGGCGGCGGAATTATTGGCTTGTGTACAGCCTATTATCTACAAAAAGATGGTCATAAGATAACCGTTATTGACCAATCCAATATGGATTCCGGCGCATCCTATGTAAACGCAGGCTATATAATACCCAGTCATTTTATTTCAATGGCAGCTCCCGGAATAATTACTAAAGGCATTAAATGGATGTTTAATTCCGAGAGTCCTTTTTACGTAAAACCAAGGTTAGATGCTGATTTCTTAAAATGGGTTTTAGCCTTTAAGAAATCGGCTACTAAAGAAAGAGTGGAACAGTCTATTTCAGCATTAAAAAACATCAATTTACTTTCTAGAGATTTGTATGAAGATATGAAGCGATCTGGTGATTTTAATTTTCATTACGAGCGTAAAGGATTATTGATGTGTTATAAATCTAATAAAGTTGGTGAAGAAGAATGGGAAATTGGTAAGCGAGGTATTAAAGAAGGTTTAGGCGTTAAACATTTATCGGCTAAAGAGGTAAAAGTCTTAGAACCCAAAGCTAATTTAAATATAAAAGGCGCTGTTTATTATGATTGTGATGGGCATATGACACCGAATCATTTTATGAATGACATGACCACTTATTTAAAATCAAAAGGGGTTGTTTTTTATACGAATGAAAAAGTAAACGAATTGGAAGTTTTCAACGATAAAATAGTAAAAGTTCTTACAGATAAAAGAACATTAATTCCTGACGAAGTTATTTTAACAGCTGGAAGTTGGAGTCCGTTAATAACTAAAAAATTAGGAATAAAAATTCCAGTTCAAGCTGGAAAAGGCTATGGAATAAATGTTGAACAAGAAACTAAAATTACTATTCCAACTATTTTATGTGAGGCCAAAGTGGCAGTTACGCCTATGGATGGTTTTACTCGTTTTGCAGGCACTATGGAAATTGCAGGAATAAACCATAATATAAATCCAAAAAGAGTGAATTCCATAGCAAATGCTGCTCAACGATATTATAATAACTTGGAAATAACTTTAGAAGAAAAAAAAACGGCAGAATGTGGTTTAAGACCCGTATCACCTGATGGGATACCTTACATTGGAAAATCATCGAAATGTAAAAATTTAACCATTGCCACAGGACACGCTATGATGGGGTGGAGCTTAGGACCAGCAACAGGAAAACTAGTATCAGAAATAATTTCTGATAAGAAAAGTTCATTAGATATTTCATGTTATCACCCAGATAGAAAATTTTAACCATATAGCCTTTAAACCTTGAATTAAATCAATAAATTTTAACTTGACCTACTTTTTTATATAAAAATGTAATCCTAAATTACTTAGGTTTTTAGATTAGAAAAACTACTAATGTTGAAACTGACAAATTATGAATTTTAGATCTTTAAACTAAGAATATAAAAACAACACTTAAACCATAAAATTAAAGTTTTTATAAAAATCTTTTAAAAATTAAAACCAATGAAATCATATCCAAGTATTTTTAATGATGTTATAGGGCCTATAATGAGGGGGGCTTCTAGTTCCCATTGTGCGGCGGCACTTAGGATTGGCAGAATTTGTCGGGATATAATGAACGGTATAATTGAGGAAGTGTATATTGAATTTGACCCTAATGGATCTCTTGCGACAACCCATTCAGGACAAGGCTCGGATATGGGACTTTTTGGAGGTCTATTGGGCTGGGAAGCTGATGATGAAAGACTTAGAGATTATGAATTTCATATTAAAAATTCAGGTATTACTATTAAAATAGATATACACCCAATAGATTTTGAGCATCCAAACACCTATAAAATCACTTTAAAAAATAAAACCGAAACTCACCAAGTTATCGGTATTTCTTCAGGTGGAGGTATGATCGAGATTATAGAAATAGATCAAAGCCCGACTTCAATGATGGGCGACTTTAATATAACATTGTTTTATAGCGATTCCGCTGAATATATTTTAGACTTAGTTTCAAAAATGAATTTGGGAGAAACATCCCTTCATAAAGGCTCAATAGATTTCATCACTGTTCAATCAAACGAAATGGAGCAACAGAAACTACTGGAGCAAGTTTCTGCTTTGGATACTCCCATAACAATACGTGTCATAAATCCAGTACTCCCCATTAAATCAAGAAAAAACCTCTCTGTCCCCTTTATTACAGTAGAACAATTATTGGAATACAACCAGGGAAAAAATCTGAAATTATGGGAGCTGGCTATAGAATACGAAAGCCAGAGAGGAAATATCACAAAAGAAGACGTAAAAGAGAAAATGGGACATATTGTTGATATAATGGAAAACTCTATTAAAACAGGCCTTAAAGGCACCCATTACAAAGACAGAATTTTAGGCAGCCAATCCCTTAACTTCAAAAAAAACATAAAGGAAAAAAAACTTATACCAGGCGATGTTTTGAACAATGCTATAATGTATACCTCCTCTATGATGGAAATTAAAAGTTCACTGGGCGTAATAGTGGCCGCACCTACAGCAGGTTCCTGTGGAGCCCTCCCAGGAACTATACTAGGTACTTCTAACACCTTAGGGTTTTCTAGAAACCAAAATATACAGGCTATGTTGGCTGCAGGCCTAATAGGGGTATTCATAACGTCTCATGCCACATTTTCGGCTGAAGTAGGCGGCTGTATGGGAGAGTGCGGATCAGCTTCGGGAATGGCAGCTGCAGGAGTAGTCGTATTAAAAGACGGTAGTTTGTCTCAGTCACTTGCGGCAGCTTCCATGGCATTGCAAAGCTCTTTGGGACTGATTTGTGATACCGTAGCCGACAGAGTTGAAGCTCCATGTTTAAACAGAAATGTGATGGCTGCTTCAACAGCTATTTCTTGTGCAAACATGGCATTATCCGATTACGACCAGGTAATACCGCTCGACGAAGTCATTGAAACTATGAAAAGAGTGGGAGATGCTATTCCACACACCTTAAGGTGTACTGGACTAGGTGGGTTGGCTATAACAAAAACTGCCAAAAAAATTGAAGCCAACCTTCAAGAAAACAAATCAGCCCTTGGGAAAAAATCATTTAAGTCTTGTTAGACAGAAAGCTATATCCAATGGTCCTGCTACAATATTGGACAGAAAGTTTATAAACCTTATATGCTTAAAATGTTTATTTATCAAATATCTCTAAAAACTGGATTTAGAAGTTCTAAAATCTTCAATTTCGTTAGAGGTTGTAGGGAGTTTGGCTCCTAGTAATCGACTAGCGCTACTTGTTATTAAGAAATCGTCTTCTAAACGGATGCCCCCAAAGCTTTTGTATTCTTCTAATTTATCATAATTGATAAACTCCATATATTTATTTTCACTCTTTCTCAACTCTATTAACTCTGGAATAAAGTAAATTCCCGGTTCAACTGTAAAAACCATCCCCTCTTCCAAAGCCCTTCCAAACCGAAGGGATTTAAACCCAAAGTCTTTGCTTTGCTTTAAATCAGTAGTATATCCAACATATTGCTCTCCTAAATTTTCCATATCATGTACATCTAGACCCATCATATGTCCCAATCCACACTGAAAAAATAGTGTATGAGCACCTGATTCAACTGCTTTATCAGGGTCACCTTTCATTAATCCCAATTCAATTAGACCTACGACTAATTCTTTACAAGCTCTAAGATGCACATCTATAAATTGCTGTTTGGGTCTAAGCATATTCACAGCAGCTTGATAGGATTTATAAACGATATCATAAATTTCTTTCTGTTTAACACTGAAGGTCTTGTTAATCGGAAAAGTCCTTGTAAGGTCACCAGCATATCCAGAAAAGTTTTCAGCACCACAATCGCACAGCACCATATCCCCTTTTTTTAAGAGGTTTCCCCTAAAGTGATTGTGAAGTATTTGTCCATCAATTGTTACTATGGGAGGAAATGATGTGTTATTGCCATTGGCAACTGCGATATTCTGAATAGCACCGAATAAATCTAACTCCGTCATTCCTGGCGCAGCCATCCCCATGGCCTTATATTGCATTTGAACGGTTGTATTTACCGCTTTTTCAATTTCCTCAATCTCTGCATTGGACTTTATCGACCGTAATTTTACCACGGCTTTTATAAACTCAACAGATACTTTTTTTGAAACCGCTGTAGCTGAGAAATTAAATAAGTCCGATAATTTTAAAATATGTTCAGGGCGATAGGGAGGTAGATAATGAATCTGTCTGCCTTTGCCTATTGAATTCTCTATATAACTTGCCAAATTTTCAGAAGGCCTTACACTGGTCACCCCTACTTTATGAGCCTGTTCTTCTAAGGATTCAGTTGGTCCCATAAACACAACATCATCTATGGTTAAATTATCTCCAAAAATAATTTCTTTGTCTTCTTCCAAATCAATGAGAGCATTTAATCCAGGTATTTGAAGTCCAAAAAAATAAATAAAGGAACTATCCTGTCTATAAGGATAGGTGTTGTCCTTAGAATTAATGCCACATTCATCGTTCCCAAGGAAAAGAATTAATCCCTCGCCCAACGATTCCTTTAACTTTTTCCTTCTTGTTTTGTACTCTTCTTCTGAAAACATATTTTAAAAATTTATGAGAAATAAATGACTCTATTTTTGTTACTGTTATACTGCTTTAGCCTTATTATTAACTTCACAGATTTACCTTCCCCCTGCCGGTAAATTTTTTTCCCAAAAAACTTCCATTGTTTCTCTGAGGTGATAGGATGTGTTTTCCCGTTCATTAATACGATGCGCTCGCATTGGGTAAGACATCATATTGAACATCTTATTGTGCTTAATTAATTTATTTACTAGCATCTCAAAACTCTGATAATGAACATTATCGTCTGCCGTTCCGTGCATAATCATCAAATTTCCCTCCAAGTTTTGCGCAAAGTTAATTGGTGATCCATCATGATAACCCTTGGCATTGTCTTCCAATAGTCCCATATATCTTTCCTGATAAGTAGCATCATAAAGCCTTTGGTCGGACACGAATGAAACGGCTAAACCTGAAGAATAAATCTCCGGGTATTTAAACATACAGTTCAGTGTCATTTGACCACCTCCACTCCAGCCCCAAATTCCAACTCGTGATGAGTCTAAGAAATCGTAGGTTTTCAATATTTCTTTCGCAGCCTTACTCTGGTCTTCAGAAGCGAGGATCCCTATTTGACCATAAATGGATTTACGCCATTTATTACCTCTTGGTGTTTTTGTACCGCGATTGTCGACGCTCATGACAACATACCCTTTTTGAGCCATATATTGATCCCATAGACTGCCACCAGCCCAATTGTCCTGTACGGTAGATGCTGCTGGTTCCCCATAGACATAAAACAATAATGGATATGTTTTACTAGCATCAAAATCTTTAGGTTTTATCATATAAGCATCCAGTAGGACATCTCCAATATTAACCTTTACAAATTCTTTTGAATTCAATGCCAAGGCATCAAATTTATTCTTTAGCTCCTTGTTATCCTCTAAAATTCTTTTTTGCTTGTGATTTGGAAGGCTTATTAAAGAATATATAGGAGGGGTAACCGCATTTTGGAATACTTGAATTCCCCATTTGGCATCATTGGAGATTTGATAAGAACTCTGACCCGAATTTGTGCTCGGAGTTATTCTTTCTGCATCTCCTTTTCCATCTATGCGACTTCTGTACAAATATCTCTGGGTAAAATTATCGGGGGAAGCAATATAGTAAACATACCCTCCTTTTGGATCAATACTATTAATTTCAACAACATCGAAATCTCCTTTGGTGATAGGTTGGATAACCTTACCATCCCTTGAAACCTTGTAAAGGTGTAACCAACCATCCCTCTCACTAGACCATGTAAAATATTTTTCATTTTCCAACCAGCGCACATCATCATGAATATCTAAAAAAGCCTCATCTTTCTCTGTCATAATAGTGGTAAGCTCCATATTCTCAATATCCCCAACCCAGATCTTATTGGTATTCTGTCTGCGGTTCAATTGCTGGATCATCACCTCTTTAGAATTAGGAATAAAATCCATACGGGCTAAATAATTATTCTTTGGGTCGCCTGGTACTTTAAACCATTTTGTAGCTCCCCCATCAACAGAAACTACTCCTACTTTTACAGTAGAAAGTTCTGTTCCTACCTTTGGATAAGGCAATGGAATTGGTTTTGAGTAAATTGAATCTACATTATTAATTATATAAAAAGTGCCCACATCCTTGGTATCCGATTGCCAATATGCAATATTTTCACCATCAGGGCTCCACCTAAAACCATCTCTACAATTTAATTCCTCTTCATAAACCCAGTCGAAAGTACCATTTATGATATTGCCACCCCCATCTTTGGTGATCTGGTCTATTTTATGACTTTCAAGATTTTCTGAATATATATTTAATTCACTTACATAGGCGACTTTGGAGGCATCTGGAGAGAATTTTGCAAACATCAGGGTCGCCGTGGGCAAGGATTGTCCTAGTCTTACCAATTTATTGGTTTTTAAATCCAACACCCAATAATCACCACGGGTGTGATACCGCCAAACTTTACGTGTATTTGTAAAAAGAAGGAGTTTATTGTTATCAAGAGACCATTTGTAATCCGAAATTGTAATAGGTTCATTTTTGCCCTCAGGAATTAATTGATTAGCAGATACCAAAACTGACCTTGTTCCACTTCGTGCATCATATTTAACAATATCATGACCACCTATTTCTTTGTTGGTCTCAAGAGTCGAATACCCTTTGTTGTCTTTCATCCACCTTACAGGACCAAAACTTTTTTGTTCGTATATGTTTTTTTTTATAAACATCTTTTAATTGTAACGGCAATGCATTTTGAGCTTGACCAATACCAAAAAAAAACAAAAAGCATAGCAAGCTTCTCAAAACCCCTTTTTTCATAACTTATATTATTTTCTAAATAGTATTCTTTTTCAATCTATACCATGAGTCCAATTTTATTAAAAGAGTCTTACATGTTATAGAATAATATTACAAATTTCCTATGCATTGCTTATTTTGCACTTTAGAAAATAGTGCTACTATTTGGAATCAAAACTAAAGAAAATAGTTGTCTTACTACATTATTCAAGAACAAACAAACCATACACCTCTACATTATTCCTTCAAGCTCACTAATAATGCGAATACTCATTATAGCTAGTCAAATTTTAGATTTATACCTATATTTGTAGCTCTAACTTTTAGGACAGTTTAATAAATGCTGAGCTAGCCACAATCCAAGGCGCTATCGATGGACAAAACCAAACCACGCCTGAGGCGACTGAAATCACACTGCCAAAACTTCAACTTGGCATTGCTAAAACCACACGTATTCACAGAGATTTTGATCTTACTACGTCCTTAAATATGGACTTTCGCTTTGCAGAAACCAATGATATTATTTCCTCAGGTTCTATGAGTGCTACTCCCGCTTTTGGCTTTGAAGTTGACTATATCAAATTAGTCTATTTAAGAGGCGGCGTCGGTAATTTTCAAAACCTTGAATCCCTTGGTGGTGAGGGAACCAACATTGGTTTCCAACCCAATTTTGGAGTAGGATTTCGGTATAAAGGTATTCAAATTGACTACGCCCTTACCGATATTGGAGACCAAAGCCTTGCCTTGTATTCCAATGTTTTCTCTGTAAAGCTAGATTGGTCTGTATTTAGGTAAGAGTTTAATTTCTTAAACTCTTACCTAAATATTTTCATTAGTGTCCGATAAAAAAGGCATCAAAGATTAAGGCTTTTTTCGTAAACAGAAGAATTAATATTTGACCAAAAATTCAACTACGAGTAAAACTGCTATTTTTTTGGATAACTGATGTTCAGTCAAATGATAGGTTTGCTTAATAAAAGTAAAATAACGGCGCGGGCCTTATCTCACAAATCGAATCATTACTGCAAGCGGTTTTCAACATTTCAGCACTTAATCACAATGTTATGTGGTGTGACCTCAGGATGCAACTCTCTTCGTGAACTGTGTGGTGGTATTCTAAACTATGGTGATAAAATTCCGCATTGTAAGTTTGATTATTCTCCAAAGAGAAGTACAAGCTCTGATGATAACAAAAGAAGAGACTGTATTGTCTTTGAAGATATTTATCGTGATTTAGTAACCGAGTATCTCCCAGATTTATTGGACAGCCACAAGCAGTTGGTAATCGACAAAAAAGTATATGCCATAGACTCTACCACAATAGCTCTTTTTCAGCCAATTTTTGAGTGTGTAGGGCGTAATCCTAATAATGGAAAACGAAAATGAGGAATGAAAAGTCATCAAAAATTAGATATTCAACCAGGAATACCTGTAGGAGTATACCATAGTAATGCACGTGAGTACTACTCTTTGCTTATACAAAAAGAAAGAGCAATGAATAAAGGCGAAGTAGCATCGTTTGAAAAAGCGTACAATAACTATGCGCTCTTTGAGACCTAGAATGAGGAAGGAATCTTTTTGTTAACCGATTAAAAAACAACGATAAAGAAACACTTTTAGAAGAGTTTGACCTCCAAGAAGCCACTCCAGATAATATCTTAAGAGATGCTAAAATTGCCCTTAAATATAAGGATTATAAAGGGAAAGAAAAGAAGGCTGAGCTGCGATTAGTATCGTTTTATAACGAAGAAAAAATAAGGTTTACTATTTCCTGTCCAATCTATTTGATTTGACTGCGGAACGAATAGCTCTACTTTATAAAAAACGATAGGAAGTAGAGTTACCATTTAATAAAACAAAACTTCCCACTACAGTATTTTTACGGTGATAATAGAAATACAATACAGATACAAATTAGGTATACACTTATTGCCTTGCTACTTATTACAAGTATGAGAAAAGAGGCTAACTAAATATTGAAGTTTTTCAAATTTAGTCAGTTTATTACAAAAGTACCTTTTTAGTTATATGAATTTCGAAGACTTTTTCAACAATGTAGATTTTTATGCTAAATAATTTGTTAAAAATAAAGGAAACCCAGATGATTCTCAATAAAAATTTGAGTTTCAATATAATAAATAATACGGGGCTTACTTTTATGTTTTCAAGATGTTAATACGGTTTTATTGACATTGAAGACAATAACCACATGTTTTTAACGGACAACAATAAAATATTTTAATAAATTTTGTAAAATTAGTTATAATTTAACAAAATTTAACCTTTAAATAAAAAGTTTAAATTTTAGTTTAGTTCTTGGCTAATTCAAATAAAAATTATTAAGAAATGAAACAAAATGTAAATTTGATCTTTTTATTCCTTTTCGCTTTAATCTCTCATATAGGTTTTGCGCAAAGTCAAGAAGTAACAGGAACTGTTGTAGACAACAGTGGTTTACCCTTACCAGGAGTAAACGTAATCGAAGACGGAACTAGTAATGGTACTCAAACTGATTTTGATGGAAATTTTTCTATCGAAGTTGAACAAGGTGCCATTTTAGTGTTTTCTTATTTAGGAATGAAGGAACAAAGGGTGGCAGTAAGTAGTCAATCTTCTATTGAAGTAACATTAATGAATGATACTGGGCAGCTCGACGAGGTAGTGATAACTGCTTTGGGCATTAAATCCAATCCTAGGTCTCTAACTTATGCAGCGGAAACTGTAACATCAGAGGATATTGAGAACACTGGGGAGACAAACTTAGTAAATTCTCTATCATCTAAAGCTGCAGGTGTTAGTGTTGTAAGTTCTTCAGGTTCTGTTGGGGCATCTTCCAATATTCGTATTCGAGGAAACACCTCTATAGGTAGGTCGAATTCTCCTCTTTTTATAATCGATGGAGTTCCTATAGACAATTCAAGTAGTGGTAACGGAACCGGTGGCGTTGACTCTTCAAACAGAGCTATCGATATTAATCAATCGGATATTGAATCTTTAGAAATTTTGAAAGGAACTGCAGCTCAAACACTTTATGGGCTTAGAGCAGCTAATGGAGTAGTGCTTATTACTACTAAAAAAGGCAAAGTTGGTGCTCCGAGAGTGACCGTATCTTCTTCCTATCAATTTAGTAATGTGAATCAGCTTCCTGATTTACAAAGCGAATTTGCACAAGGTCGACCAGTAGGAGGTGTTAATACTTATAGAGGTCCAGAAACCCAAGATGGCTTTAGTTGGGGTCCAAAAATTTCATCATTAGAATTTGATGGTGATAGCTCATATCCTTTCGATAGAAATGGTAGATTAGTACCACGAGGAGATGGAAACGGACAATCTGCAAATGCTTATGATCAATACGATTTTTTCACTACTGGTGTATTAAAAGATAATAGCGTATCCGTGAGAGGTGGAACTGAAAAAATCAAGTATTATATTTCTGGGGCACAATTAGATCAAACAGGAGTTTCTCCTAAAGAGCAATTTTCAAGAACATCTTTTAGGACTAATATTTCAGCCAATTTAAGAGATAATTTCAAAATTTCAGCTAATGCCAATTATATTAATTCTGGGGGTCGAAGAGTTCAAAGAGGCTCAAACGTCTCAGGAATAATGCTTGGTTTGGCAAGAACTACTCCTACATTTGATAATGGTAATGGATTAACAAGTAGAGATGCTGCTGATACCCCTTCAACATACTTATTCCCTGATGGTACTCAGAGAAGTTATAGAAATGGCGTTTATGATAACCCGTATTGGACAGTTTCTCAAAACCCTTCGTTTGACGATGTAAAACGATTTATTGGTAAATTATCTTTTGAATACAAGCCATTTGAATGGGCAACAATTCAAGGAACCTTAGGTTATGACCAATACGCAGATAAGAGGAAGCAAGGGGTAAATATTAATTCAGCTGGTAACCCTCAAGGCCAAGTTTTCAACCAAACTATATTTAATGAGGACATTAACACTCAGCTTTTATTTATTACAGAGAAAAAAATAAATGAAAAATGGGATTTCAATGGTGTCTTAGGTTATGACGGTTTTAAAACTGAAACTCAATTCGATGCTGTCACTGGATTAGGAATGACAATTCCGGGATTTTTTATAATATCGAACACAGCTACACAAGCTGTTTCAGAATCTGTAGGTAGGAGACAACTTGATGCGGTATTAGCAGATGCTAGATTTTCTTATGATAACACTTTCTTTATAAACGGTACATTAAGAAATGACTGGTCATCAACTCTGCCTGAAAACGATAATTCATTTCAATCTTATAGTTTTGGTTCTAGTTTTGTTTTTACAGAACTTTTTGACAGTGGAAATATGAATTATGGTAAATTAAGAGGCTCTTACGGTAAAACTGGTAATGATGCTCCTATATTTTCTACACTAACCTATTACAACGCTGCAGCTTCAGGAGGTGACGGATTTATAGATGACAATCAATTTCCTATTTTTTCAACAGTAGCTTTTGAAAGAGGATCTTTGTTGGGTAATAATAATATAACTCCTGAAACAACTGAAGAATTTGAAGTAGGTGCTGAATTCAACTTTTATGATTCTCGAATAAAAATTGATCTGACTTATTATAATAAAACTACAGAAGATCAAATAATTCAAGTCGACCAACCTGCAGTTACTGGTTTCACAAATAGAACTGTAAATGCAGGAATTATAGAGAATATAGGGTGGGAGATTACTTCATCTTTAAAGCCGATAGTCGGAGATAATTTTAATTGGAATATTGATCTTAACTGGACTACCTTTGAAAATACTGTGAAAGAGTTGGCTCCAGGTGTAGAGTCTATTCTCTTAGCAGGATTCACATCAACCTCTAGTAGGGTGATTGCTGGTGAATCGTACGGGGCGATATTTGGATCAAAATTTTTAAGGAATGATAATGGAGAAGTCTTAATAGACGACAGCGGATTTCCAGTTGTAGATCCTGAGAATGGAATTGTAGGAGATCCAATACCTGACTTTACAATGGGGATTAGAAATACATTTTCTTACAAGGACTTTACGTTATCAGCCTTACTTGACATTAGACAGGGTGGAGATGTATGGTGTGGAACTTGTGGTATAATTGATTATTTTGGTTCATCTCAAACAACAGCAGAGCAGAGAGGTATTACTGATTTTGTTTTCAATGGAGTAAATCAAACCACAGGACAAACCAACTCTACAGAAGTCGCTTTAGCTGACCCTGCAAATGGTCTTGGAGCTAATAGATGGGTCAGATATGGGTTTGGAGGAGTCTCTGAAGATTATATTTATGATTCTTCGTGGGTAAGACTTAGAGAAGCCTCTCTTACTTATTCATTACCAAATAAGTTTCTTGATAAAACTTTTCTTACAGGTGGTTCTTTAACTGTTACAGGAAGAAATCTTTTCTTAATTACTGATTATCCAGGTATTGATCCTGAAACAAATTTAACAGGAGCTTCGAATGGTATTGGATTAGATTATTTCAACCAACCTAACACTAAGGGTTACGCAGTAACTGTTAGACTTAATTTTTAATAATATTATAATCATGAAATACTTTAAAAGACATATAACAAAACTCACACTAATTTTAGTTGTGATACTTACTGCTTGTGAGTATGACTCTACCAATAATGACCCATCAAGACCAGGTGGAGAAAATGTGCCATTAGTTGCAATAGTTCCTGCAATGCAAACACAGACTCATAGAAACATAGGTGCTGTTTTAGGACGGTACGGTGGTATCCTTACGCAGCAGTGGAAAGGAGTAGATGCTCAACAATTAGGTTATACTTCATATGTAATTGGAGAAAATGACACCAGCAATCCTTGGGATTTTGGATTGTACACGGGATCTATGCGAGATGCTGTAGATATAATTGAAAGAGCTACAACTCAAGAAAATTTTAATACAAGAGGAGTTGCAAAAGTATACCTTGCAATTAATCTTGGTATAGCTACAAACGCATGGGGAAACGTTCCGTACACAGAAGCTTTTTTAGGTGCAGAAAATTTATCACCCAAATATGATGACCAAGAAGAATTATATACTATAATTTTAGATTTATTAGACGAAGCTATAAATGACCTTGAGGCCAATGATCCAGTTGGAATTCAAGGAGATTTAATTGACGCTAGTCCCACCCAATGGATTGCTACTGCTCATGCCTTGAAGGCAAGATTCTACATTCAATTAACTAGTAAATCTAATTCAGCAGCTCAAAATGCATTGACAGAAATTAATCTTGCTATGAGTAGTAATGATGGTCAACTCAACTTCCTTTTTGAAAATTCACAAAATGGAGGACACCCACTTTCTCTATTTGGATTTCAAAGACCAAATACGATGATCATCGGTGATTTTTTTGCTGATTTAATGACGAACGACCCCAGACAGCCATTGTATATGGTTGAAGATGACGGGGGTAATTTTCTTTACTTTAGTGATGATGATCCTAATTTGGTTTGGAGTAAATTAAATAGTGCATCGCCTGTGATTAGTTATGCTGAAGTAAAGTTTATTGAAGCTGAGGCCACAGAGAGAAACGGAAACGGAGAATCTATAATGAAAGAAGCCATTAGAACAAATATGGAATATCTTTCAATACCAACTCCTGATATAGATGCATACATTGCAAATATTACTTATAATGGTATTGAAACTATTATAATTGAAAAATATAAAGCTATGTATGGTCAAGCTCCTATTCAAGTATGGAATGATTTCAGAAGAACAGGATTTCCAGCGTTGACTCCAGATCCTAATGGTGTAAACGGAAATAATCCGTCTGGAATAGTACCAAGAAGATTGCTCTATCCTATAACGGAAAGACAATCTAATCCAGATGCTTATGAGGAAGCAATTCAAGCACAAGGAGGTCATTTGTTAGACGATGATATTTGGGTTTTCCCAATTCAATAGTTGATTATCATAAAAACAAAAGCTGCTAGTAAACCTAGCAGCTTTTTTATGTTTAAAATCGTCACGTCCTATCATAGCGATACATTAAAATATAAATGTAATACGAGCATCAGTAAAGAATAAGCATGTAAAACGTACTCAAAAAAGATTACTCGCTTTCTTTTAAGCTTTAAGTAGTCGAAGAAATTGAATCTGACCAATTTGGACTTTTGATGATACTGAGTTGGCCATTATCCAAGGCGCCATTGATGAACCAAACCACAGCTGAGACAACTGAAATCAGACTGCCAAAACTTCAACTTGGAATTTCTAAAACCAACAGTATTCACAAAGATTTGGATCTTACTATGTCATTTAATATGGACTTTCGCTTTGCAGAAACCAATGATATTATTTCCTCTGAATCTATAAGTGCTACCCCGGTTATGGTTTTGGTTTCGATTTTGAAGTTGACTATATAAATTTTGTTTACTTAAGAGGTGGCGTCAGTAATTTTCAAAAACTCTAATCAATTATTGATGAGATAATTAACATTGGTTTCCAGCTTAATTGAAGTAGGATTTTGGTATAAAGGTTTTCAAATTGGCTACGCCCTTACCGATATTGAATACCAAAGCTTTGCCTTATATTCCAATTTTTTTTCTTTAAAACTAGAATAGTCCGTATTCAGGTAAGAGTGTAAGTCATTAACTTACAGAGTAATGACTCAATTTTCAGACTTTATTTTATAAAATTATGCAAATTTAACGTTATCAATTTGTTAAGTTTTTGGTTAACCCTTAGTTTCGTCGCGGCTAATTCTAACAAATAAAAATTATTAACAAATGAAACAAAATGTAAATTGGATCTTCTTATTCCTTTTCGCTTTAATCTCACATGTAGGTTTTGCGCAAAGTCAAGAAGTGACAGGAACTGTTGTAGACAACAGTGGTTTACCCCTACCAGGCGTAAACGTAATAGAAGATGGAACAAGTAATGGTACTCAAACTAATTTTGATGGAAATTTCTCTATCGAAGTGGGACAAGAGGCTGTTCTTGTGTTTTCTTATTTAGGAATGAAGGAACAGAGGGTGGCTGTAGGTAGTCAATCTTCTTTTCAAGTAACATTACAGAATGATACTGGACAACTTGATGAAGTGGTTGTAACTGCTTTAGGCATCAAAAGAGAGAAAAAATCTTTGGGTTATGCAACTCAAGAACTCGATGGAGATGAAGTATCTGATGTAGCAACACAGAATTTTACGAATGCTCTATCTGGAAAAGTCGCTGGGCTTCAAGTAAAATCATCTGGAACTATGGGTGGTTCAACTAACGTTGTCATAAGAGGTAATGCCTCTTTAACGGGTAGCAACCAGGCTTTATTTGTTGTAGATGGGACACCTATCATTAACCAAAATTCAAACACTGGTGGACAGAGATCAGGACAAGGAGGTTTTGATTATGGTAATGCAGCATCTGATATCAATCCTGATGACATCAAATCTATTAATGTTTTACGTGGTGCAGCTGCATCAGCCTTATATGGAGAGCGTGCTGCGAATGGTGTCATAATTATTGAAACTAAAAGGGGATCGAAAAACAAAGGTCTTGGAGTAAGTATTAGATCTTCTGTTATGTTTTCAAATGCAGACGAAAGTACATTACCAAAGTATCAACAAAAATATGGTGCAGGTTATGGTCCATATTATCAATCTGAGGATGGCTATTTCAATTTGAGTGATATCAACGGCGATGGTGTTTTAGATGAAACAACTCCTTTCACAGAGGACGCCTCTTTTGGTGCAGCATTCGACCCAGATCGAATGATCTACCAGTGGAATTCTATATATCCAGGATTGGATACTTACCAGCAAGCATCTCCATGGGTAGCTGCAGATAAGACTCCAAATGACATATGGGAGACAGGGTACACTATGATTAATTCCGTGGCTTTAGATGGGGGAACTGACAAAAGTACTTACAGAGTCGGTTTTACTAACCTAGATCAAGAAGGTAGCCTTCCGAATAGTAGTATTAAGAGAAACAATATTAAATTTTCTGGATCTCATGATTTATCAGACAAACTCAAGGTAGCTTCTAATGTTAATTTCATTAAAACTGATGGTAAAGGTAGATATGGAACAGGTTATGATGATTTGAATGTCATGCAATCCTTTAGACAATGGAATCAATCTAATGTTGACCTTTATAAGCAACGTGATGCCTATTTTGAAACAGGAAGAAATATAACCTGGAATCCTAATGGACCTGATAACTTAACACCTATATATACTGATAACCCGTACTTTACAAGATACGAAAATTTTCAGACCGATACTCGTAATCGTTATTTTGGTAACGTTAATTTAAATTATGAAATCAATGATGTGTTTAGTGTATTAGGTCGTTTTACCTTCGATACTTATAGCGAGTTACAAGAAGAGCGTAAGAATGTAGGATCGGTTGGTGTCTCTAGATACTCGAGATTTGACAACAGAGTTGCTGAATATAATTACGATTTAATATTAAATTTCAATAAAGATTTAAATGATGATTTAAATCTTGACGGTAATATTGGTTTCAACCTTAGAAGAAACGAACAAACTTTTATTAGAGCATCTACCAACGGGGGTTTAAATGCTGCTGGTTTTTATGCTCTGAGCAACAGTAAAGACCCTCTACAACCACCACTTGAATACGAAGCGGACCAGATGGTTGATGGTTTATTTGCCAGAGGAAGTTTAGGTTATAAAGACACTTACTATTTGGAAGCCACTGTGAGGAGAGATCGTTCATCTACACTCCCAAAGGCAGATAATACATATTTTTATCCTTCAATCTCAACTAGTGTTTTACTTTCAAACATTATAGAGAAAGACTGGTTAAGTTTTGCAAAATTGAGAGCAAACTATGCTCAGGTAGGTAGTGCGACAGACCCTTATGATGTTTTCAACACCTATGTAATATCTACACCATTTAATGGTCAAGGTATAGCAAGTTTGAATAGTACACTGAATAATCTTGAATTGAAGTCTGAAACTTCAAAGTCTTTTGAAGTTGGTCTAGAAGCAAGCTTTTTAGATAATAGGCTGAATTTAGATTTTACGTATTATAGAACACGAACAGAAGACCAAATTACACCGGTTCCTGTGTCTAATGCTACTGGATACACAAGAAAATTACTTAATGCAGGTGAAATTGAAAACAAAGGTCTTGAGGTTTTACTTAGCGCAACACCTCTGGAACTGGATGCCTTTAGTTGGAATGTTAGTGTAAACTGGTCTAGAAATAGAAATAAAGTAATAAGTCTAACAGATGGTATAGACAACCTTCAATTGGCAAGCCTTCAAGGAGGTATCTCTATAAATGCTGCACCAGGTGAACCATATGGGACCATAAGAGGAACTGATTATGTATATGATGCTAGTGGTAGTAAAACTGTTAATAGCAGTGGTTATTACGAAACGACGTCATCAAATAATGAAATAATTGGAAACATACAGCCAGACTGGAATGCAGGTATTACTAACACTTTTACTTACAAGAATTTCAGATTTAGCTTTTTGATCGATATACAAGAAGGCGGAGATATCTTCTCTCTCGATACTTGGTATGGAATGGCTACTGGTGTTTATGATAGAACAGCTGGTATAAATGACTTAGGCAACGAGATGAGAGCCCCTTTAACAAGTGGAGCTGATAGTGGTGGTATAATTTTACCAGGCGTTAATGCTGATGGTTCTCAAAACCAAACAAGAGTTCCTTTCGACACTTATGCAAATCCTTACGGTTATGCTCGTGACGCTAATAAAGGGCATGTTTATGATGCATCGTACATTAAATTGAGAGAATTGAACTTAACGTATAGTTTTGGTGATAAAGTTTTAGAAAAATTACCATTCACTGGTGCTTCGCTTTCAATTATTGGTAGAAACTTATGGATAATTGATAAGAATATGCCATATTCAGATCCTGAAGCTGGATTAAGTTCTGGAAATATCCAAGGCTACCAATCTGGTGCTTACCCAGCTATGCAGCAGTATGGTATGAATCTTAAGTTTAATTTTTAAACAAAAACAAAATGAAAAAATATTTAATAACTTTTATAATGGTTTGCCTCTTCACATCGTGCTCCGATGATGAAAAATATGAGAGGCTAAATCAAGACCCTAAAAACCCAACAGAAGCTTCAGAAGAATTTTTGTTTACATCTGCTACAATAAGTTTAGGGGACTTTATGGCTAGTCCAAATGTAAATATTAATGTATTTAGATTTATAAGTCAGTACCTTACGGCTACAACTTATGTCGATGAGCCAAATTATGATTTGACTAATCGTAACGTTCCACAATCTCAATGGTCTGAAATATATAGAGATGTATTGTTGGACTTAGATGATGCCAAAGATTATATCAATGAAAACAGCGATCTTTCTCAAGGAGAGAAAGATGCTCGCTTAGGTCAAATAGAAGTGTTACAAGTTTATGCTTGGCAAGTTCTAGTGGACACTTTTTCTGATATTCCTTATACAGAAGCTTTACAAGCTGAAACTATTACATTACCAGCTTATGACGATGCAGGAACCATTTATGTAGATCTTATACAAAGACTACAAAATGCAAGAACATTGTTAAGCTCAGGACAAGGCTTTGCTGGAGCAGATGTCATATTTGGTGGGGACATGAGTAAGTGGAATAAATTCAGTAACTCATTACAGTTAAGGTTGGCGATGAGAATTTCTGATAGTAATTCTAGTTTATCCAAGAGTGCTGCTGAGGATGCAGCAAGCAATGGTGTCTTTACTGGTAATCAAGATAATGCCATTATTGTCTATCAAAGTTCACCCCCTAATACAAATCCATTATGGGAGGACTTAGTACAAAGTGGTCGTTCTGACTATGTCGCAGCCAATACACTTGTTGATATAATGAACGGTTTGGAAGATCCAAGACGTATGTATTATTTTGATGAAAATCTTGGAGCTGGAGTTTATGAAGGCGGTATCTACGGCTCTCAAAATCCTTATTCTAGTTCAACTCATGTGGGAGAAAGCTTTTTAGACCCAACCCACCCAGGAATTTTAATGGATTTTGCAGAGGTTTCATTTCATTTAGCAACTGCAACTTCCTCAGATCTTAATTATGCTGTATTTGGAGATGTTTTAACTCACTATGAAAATGGTGTAACAGCTTCTATGAATTACGCAGGAATTGATGATCAAGTTGCAATAGATGACTATTTGAGTCGACCAGATGTTTCTTATGATTCTGCAAATTCTAATGCTTTGATAGGAACACAATTCTGGATAGCTATGTTTGATAACCCTATAGAAGGATGGTCTGTTTGGAGAAAATATGATGAACCAACTCTCAACCTTCCAGGGTCAACTGGAAATCCAGTACCATTAAGATATACTTACCCTATTAATGAACAAAACTTGAATGAAGTAAATTACAATGAAGCTTCTCAAGCAATAGGTGGTGATTCTCAACAAACTAGATTATTCTGGGATGTGAATTAAACATTCATTTATTATACTATTTACGAAAGCTGCTAGAGAAATCTAGCAGCTTTTTTTGTTGCAAAACCCTAACTTTGTAAAATGATTAAAATTATAGTATTCTTGCTTCTGACCTCCTCTTTACTCTTTGGGCAACAAACTGAAAAGGTTGACTTTCTAGAACTAAATGCTACAGTGACTATCGATACCCTCAATTTTGAAGTAAAGGGACAGGTAGAAGTCAGTTTTAAGATCCTAAAAGATATCGATTCTGTTTATTTAGACGCCGTCGATATGCGCATTAAACCTTCAGAATCAAATACTCTTAAGATTGTTACTACAGACGATAAAATTTGGATGACCAGTAATTTTAAAAAAGATAAAAGCTATTCGGCTACTTTTTCATATGAATGCGAACCTAAACAAGCGCTTTACTTTGTGGGTTTCAATTCAACTTTGAAAGCTTATCCCTCTCAAGTCTGGACCCAAGGACAAGGCAAATACACTTCCCACTGGTTGCCAAGTCTTGATGATATGAATGATAAAGTGATCTTTAGTATTACTTACGAAGCTCCTGAAAATTATGAAGTGATTGCTAATGGCAACCTAAACAAGACAAGGTCTAGATTGAACCATAAATCTTGGCACTATGAAATGCAAAAACTGATGAGTAGCTACTTAGTAGGTTTTGTGATGGGAGACTTCAGGCGAACGTCTGCAAAAAGTAAAAAAGGTATTCCACTTCAAATCTATCTTGAAACCAGACATCTGGACAAAATGGATTACACTTATAAAGACCATGTCGAAATCTTTAATAGTCTAGAAAACAAAATCAATATAAATTATCCTTGGCAAAATTTTAAACAAGTCCCTGTCCGAGATTTTTTGTACGCTGGTATGGAGAATACAACCCTCAATACCTTTTCTGAAGAATTTGTCGTTGATAGTATTGGAGCAAATGACAGGAGTTTTGTAAATGTACAGGCGCACGAATTGGCTCACCAGTGGTTTGGCAATTTAGTGACCGAAACTTCATCTAAACACCATTGGCTTCACGAAGGCTTTGCCACCTATTATGCTTTGGAGGTAGAAAAGGAAGTATTTGGGGAGGAGTATTATTATTTTAAACTTTTTAAAACCGCAGAAGAACTTAAAGCTAAAAGTGATTCTGGAAAAGGACAAGTACTCGTAAGCGTTGGGGGAAGCTCTTTAACTTACTACGAAAAAGGGGCTTGGGCGCTTATTATTCTAAAAAATACTGTTGGGGAGGCTGTGTTTCAAAAAGCTATTGAAAGTTATTTAAATAAATATGCTTACAAGAACGTCACCACGGAAGATTTTATGACTGAGGTTGAGTTTCATTACGGTCGACCTCTCACTAATTTTAAAGAGCGATGGCTTAACCAAAAAGCATTTCAGTCTAAAGAAACCTTAATGCTTTTAAAAAAGCAGAAGTTTATTCAAAACTACTTAAAACTGGCTGCTTTTAGAGAAACCCGGCTGAATCTTAAAACAGATAGAATTAGTGATGCTCTTGATTTCCCCGTAAATGATTACTTAGGACAAGAAGCTGTACATCAGCTTAATGGTGGAGACTTTGACCTCTCGATTCCACTCTATAAGAAGGCCTTTAAAACCAATAATTTATATGTAAGGCAAGCCATTGCAAATTCTTTAACCTCTATTCCCTCAGAACTTAAAGCAGACTACGAAAGCCTGCTTAAGGATGATTCTTATGCTACTGTGGAAAAAGCATTATTCAACCTCTGGAGAGCCTTCCCTGAAGATAGACATACCTATTTGGAGGCCACGAAAGCTTCTGTTGGTTTTCAAAATAAAAATATAAAACTCCTTTGGCTTACTCTCAACTTAGCTACACCAGATTATCAGCCTGATAAAAAGCTTTCTGTTTATGGTGAGTTAAGCGAGCATACTCAAGCAGGCTATCCGTACCAAGTGAGAGAGAATGCTTTTGGATATTTATACCAAATTGATACCTTCTCAAAAGAAAATTATAAGGATTTAATGGAAGGCGTTTTTCATCCTGTGTGGCAATTCAAAAAATTTTGCAGAGAACTTATGGATACCTTGATGAACTCTGAAAAACATTCTAAAGTCCTTAATAAACTAGCTCAAAATTTTAGTATCCGAGAAAAGACCTTTTTCAATAATCGATATTAAAACAATTGCCGGATTTCATTTTTTAAAAAAGCAATACCTGTATCACTTGGTGAAGATCTTTCGAATAACTCTGTTAACACTACTTCTCTTAATTTTTGAGCAGAGGTGATTTTATCACTCATAGCTGTTTTTCGGAGTAATGAAATCGTCGAATTTTTGGAAGCCTTAATAGCATCCCAACATTTTTGACTTACATAAACTTGCTGAACCAAATTATGCTCAAACTCTTGTTCTATTGATGATATAAGTAAGGTTTCATAATCGTATTTATTTTCTCCAACAGGTTTTATCCGAGAAAGCAATTGGCCGGGTGAAATGCGTTCAAGAAACAAGACCAGTCGTTCAAAAGCTTGTAATCTTAGGGGTAAGACTTCACTCCTATTCTCTTTTCTAAGCTCCATATAGTGCATTTCCTTTTGATGATCTACAAAGGTTTTAAAGAAATAAAAGGCTATCAACCCTACTATTATCGATGGTATTAAATAAGATAAATAGCCTAAAAGTTCTGAAGCTGACTGCATTGCTTAATTTTGATTCAAATATAGATATTATGATCAACTTTAGCTTTTTAGACTATAAATTAAAAACTGGAAGACTTAAAGATTGGGTGTAAATTGATTAATTTTGAACGAATAACCACATGACTTAAAATTAGAATCTTGCAAGATTATATTAAACAACTTAATGAAGCTCAACGCGAAGCTGTTTTACAGAAGGACGGACCAATGATTGTGATCGCGGGAGCAGGTTCTGGCAAAACAAGAGTGTTAACCTATAGAATTGCTTATTTGATGAGTGAGGGTGTAGACTCTTTCAATATCCTTGCCTTAACATTTACCAACAAGGCAGCTAAGGAGATGAAGAATAGAATATCTAAAATTGTTGGAGCAGAAGCCAAAAATTTATGGATGGGAACTTTTCACTCCGTATTTGCTAAAATATTGAGGTTTGAAGGGGGTAAACTCGGTTTTCCTTCCAACTTTACGATATACGATTCCAACGATTCCCAACAATTGATTAGATCTATTATTAAAGAAAAAAATCTTGATAAGGACATCTATAAATACAAACAAATCTTATCGAGAATCTCTTCTTTTAAAAACAGTTTGATCACGGTAAATGCCTATTTAAAAAACCCTGAATTACAAGAAGCAGATGCAATGGCTAAGCGACCTAGACTAGGAGAAATCTATCAAGAATATGTGGATCGTTGTTTCAAGTCTGGAGCTATGGATTTTGATGATTTATTGTTGAGAACCAATGAGCTTCTCACTCGGTTTCCCGAGGTATTGGCTAAGTACCAACAAAAATTTAAATACATCTTAGTAGACGAGTATCAAGATACGAATCACTCTCAATATCTAATCGTAAGAGCTTTAAGTGATAGGTATCAAAATATATGTGTGGTGGGAGACGATGCACAAAGTATCTATGGCTTCCGTGGAGCCAACATCAATAATATTTTAAATTTCCAAAAAGATTATAGCGATGTAAAATCTTTTAGACTAGAGCAAAACTATAGGTCTACTAAAAACATCGTTGATGCTGCCAATTCCATTATTGAAAAAAACAAAACCAAGCTCGACAAAGTGGTATGGACGGAAAACCTTGAGGGTTCTAAAATTCATGTAAATCGGCTGGTGAATGATGCTGAAGAAGGCCGGTTTGTTGCCAACTCTGTTACAGAGAAGTGCATGCAAGAAGGTGCCAAAAATGGAGAATTTGCTGTATTGTACCGTACAAATGCCCAGAGTAGATCTATTGAGGATGCCCTAAGACGCAAGGATATCCCCTACCGTATTTATGGCGGTCTATCCTTTTATCAAAGAAAAGAAGTCAAAGATATTATAGCTTATTTAAGGTTGATTGTAAATCCAAAAGATGAGGAAGCTCTAAAAAGGGTTATTAACAATCCCTCAAGAGGCATAGGTCAGACTACGATTGACAAACTGATACTGGCGGCCAATCATTATAAAAGGACAATTTTTGAAATTATCGAAAATATAAATAAACTCGACTTAAGTATTAATAAAGGCACTAAGACAAAATTGGTGAACTTTGTTAATATGATCAAGAGTTTTAAAGTTCAGAATGACTCCTTGAATGCTTTTCAAATTACAGAAATTGTATCCAAAAAGACAGGACTTCTCCAGGAGTTTAAAAAAGATGGCACCCCAGAAGGAATTGCTAGAATAGAGAATATTGAAGAGCTACTTAATGGTATTAGCGATTTTGTAGAAGGCCAAAAAGAACTGGTGGATGCTAAGGGATCGCTTACAGAATTTTTGGAAGATATCGCTTTAGCGACATCATTAGACAAAGAAACAGCCGATGAAGATCGCGTTGCTTTGATGACGATTCACTTGGCCAAAGGACTTGAGTTTCCTTACGTCTTCATAGTAGGCCTTGAGGAAGATTTATTCCCTTCTGCTATGAGCCTGAGTACTAGATCTGAACTTGAAGAAGAGCGACGATTGTTTTATGTAGCCTTGACTAGAGCAGAAAAAGAAGCTTACCTTACCTATGTTGTTTCAAGATACCGCTGGGGGAAATTGATTGATGCTGAACCAAGTCGGTTTATCGAAGAAATCGATGAGAAGTATCTAGACTATATGATTCCAAAAGACGATTATAGATACAAACCTCTTATCGACAAAGATATATTTGACGAAGTAGATAAATCCAAGTTAAGGCAAACTAAACCAGAAAACGGGACCCCTCCTCCAAGTCATAAACCAACCGAACAGCAACTAAAACGACTTAGAAAGATTAAACCAGAAGGAGACTCTACTCCTACCCAAAAAGCAAAACCTATACAGTTGGATGTGGGTCAAATGGTAGAGCATACTCGATTTGGTAAAGGAGAGGTCCTAAATGTGGAAGGAGCGGGGATGGATAAGAAAGCAGAGATTAAGTTTGAAAATGGAGGTGTGAAAAATCTAATTCTGAAATTTGCAAAATTGAAAATACTCTCTTAGATGCTCTCGGTCTCAAACCTTATTATTGCTTTACTCTCTATATTTAGTATACTACTTCTCTCTGTAAGCTATTTTATTCCACAAGATTCTGAAATTAATAAGCTTATTAATTACTATGATTTTGGTTTGTGTGCAGTCTTCTTATACGATTTTATCAGTCAATTGAGGAAACGAAAAAAGAGGTGGCGCTATTTCTTCACTTACGGGTGGTTAGACCTGTTATCATCTATTCCCGTTGTTTCAGAATTTAGATATATAAGGGTATTGAGGATCTTTAGGATCTTTAGGATTATGAAATCCTTTCATCTCCTTTATAAATTTGTAATAACTCATAAAAAAGCAAGTCTATACGGTTTCATTGTTTTTGTTTCTACTGTTATCTTGGTTTTAAGCTCTACATTGGTCTTATACTTTGAAAAAGATGTAGGTAATATTAAAACTGCTGAAGATGCTCTGTGGTGGAGTTATATCACAATAACTACTGTTGGGTATGGTGATTATTATCCTGTCACCGATCTTGGAAAACTAACGGCAAGTATCTTGATTTTGAATGGTATTGCCATCTTCGGCGCTATCGTATCCTATATAACAGATAGAGTGAATACCATCAAGAGGAAATCATCTCTTGATTAATTTTTTTGTAAATTTAATTTTGTATTTAATATTTTAAGACCATGGCAGAACTCATAAGAATTTACGAAGAAAATCCTTCAGAAAAAGAATTAAAACGCATCGTTAAGATTTTAAAAAAAGGTGGCTTAGTGATCTATCCTACAGATACTGTTTACGGGCTTGGTTGTGACATCAATAATACAAAAGCACTTGAAAAAATAGCGAGGATAAAGGGGATTAAACTCGAAAAGGCAAACTTTTCATTTGTGTGCCAGGATTTGAGCAATCTATCTGAATATGTTGCACAATTGGACTCGACAACCTTCAAAATATTAAAACGGAACTTGCCTGGTCCCTATACTTTTATCCTTCCTGGAAATAACAAATTGCCTTCTGTCTTCAAGAAAAAGAAAACGGTTGGTATAAGAGTTCCTAATAATAAAATTGTCCAACTTTTGGTCCAACATCTAGGAAACCCAATAATTTCTACTTCCATAAGGGATGAAGATGATGTTATAGAATACACAACTGATCCAGAGCTTATTGCAGAAAAATGGGGTAAACTGGTCGACGTTGTCATCGATGGGGGCTTTGGGGACAATGTTGCCTCTACAGTATTTGATTTAACAGAAACCGAACCAAAGCTCATTAGACAGGGTAAAGGGTCAGCAGATATTTAAAACAAATTGATTAAAAACAAAAAGCGGGACATCTTGAGATGCCCCGCTTTTTGTTTTAAAGCTTATATTTTATTATAGGGTCGGTTTATCTACAAAAGGTCTTTCGTCTCTATTAGCGATTTCCCAAGCCGTAAAAAATACAAGTCTAGCTCTTTTTTCTAAAAGGTCATATTCTATTTTTTCTGGAGTATCCGTTGGTTGATGGTAGTCTTCGTGAACACCGTTAAAATAAAAGATGATCGGAATATCAAATTTAGCAAAGTTGTAGTGATCACTTCTGTAATAGAAACGGTTTGGATCGTTCTCATCGTTATAGGTATAATCTAAATTTAGATTGGTGTAAGTAGAGTTAGCCTTTTCAGAAATTTCATGTAAGTCTGTGCTTAATTTATCACTTCCTATAAGGTAGACATAGTTAGGATCGTCTTGATGGGCTTCATCAATCCTCCCAATCATATCAATATTAAGGTTGGCAACAGTATTTTCTAGAGGATAAATTGGATTTTCAGAATAGTACTTAGACCCCAACAGGCCTTTTTCTTCTGCTGTCACATGAAGAAATACAATTGAACGCTTAGGTCTATACCCTTCGGAGACTGCTTTTTGAAAAGCTTCAGCAATTTCCATGATGGCTACAGTTCCAGAACCATCGTCATCTGCTCCATTATAAATTTCCCCATCTTTCATCCCTACGTGATCATAATGTGAAGTAATCACAAGATATTCTTCTGGTAATACGCTTCCTTTAATAATAGAAATTACATTCTCACTAGCTTTATACTTGTCATTAAAATAGGCTGAAGGAATGGTTTGGAAATAAGAGTCTTCCTCTTCAAAAGAGCCTCCTTGAATATTTAAACTAGTATAATAATCCTTTAGGTACTCGGCAGCTTTCTTTTGACCGGGCTCACCTGTGTCCCTTCCTTGAAATTCATCTGAACTAAAGGTATACAGGTAATCACTCAATTCTGAAGATGTGATGGTTTTTGAAAATTGATTTGGATCAACTTCAGTCACATCTTTCATTTGTGTTTTACATCCTACTAAGCTTATCGCTAAGAATAATGGTAATATTATTTTTCTCATGGGTTCATTGTTTAGCGCTAAAATAAGAGTTTAATGCTTTTATACCTAATTAAACCTATAATGTCGCAATAAATCGTTTTACCGAAACGAATTCGGCACAGGCTTCTTTCGCCTGCCTTTTATCAAAAATAATTACAGTAACTGAGGCTATCCTAATTATTTTTTACTTCAATCCATCAAAAAACCAGTGCTGAGCTACGTCGTAGTATAATTCAATTTATCTATACAACATTATAAATTTAATTTGGTACTGGATATACTTCAAAATCAAAAAAAATACAGAATTCTACTTTTGAAATGTCGAAGAGAAAAAATATCATAATTCCAGTTAGAATAGTTTTGATAAATCAAAAAGCTTACTATATTTGCAATTGCTAAAGAAATCCTGAAAAGAAATCCTGAAAAGAAATCCTGAAAAGGAATTTAGATAAATGGCAACCCCGATAGTAATCGGGATGTTGAATTCTTTAGACCATTGGAGAAATGGCAGCCCCGATAGTAATCGGGATGTCGAATGCTCTAAACAAACGGAGAAATGGCAGAGCGGTCGAATGCGGCAGTCTTGAAAACTGTTGAGGGTCACACCTCCGGGGGTTCGAATCCCTCTTTCTCCGCCATACTAGGTTTCAAACGAAACTTAATTAACCACAAAACCCTTTAAAGTCAGTCTTTAAAGGGTTTTTTCTTTTTTCGATAACTTCAAAAGGCACATAGTATATCAAAGTTTAGTAACCCTATTAGTTACCCTATTTTAATTTAGGTTCGATTCCCTAAAAAGGGGTAACTAGAATAAAAGAATTCGCTCCGAATTCGCTGTGAAAATAGGGGTTTCAAGATGTTTTTAAATCAGTTTAGCATGAATTTAAAAACACAAAAAAATGTTACAAATTATCTTTTTTATTAAATCTGATAAGACCAAAAAGAATGGCGAATGTCCGCTCTATGCAAAAATCCAATATCAGCAGCAGACGATAACTATGAGTGCTAAACAAAGTATCTCATCAAAACGCTGGAACTTTACCAATAATCTTAGAAACTGATTTTATTAAAATCAATCTTAAAATTACATAACTTTAAAATTAAACCGAAACTTCTATTTCACCCTTTAATTGAGAAGGATTTAAGCCTTCGATCTTTTTAAAGCTACTACAAAAATATTCGTAGGAATTAAAACCACTTTTATAAGCAATCTCCTTTAGGCTAAATCTTCCTTTCTGAATCATGATTTTTGCTTGCCTAATTCTTTCTTTTAAGATGTATTCAACAGGAGTGGCCCCCGTTGCCTTTTTAAATAGTTTAAAAAAAGTAGTCTGCCCTATACCTGCTAACTTTGTCAATTCTTCGATGGTTATTTTCTGACTTATATTTAGACTTATGTAGTTGATAACTCTACGAATACAATCATCTTCAATACTTTTTTTAAAGTTATGCTTGAGGAGAGCCATTCCTTCTGTGCTAAATAATCGGTAAATTATTTCTTTAACCACTAGTTCATCAATCAAAGGTTTACAGTCAGCGTTATCATTAAGTTGAATATCATAAAGCCTTTTAAAGGCATTTATTAATAAATGATCATTTGATAAAAAATGATGTTTAGCTTCTACCTTGCTAAGATTTTGAAGTAACTTTTCAGTTCCTTCAGCGTATAATATATCTTCATAAACTCTCTTCAGAAAAGAAGGGTTTAATTCTAAGACAAGACATTGGGTTGGGTTTGTAAATGATGCATTGGGGATTGAAACTTGATTAATTTTCTCTTTTTCAGGAATAAAAAATGTGCCTGGAAAAAACTCAAACTTCAAATTTTCACTTTCAATTGTTTTATGTCCTGAAAGCATCAATGTCATCACATACTGTTTGAAGTGAAATTGAATATCCTTACATGAACAATTAGTTTCAAATAAAGACAGCCTCCCATGCTTAAGTGGGTAGTGAGTTGCCCTTTCTATAAACTTGTCTTGCATGATTTAAAATATTTCACAGATTCATTATTAATAATTCTAAAATAGACATAAAATATGATATTCTAAGTTTGAGCGTAATAAAATTAAGCATTAATGAAATATACTGTAAATAATTTCAGATATCCTTCAATAGATTGCTAGTAATTAATAAGGATAAAATTTACACCTATGAAAAATTATGCTTTTACTATAAATGGGAAATCCATCTCAACAGAAAAAACCTTTGATGTAAAAAATCCCGCCACGGGAGATTTAATTGGCTCAGCTTCCATGTCTAATAAGGACCATGTCTCTCAAGCTGTTGCTGCTGCAAAAGCGGCACAACCCTCTTGGGCTGCAAAATCTGATGAAGAACGAAAATCCACTGTGAATAAGGTAGCAGATATTCTAGCGGAGAATACCGCCTATTTGGCCAAATGGATCACAGAAGAACAAGGTAAGCCCATGGCTGGACCGGGCTCCATGTTTGAAATGCAAGCTTGTGTTGGGTGGACGCAAGTCCCTGCTTCATTAGACTTGCCTGTAGAAGCGATTTTTGAGGATGATACAAGAAAAGATGAATTACATCGTAAACCCGTAGGTGTTATTGGAGCAATTGCTCCATGGAACTGGCCTTTGATGATTGCTATTTGGCAAATCATTCCTGCTATTAGGGCGGGTAATACAGTTGTTTTAAAACCGTCTGAATACACGACTATTGGAACTTTGGAAATGGTAAGACTTATTAATACTGTTTTACCTCCAGGAGTTCTAAATACGGTGTCTGGAGGCGGAGACATAGGTGCAAGTTTGGTAGAACATAAAGATGTTGATAAGATTATGTTTACTGGAAGTGCTTCTACTGCACGAAGAATCATAGAAAGCTCAAAAGGTAATATGGCTAGGTTAACCCTTGAGTGTGGTGGAAATGACGCAGCTATAATACTCCCAGGCACTGATATGAAGTCTAAAGCAGAAGATTTATTTTGGGGAGCTTTTATCAATATGGGGCAAACCTGTGCCTGTGCAAAACGATTATACGTTCATGAAAATGATTATGATGCTGTAGTTGAGGTTCTTAGTGATTTAGCTTCAAAAATGCCTATGGGCAATGGAATGGAAGACGGTATTGTTTTGGGCCCAATTCAAAATAAAATGCAATTTGACAAAGTAAATGACCTCGTTAAGGATGCTAAGTCTAAGGGTGCCGAAGTTATTTGTGGTGGAAGTCCACTGGGTGGTCCAGGCTACTTTTATCCAATAACACTTTTAGGAAATGTAGATAACGGACACAGAATTGTTGATGAGGAGCAGTTTGGCCCAGTACTTCCAATAATTAAATATAAAATAGTTGAAGAAGCAATTCAAAAAGCTAATGATACTAAAACGGGCTTAGGAGGTTCTGTTTGGGGAGATGATTTGGACCAAGCGGCCAAAGTAGCTTCAAAAATACAAGCAGGAACTGTATGGATAAATCAACATGGTGCTATACATCCCATGGTTCCCTTCGGTGGAATTAAGGATTCAGGTTACGGGGTAGAATTTGGTATTGAAGGCCTAAAAGCTGTTACACGTCCTCAGGTTATTAGCATAAAGAAGCCTGTTCTAGTTTAAAAAAAATAGTAGTTGTCTAACTCTAAAAAAAATAAAAATGAATTTTGATTACATCATTATTGGCGCTGGTTCCGCAGGTTGCGTGATAGCAAATCGACTCACTGCAGATCCAAAAACGAAAGTTCTATTATTAGAATCTGGAAGTCCTGATAAGGATCCAAATATTCATGCTCCATCAGGATGGCCAGCTACATGGCAAACTGAAAGCGATTGGGCATATATGACGATCCCTCAAAAAAATGCTGGTAATACCCCGAGATACTGGCCAAGAGGTAAGACCTTAGGAGGAAGTAGCAGTATAAACGGTATGATCTATATTAGAGGTCATCATACCGACTATGATAATTGGGCCTATCAAGGTTGCCAAGGTTGGGATTATGAAAGTGTACTTCCTTATTTCAAAAAGTCAGAAAGATTTGAAGATGGTGCTGATGATTTTCACGGAGATCAAGGTCCTCTGCACGTGACCTCTATAAAAAAACCAAATCCGATCTCTTATGTAGCTATTGAAGCCTGTAAAGAAATGGGATTACCAACTACAGATGACTTCAGCAAAGAAATTTGGGGAGCTGGTATGAATCATATCACGGTAACTCCTGAAGGTGAGCGTTGTTCTACTGCTAAAGCCTTTTTAGTGCCTATACTAGATAGAGAAAACCTAACTATCATCACAAATGCAAATGCTCAAAAGCTAAATTTTGAAGGAAAGAAATGCACAGGTGTTACTTATAAAAAAGATGAAAAACTAAGTATAGCAAATGCCTCTAAAGAAGTCATTCTTTCTGCTGGGACCATCGGTTCACCCCAGCTATTGATGCTATCTGGGATTGGAAATTCAGATCATTTAAAAGAGTATGATATAGATTGCATAGCAGATATACCAGGTGTAGGGCAAAACTTGCATGATCACTTATTGGTAAGTGTCATATTTGAAGCAAAACAACAAATCCCTCCTCCACAAGCCAATTTACTTGAAGCTCAACTTTTCTGGAAGAGTAGAGAACATATGTTAGTCCCCGATTTACAGCCGCTTTTTATGGGCCTACCCTATTACAGTCCAGGATTTGAAGGACCTGAAAACGCGTTTACACTTTGCGCTGGATTAATCAGACCTGTGAGCCGTGGAGAGGTTAAATTAAATTCAAACAATCCAGAGGACACCCCTTATCTTGATCCAAATTATCTAGGTGAAAAAGCAGATTATGATGCGCTTTACGAAGCTGTAAAACTATGTCAGAAATTAGGATACACAGACGCTATGAAAGAGTGGACTAAAGAAGAGGTTTTCCCTGGTAAAAATGCTTCAGAAAAAGAAATTGAAGAGTATATAAGAAATTCTTGCGGAACTTACCACCATATGGTAGGAACTTGCAAAATGGGGATAGATAGCATGTCTGTGGTTGATCCTGAATTAAAAGTACACGGTATTTCAGGGCTAAGAGTTGCCGATGCCTCCATCATGCCTTCTGTGACTTCTGGTAACACCAATGCTCCCACAATTATGATTGGAGAAAAGGCAGCAGATATGATTATTGAAAACAGTTAAGTCCAATAAGCTCTATCTTTCAGCAATTACTTATGGCCAAATTTTAAATTTATAATTATTTCAAAATGTATAATTCAGAAATTGAAAATATGCCTTTAGAAAAACTTCGAGACTTACAAAATGCTCGTCTTTCTTCTATGGTTAAACGTTTGTATAGCGATGTCCCTTTTTATAAAAATCAATTTGATAATATAGGTCTGAGTCATAATGATATCAAATCAGTTGATGACTTATATTTAATACCATTCACTAAGAAAGCAGACTTAAGAGCTAACTATCCCTTCAAAATGTTCGCAAAACCCATGGATCAGATACGTCGGATTCATGCCTCAAGTGGAACAACTGGTAAATCTACTGTGGTAGGCTATACTCAGAACGATTTAGATATTTTCGACGAAGTCACTGCACGATCGCTGTATTGTGGTGGAGCTAGGAAAGGGATGAAATTGCATAATGCTTATGGATACGGGCTGTTTACGGGAGGACTTGGAATTCACGGAGGAGCAACTAAATTAGGTATGGCAGTAATCCCTGTTTCTGGAGGAATAACTGAAAGACAATTGACAATTTTACAAGATTTTAAACCTGAAGTGATCTGCTGCACCCCCTCTTATGCCCAAACTTTATCGGATGAGCTTATAAAAAATGGGATTAACCCAAAAGATCTAGCTTTAAAATATGCTGTTCTAGGAGCTGAACCTTGGACTGAGGTTATTCGGAATCAGGTTGAAGATGGGCTAGACGTCAAAGCAACTAATATTTATGGTTTAAGTGAAATTATAGGTCCTGGTGTTTCTCAGGAGGATGTGGAAGAAAGAGGAACAGGTTGTTACATCTGGGAAGATCATTTTTATCCCGAAGTAGTCGATAGAGATACGGGAGTCCCGCTCCCTTATGGTGAAGAGGGCGTATTAGTGATTACCACATTAACCAAAGAAGCCTTTCCTTTATTACGCTATTGGACAAACGATATTTGCTCTATCAATTATGATAAAAATGCAAAACGCACTCACATTAAAATGTCAGCTATTAAAGGAAGATCTGATGATATGCTTATCATAAGAGGAGTGAATTTATTCCATACTCAAGTTGAAGAAGTGATTTATCAGATCGAAGGACTTAGTCCAAATTACAGATTGGTAGTGGATAAAAAAGGAGCTATGGATTGTGTTACTCTTGAAGTAGAGACTGCTCCAGGTATGGAAAAAGACAATCTTGATTTTATAAAAGCCATAGGGATGAAAATGAAAAATACCATTGGTATTACGATGGATATAGACTTAAAACCACACCTTTCAATTCCAAGAAGTCAAGGTGGAAAACTCAGTAGAATTTTAGATAAAAGAAGCTCTGTCTATTGAAAGATTTGGGCGGGAGGTATACTTATTTAGGCTTGATCTAACACTCCAAGATCTTAGTTATTTCTGCTTCTCAAAGACTGTTTTGTGAAACGGCTGGTTAGAATATTTGTATGATTTGAGGTTTGGTTATTTTAAATTTTTCTAAAGTTTTGAATCTTCTCCTTAAAATTTGATTATTGATAATTTTATAGCAGTTGTTATTAAATAACTGCTTCTTCTAATTAGCACAAATAAAATTTGTACAACAGATTGGCATGATTAATTGTTTTCTTTATATCTGATAGATCTTCCCACGCCAATGGTTCTTTTTTAATTCTATACTACTCAATTAATATATTTACTCAACTCTTTATTTATTTCATCACCACCAGTTATAATAGAGCCTATATAATCTGCAGCACACATATCGTTTAAAAGGTTCATATGTCTTTCCTTTGTTTTGTTAGGCATATTTAAATCCCAAGCTATCGAGGATGCTCTAATACTTCCTTATTTATCAATTACTTTAAGTCTCTCAATCAAAGGCTTCTTTATTCCCTCACTAAATTTAAATGAAAAGAAGAAATCTGGAAGAGAAACTATCTCATTTAAGAAGATAAGTATGCTGTTTATTATTGAGTATTCAATCCAATATAATTGGTTTTAAATTTTCGTAAATAAATTTGAGTGGTAAAAATTATGCAAGAGCTGAGACAATGTCTATTTCACTTTCTAAGCTAAAAAAGTCTCTATCATTAGTAATAAGTTTCAATGATTTACGCTTACAAATTTCAGCAATGTAAGCATCATTGAAATCTATAATTTTAAACTTTTCCAAAATTAAATTTAAATCAACTGCATTAAAGTCATCAGGAATACGTTGAACACAAGGCAATTTAGTGATTTTAAGAACTAGGGTTGTTATTAATTCAACTTGATCTGCATAAACAGAAGTCCTAACAAAATCATCTTTAAATCTCCTTCCTACATTTTCACTTTTTGACTTCCATTCTTTGAAGCTTTTTTGAAGAAGAACATTAGAAAATTCAGAAATAATATTTGAAGTCAAAAAAACAGAGCAATCTCTATCAATAAAAGTTTTTAGTACTTTAGAATACTTTGCCTGTTCTCTTCTTTGGAAGTTTGCTATATCTCCATAAAGCAAAAGCCAAACATTGGTATCTAAAAAGTAAGATTGTGTTACTTTAGGTGTAAAGTCATCAATATTAATCTTTGCCATATAACGCTTCATCAGATTTACTATCAGATATCTCTCTTTGAGCAAAATATTCTTTTGCTCGACTTGTTACAATCTTGAAAAGAATTTTATCATCATCTGCAACATGGATTAGATGCAAATAAGGCTTTATTTCAACTGTAGTAAATTTAGAATATAACTGTCCTATAGCTGCATTTAGAAAAGCTGTGGTCATAACATGGATACCCTCAAAATCTAAATCAACTTTTAGCTTATCAGAAAGTGACCTCTCTAACAAATCAAATATCTTTTGTCCATCTTCAGTAGCTACTGCAAAACTGCCAGATATAGTGTCAGAAACTTTTATGTAATTCATAGGTTTTTAAAGTATTGCAAAATTAAAAAATATTATCTAAATCTACTACTTCATCAATTATAAGATACGTATTATTATCGGATAAATCAAACTCCAAATTAGCAATTGTTCCATTAAAGCTAAAATTGAGGTCTTCTTTAGTTATTCGACCTTCACGCAATTCCCAATAACCATTTGAAGATACTATTTGAATTTTGCCCCTATTTACATTTATAAAATCAAAAATTAATCCAAGCCCTAAACCTCCAGGTATATTACCTTCTTTAGTCGTATTACCAGTTTTCATGGCCCAATCAATACAAGCTGATGGAGGCAATGTCTTTTTTAAATAGTGATGGACATTATTAACAATAGTATGACCTGTATCAACAATAGTAATGTGCAGCTTTTTCTTATTTGGATAGAACTGGCCACAAGTATGAATGTGTTTGCATTTACCATGTGTACGAGCATTTTCAAATAACTCATATATATTTTCCTTTATTTTATCTCCCAATCGCTTGCTATGTCTTGGGAATTCAGAATTGTTCATAAGTTCTCTTTGAATGAAATCATTATATTCATGAGACTGCTTTTCTTTGAATTTTTTATAGGTAATCTGAGTACTACCGTATCTATTGTGATTCAATTCCACACCATAATATGGAAAAAACCCATTTCGACTTAAAATGTCATTTTTATTATGGAAAATTTCGCAATCAATCAATTTAACTTTGTTCTTTCTGTTCTCTAAATCTTCTATCACAGCGCCAACTATAGCCGTTAAATTAGCTTCCAGCCACGTTACATTTTTGAAACTCAATTGAATTGTTTTATTATGATAACCAGCAAGATCGTTTTGTAATCTCAACAGTGACTCATAACCACTTACGGATGAAGTTACTTTAAAAGGAATGTAAAATTTTAATTCCATAGTTTTCCATTTTTAGTAAAACTAATTCTCAGCCTAAGGGCTATACCTTTCTGTTTTTAAGCTCACTTTAAGCACCTTCTATGAATTGTTTTTCCTTTAAGCATGAGGTATTGAATTGAATATAATTCATATTCGATTTTCTTGATCCTCAATAACTCAATCTACTTCTTCGGACTAGGCGGTGCTGGTCTCGGCGGATTTGCTGGTCTCCCTGGTTGTAATGGAATGCTTCTAACTTGTCTACCTGGTGGTGGTGGCGGTGGCGATGGCGGTTTTTGATTGCTCATAATTTGATTAAAATTGATACAGTTAATAATAATAGAATACCTAAAGAAATAACAAGAAACTGTCGCGTACGGTAATGATATTTTAATCGCTTATCATTAATTTCTTGATTATGAGTTGAATAATCTACATAGTATCCAACTAAATCATCTATGAAAGCTTTCTCTTTACTTATATGTATTTTGTTACGTTTCTTTTTATCGCTGTATTCTTGTTCTTCATAAAATTCTTTGTAATACTCCTCTAGCTCAATTTCCCTATTCTGTAATTCTGATGCAAATGGCAGATAATTGTATTTTCCTAACATATTTAAATACGTTTTTGAGAGATAGAACATAGCTATAATTAAGCTTATGATAAACAAAATCATTAATGTAGTGATTATGTAATTTAGTATTCCTAAACCGAAAAAAGCATTTTTAAAATCTATTTTTTCAATCAGAAAAAAGCTTCCTGCTACCATTAATGTAAATAAAGTCACTGGAAACCCTATCGAACTATCTATACCATCCTTTCGCTGAAACTCATGGTAATAGAGTTCTTTATAAAAATTATATTTATTAATCATAATACAGTTTTAATTTTCCCCTCAAAAACTTCCCGCAAACAGCTCTTCATCAATAACTCACTTTGCTCCTGACTATGTCGCACTTCTTGCTCTAACCCATCGCACAACTCCATTAAAGCGTTTACTTTCTCAACAATGGCTTTTTGCTCTTCTAGTGGTGCAATTGGAAAAGTAAAATCTTTTATCTCACCTAAATATAAACAAGGCTGGGCACCACCTCGTTTCTTCGATTCAATGATATCCTTTAATAATGGAGAATTCATTACCCATCTTAAATAATCTGGTTCTAATCCTTGATTCTTTACCATTGCAACACTTCTAACTAAAGCAAATGATATATTTTTGGTTACCATTGAAACCCTTCCAATAGTTCCCCCGACCGAAACAATCAGTAAATCTCCAATTTCGGGGTTACACCTTTTAATCGATTTTTGATAATGTATTTCGCTTATATAATCACAGTTTTCATAATTAATAAACCCGTCTCTTACATTCTTGGCTGAAAGTAATTTTCTACCTGATGCAATTCTCGGAGGTGTTTGATGTTCGCCATCTGTAATCTGCTTACTGGCATCTCCCAACCTACACCAAACCCACCCAACAGGCAATTCATAAGGAATCTCATCTTCAGTAATCGCTGGCAATACTTTTTCTTTCTTTATCTTTTTATCCTTAACAAGCTGTGCTTTCTCTTCTTGTATGCGTTTTAAGAGTTCACTTGCATGATGAGATCCTTCGGCAAGCTCAGGATGGCAAGTGCGCCAGTCTGCTGTTAACTTCCCTTGAACAGCCAATTGCAATACCGTTTCTCGTAATTTTTTAATGTTAGTAGTTTCATTAAAGAAAGGTTTAAAATGGGCTTGTAAATAAGTCCAGTTTTCTTTAGTGGTATTGGTACTCAGTTGGTTCAATACAGAAGTTACAAAATCTTCTTTTAAAGCAATACGTTCCGAAGTTAATTGCTCTAATTGTTCTATTTCTTTAAATAGGATTTCTACAACTTTTACGATTTCCTTTTGTTCTTCGAGTGGTGGAATTGGAATCGGTAAAGATTCCCATTTACCTTTATTGATTATTGGTGTGGCCGAGCCAGATGATTTATCTAACACGTTAGATTGAAAAAAAGGTGATTGACAAACTGCTTTGATATAAATCGTTGGTATTAATATTGGAGTAATAGTATTTATTTGCTGATTACAACTAACATCAATCTCATTTATGTTGCATTTACCAATACTTCCTCCAATGCAAACCATCATCAAAGAATCTTCAGGAATTAATCTTCCAACAGAAATTCCTAATTCTGAGAGACCTTCAGTTGGATACCTCATCAATTTATTAGAAATATCTCCAGGCCCTATAAATGGAATATAATTACCATAATTTTCAGGATTCTTTTTTGGAGGAGTACTTCCTGTTTGCGTAAACCCAGAGTCTCTAACTCTACTCCAGATCCAACCATTAGGTAGATCGTAGGCTTGTTCATCTTTACTAATTTCTAATAAGGGCTTTTCCTTATTAATTTTCTTATCCTTAACAAGTTCCGCCTTTTCTTTCTGTATGCGCTTCATTAAAACAGAAGCAGGCTCAACTTCTGGGTTTTCTTCCCTCCAATTAGCCGTCAATTTACCTTGAATGGCCAATTGCAAAATCAAGCCTTTTAATTCTTGAGCATTTTTAGGCTGGACCGTAAGTTCTTTAAAGTGTTGTAGTAGTTGCATAGCGTGTTTAAGATTCCTGCTTTCGCAGGAATTGGGTTACTTTAGAGCTTCGGTTAATACGTTTATAATCTTATCTTGTATCGTGGAAATTTTTTGTTCTGTAGCGGTATATTTCTCTAACAATACTTCTGGACTTGCCAAGGTATCTACTTCTTGGTGTGGATTTTTAATGTCCAGATTATAACCTCTTTTCTTAATCTCTTCAATAGAAACTTTCCATGCATTTTTAGAGAATTTTTCATCTTCACGATTGTTCCACCAGGCTTTTTCTACATCAAATTCTTTAATATGTATGGGTTTGGTTTTATTATAGCTTACGGCTCCTTTAGGATACGGATGTTCATAATACCAAACTTCTTTAGTAGGGGTTCCTTTTTCAAAAAACAACAGGTTGGTTTTAATGCCTGTGTAGGGGTTAAAAACACCATTAGGCAATCGTACAATGGTATGTAGGTTGCATTTATCTAAGAGTTCTTCTTTAAGTCGTGTTTTCATGCCTTCGCCAAACAAAGTACCGTCTGGCAATACAATCGCACAACGTCCTTTATTTTTTAAGAGTTTAATGATTAAGGCTAAAAATAAATCGGCTGTTTCTTTGGTTCTAAATTTAGCAGGGAAATTGGTTTCGGTTCCATCTTCTTCTACACCGCCAAAAGGTGGATTGGAGAGTATGATATCCAGCTTGTCTTTTGTACCCCAATCGGCATAGGGTTTACTCAATAAATTATCCCTGCGCACTACAGGCAAATCAAAACCATGCAACATTAAATTAGTGGTACACAGTAAATGCGGCAATGGTTTTTTCTCAATACCACGGATGGACTTTTGCAATACATCTCTGTCGGTAGCATCTTTTACTTGTGCTCTTACATGATCGATAGTACAGGTTAAAAAACCACCAGTACCACAAGCAGGATCTAATACACTTTCTCCCAATTGTGGATTTACCATATCTACCATAAACTGTGTGACTGCTCTAGGTGTATAATACTCACCTGAAGAACCAGCACTTTGCAGTTCTTTTAAAATGGTTTCATAGAGATCGTTAAACAAATGACTGTCTGTAGAGTTGTTAAAATCGATTTCATTGATCACATTAATCACTTGACGGAAGAGTGTCCCGTTTTTCATGTAATTATAGGTGTCATCAAAAACGGCACGTATAATTCTTGCTTGAGGGCTAATCGTAATATCTAAATTTTTTAAGGCTGGAAACAAATCGGTTTCTATAAAGTCCATTAAGGCATCACCTGTTAAGCCTTCATCGTCTGCCGCCCAATTTTGCCATTTTAAGTTTTCGGGAATAGGAGATTCATAGTTGTCTATGGTAATTTCCCATTCTTCTTCTTTGTCGGCAAATATTTTCATAAAAAGCATCCATACCATTTGTGAGATGCGTTGTGCATCTCCATCTACTCCTGTGTCCTTACGCATGATATCGCGTATTCCTTTTATGTTGATTACTATGTTACTCATTCGTTTTTTTTATGGAGGAGTTGCAAAAATGCAACACCTCTTTTTGTTATTTTATATTGTTGTTTGGAGCTTTTAGGAGTTTCAGGGATGGTCCATTCTATAAGTTGTTGTTCTAGTAATTTCCCTATAACTTTCTTTAGGTATCCTGATATGTTTTTTTGCCCCAAAGCTAGTGCTATCTCTTTGGTAGCACTTGTCTTTGTTGCTACAATTTGTAGTGTTTTTGAGAATAAAGACTCGTGCTGTAACTCGTGCTCTAACTCGTGCCTTAACTCTAGCTGTGACTCTAGCTGCGCCTGATAGTTTTTCTTAATAAAGGAGACTCTAAAGGCGATTCCAGCTTCTTTCCAGGCCAATTCTATTTCTGGATATGCGTTTAAATCGTCTGCGATTAACTGTAAACCATTTCCCCATTGTTCTATAATACCCAATCGTTTAAAAACGGGTGCCAGCACTTTGTTTCTCACGTCTGATTGTCCTGCGTCCATATCATTAAAATCTACAGTAGGCAGTAATTTCCCTGGACTTGTTATTTCTAATTTATCATCAAAAATGGCAATTTTAATATCTTTCCCGGTAAGTGAATAGTCTCTATGAATTACAGCATTTCTAATAACTTCTCTAATGGCGATTAAAGGATACTCCCAGCGGTCATTTCTATAAACCCCTTTGTAGTCCTCTGTTCCTTGTGAAATATGACGCAATACAAATTGGTAAGCCTCTTCTGGTTGTAAAGAGATACTGGTCCCTATCGTTTTTTGGTCTATAAAGGTAATTTCTGGTAAAACAATGATTGTACATTGATCGTTTACAATGTTACTTATTCGGTTTTCTATAGTATCTAGTTGGTGCTGCGGTAAACCCGTAATTTCTCTTGGGTTGTTTTTTATTCCAACAAACAATTCGCCTCCAGCATCATTAGCAAAAGAAACAATCGTTCTTGCTAACTCGGCATTTGTGGGTGGTACTTCTTTAAATTCAAGACGCCTGCCCTCAGGTTGTTGTATTTTGGTTAAAATATTCAATTATGCAATATTATATATTTCGTTTTCTAATTCTTTAATGGCTAGTTCAAAATCTTTTCGTTTTCCAAAAGCTCTAACCAACTCGACTACAGAACCCATCTGGCTCAAGGGTTGTACATTCAATATAGAACCTTGTTCTATGGACCCGATCCCTTCTTGCTCATATTTATCCAGCAAGCTATTCAATACCTTTTGTGCCGTTTCACTGTACTTGGTGAAATAATTACGCTTGCGCACATTATTAGCACGTTCCTGTCTGGTCAAGGCTGGTTGATCAAAAGCAATGTGGCATATGAGATCAAAATCGTCTAAATCTTGGCCAACCTCTTCCTTAAGTGCTTCCAACAATACGCCATGTTCTGCAAGCTCTTTGATCAATTCTTCTTTCTTCTCTGAGTCATTCCATTTTTGAATAAAATCATCCAGTGAAGCAAACTCTTTTTCAATATTTTTTCTAGAGTAATCCTTTAAAGATTCTGTAATAAGCTTACCGTCTTTTCCATAATACTGCACGCGCTCGTTAACTACAGTAACAGGAATCTGATTGATAAAATATTTTTTTACCTTTTCAGGCTGTCCATCGATGGATATATCTGGTGTTGAAGGTAGAGCTGATTCCGGATCATTTGGATTGCTTTCACCTGGCTGGGGAATGTCACCTTCATCTGGTGGCACTACTGGTTCATCTGGTTCTGGTTCATAAATTTGTACAGGATCACCATCAAAATCTGGTCTTGCAAAAATATTGGTGGCTTTTCTAAAATCCATTATCGTGAAAAACACTTTACCTTCTGCTTCTCTAATTCGTGTCCCTCTTCCTATAATTTGTTTAAACTCGGTAACAGAGTTGATATTAGATTCTAAAACAATTAATTTTACCATTTTAGTATCTATTCCTGTGGTCAACATTTTTGAAGTAGTTGCAATCACCGGAAAACGTTCTTCAACGTCTGTAAAATTATCCAACTCCTGTTTTCCAACCTCATCGTCCCCCGTAATTTTTACACAATAGTTCCAGTTTTTAGCCACTAGATCTGCATTTTCATTAACCAATGCTTGTCGCATTCTATTGGCATGATCTATATCTACACAAAAAACAATGGTTTTTGCGTAGCGATCAGTTGCTTTTAGATATTCAGTAATTTTTTTTGCTATAAGTTCAGTGCGTTCATCAATAGCTAATGTTCTATCGTAATCTTTTAAATTATAGACACGGTCTTCAACCTCATTGCCATACTTATCTCGCAAACCAGCCGTAGGCCTCCAGCCTTCGTCTACATTAGTAGTAATTCTTACCACTTTATAAGGGGCTAAAAAGCCGTCATCAATACCTTGTTTTAAAGAATAGGTGTAAACAGGTTCTCCAAAGTATTCCATATTGGAAACATCTTTGGTTTCTTTTGGTGTAGCTGTAAGTCCAATTTGTGTTGCTGAAGAAAAATAATCTAATACGGCTCGCCAAGCTGAAGCCTCAGAAGCACTTCCTCTATGGCATTCGTCAATTACGATTAAATCAAAAAATTCTGGACTAAATTCTTTGTAGGCATTTTTATCTTCATCCGTACTGGTTAAACCTTGGTACAATGCAAAATAGATTTGATAGGATTTATCAATCTTTCTGTTTTTAATAATATGCATGATGTCATTTCCAAAAGGAGAGAAATCACCATTCTTTGTTTGTGTTAGTAGCGCAGTTCTATCGGCAAGGAATAAGATGCGTTTCTTGATTCCTGTTTTCCACAAACGCCAGATGATGTTAAACGCCGTATAGGTTTTTCCAGTACCAGTTGCCATCACCAAAATAATTCGTTCTTGCTTTTTCGCAATTGCTTCTAAGGTTCTATTCACTGCATTTTGTTGATAGTACCTTGGACTCATTCCGCTATCATCCACATTATAATCTTTCTCCACGATTTCTTTCGCCTCTGGAGTTTCAATATTGGTATGCTTTAGATAGGTCTTCCACAAGGTCTCAGGAGAAGGAAAGTTATCTAAAGTGAGCTCTTCTTCTAGAATTCCATCAGTTCTTGTTTTATCATGAAAGACAAATGAATCTCCATTAGAAGTAAATACAAATGGTATTTGCAGTATCTCTGAGTATTCTAAGGCTTGTTGCATGCCATGGCCAACCGCTTTTTTATTGTCTTTAGCCTCGATAATTGCAATTGGAATGTTCGATTTATAGTACAGGATATAATCGGCTCTTTTACTTTTCCCTCTGGTGTACAATTTACCTTGAACAATAATACGTCCATCTGTAAAAGAAACTTCTTCTCTCACTTGTGTCCTCATGTTCCATCCTGCTTTTTCAATTGCAGGGTTTATAAATTTGGTGCAAATATCCCTTTCTGATAAGTTCCCTTTATTTTTGGATGGTTTTTTTTCATTCATGATTTAATGAAATTAATTCTTTTTAGTGCATTCCTAAAAGTATTAATGAAATAGGTGATTATTTAATGTAGATTGGTTGATTTTAATACAAAAAATACAAGATAAGAATAAAGACCATGGCAAGATAAAAAGCCATAAATAAATTATTTTTTTTAGCTTTATAGTATTGTTCATCAGTGATTTAATTCTTCGTATTTCCTTCATAAAAACATATTATAATTCCACTTTAGCAGACAGTATTTGTGATTTATGCACAAGAAACATTTAAAAAATAGTCTTTACACAAATCAACTTTCTTTTAGATTGGGAAAAAGTGAGTCAAATAATTGACACATTATTAAAACCTAAAGGCAAAACCAATCATAAAGTTACAGAGGATAGAACAGATGAGCAGCAAGTTAAACTTACTAAAGAGTAAGGAGATAGTGTAGATAAAGATGCAGCTTGGTTAAAGAAAGGTGGGAAATACAGGTTTGGCTAAAAACATAACGTTACAGATAATGAAGGTTTGGTTTTAGCGGTGTTAACCAAAAGGCAAGCACCAATGAAATAGCAAATTTAGAAGAGGTATTAGACAGTGCAGATTTACCAGAAGACATTCTTTTAAAAGTAGATAAAGGTTATCAATCAAAGAAAAATGCTGAGGTTTTAAAAAAACGAAATTTTAAAAATCATATTTTAAAAAAGGCCTATAAAAATAAGCCGCTAACCACTTGGGAAAAGAAATTCAATAAACTCATAGACAAAACAAGAGCATCAAGACGTGTTAACGCGGCTAAAAACGACACCAGGAATTGGGAATATAGCAGCTGTAATGTTGGTTGTCTTTACAGACGGGTTTTCGAAGTTTGAATCTGCATCACAGCGTTGTAGTTATGCAGGTATAACACCAGTGATTAGAAAAAATGGAAGCAGGGTAAATGGACGTAACCACATCAGTAAAATAGGAAATCAAAAACAGCATAATTTATTATTCATGTGTAGTTTTAAGGCTTATACACAATAAAGCCTAGATAAATAGTGTCAAAAATTAATAAAAAAAAAGTGTTGTTTTTTTTAACACAGTTCTTTGCTGGGTGCAGTTTTTAATTCCAGTTGTCTGGATTAAACTGTTCCGATTCTGTTTTTAGATTGTTATCAACTATTTCATTTATTTTTTCACCTACCTCTGTTGGCAAATCCAATAATTCATCTTGAAGCTCTTCAATTATCTGCAACTCTTTAGTTTTTCCACCACTTGTCACAGCGGAAACAGAAATTAACTTTTTCATTTCAAACCTTCTCAATGCACTCTCGTAATTGTCAGATAACGTACTATTGATTCCATTCACATCTTCCCAAGCTTTAATTTTATCTAATTCTTGACTTTCTTGCCAACCTGTGAATAATCTAAATCTAGCTGTGTCTATTATATAATGTGTTAAAATTACTTCTTCATCTTTCAATTTACCACACATTAGATCGTTAAAAAACCGAGATTTTCCAACGTATTTTTTTGGTGAATTATTACTTTTTTCAGTCAGTTTTGTTTCTTTCTTTCCTTGAAAAATTGCATCAGCGATTACTGACTTTTTTAATGTTTCATTTTTTATTTCTGTTGTTGCGGTTGTATTAAAATTTCCAATTACATCTAAAAACTCTCTTATTTTTTGATTTATTAAAACTGGATTTGTTGTCACATTATAATCAGTTCTTAATGAATCTATAAATGCAATTAATTTGTCATTATTGTTAATGTAAAATCCGATTTCTCTTGGGTCAATAGCTCCATTTTGAAATTCATAACTATCTAATTTGAAATTTGGAGTGAAAATCATAGTATGTTTATTTTCTATAACCCAAGCTGCTCCCATTTCATTTAAACAGGCGACACTTTTATAATATTCGGATGAAAGAAGATATAAAACATAAGGTTTTTCAACTATCTGATTTTTCAGCCAATCAAATATGTTTTGTCCTATTGGGATTCCATAAGCATCATTACTCGTGAAAATTATTTGGTCTCCACTAATTCCAATTCCTGTTAAAAGGTTTACAAGTGCATTTCCGTAATTAGCGTTTTTAGAGGAATGTAAAATAAATATTTTCATTAATTATTTATGTTTTGTCAAATTTCACCTAACATCCATATAAACCCTATTAAATCTTCAGTATGGGTATCTATCTATTATAAGAGGTTATTTATAATATTAACTAAACTAACACTTTTGTATACTTTATCCAAGGGATTTTTGATTCACCACTAAAAATGTTGAACTCAAGGTTTTAAACCAACGAATTGTCTGCCAGCACTATTCACCTATCTTTTCCTTATAGATCAAACGCAGGTTTTCGTCATCTTCGTATTCATAATTATTTTCAGGGATACTATTTATTTTCGAAAAATAGGTACTTTAATAATGATGCTCCCCTAGTAAAGAATCCTCGGGGCAAGCCCACGAGGCATTTAGAGGGCTTTTTTTTGATTGATGAAAACCATCCGTTTTCAAACTTTCCTCAAAACTCGAGGCAAGCCTCGGGGAATTAAACCCAATAGAAATTAAAGCATAACAAAAAAGAGAGCTTACAGATCCAGTTTATAAATCCAAAAGCCTAGATAAATATCGTCTAAAAATTAGTCAAAAAGAGTATTTTTTTTACTTCAGTTTTTTTGTTAGTAAGCGTTTTTTATAATGATAATAATTTTTTATAATCGTATTTTTCGTAATCCTTTGCGCTTTCTTTTTTTAATTTCATAAGCTCATTCTTCACTTGTACTCTATACCAATATTCAGGTTTGGTGTGAGAAAATGAACTGATTTTTAATACAATTTCTGGATTTAATTTTCTCTTTCCTGTCAAATATTTATGTAGATTACTATCCCTCATTCCAAAGTAGTTTGCCAAATCCAATTTTGTTATATCCAATGCTTTTAAATACATTTTCACAAAATCCAATATATCGAGCACTTCATTTTCTTCGATATCATCTCTTTCTATATAATCTTCCAATTTATATTGAATAGAAAGAAGTTTATTTTTGATTTTTCTTTCTTTAGATTGATTGTCAGAATGATTCTTGATAAACTCATTTACATTATTGAGTTTTTCATCATTCCAAATGTCTTTAGGCAAGATTTCTGTCTTTTTCATAACCTTTTATTTTAAAAATTCGTTTATCAATTTTTCACTTCCCTTTGGTAAAATAATCATTGTTGTAGAATTGTCAAGTCTTACCCCATTGTATTTTTGACTGTATAATTTCATTAATCGTAATTCATTTTCTTTTTTGTCTTCTAATACATCGAAGGCTAAATAACCTTCTTTGTCATTAATAAAACTTTGTCTGCAAGCAAAGGCAATTAGACAACCAGCAACTCTATCATATTTTTTCTCATTTCCTTTATTATGCGGGGCAACTTCCACAAACGCCATATAGACTTGAAATGGGGTTTTAGTATTTATGATTAAACATCCTTCAATTATTTCAGGTGTCTTATCTGTTTTGAGAATATAGGTTTCGTAATCTTTTCCTGTCGAGTGCTTACTGAAATTAAATCTCCACCCATCGTTTATAGATGGTAATTTTGCTTTATTTTTAGTAACCAAAGAGATTATGGATTTAGTCTCTAAATTGGTTTTAACTTCTAAAATTTTCATAGTCATTGCAATTCAAAGATACAAAAAATTGTACAATTTGTACAATTTTATTTTAAACGAACACCAACATCCATATAACCCCTATTCAAATCTTCAGTATGGGTATCTATCTATTATAGGAGGTTATTTATAATATTAACTAAACCAACACTTTTGAATACTTTATCTAAGGGACTTTTAATTAATAAAAAACCAATTCAGCTTAATTTATAAATTTGTTATTTAAGTTTTTATGCGTTTAACTTAAATAAGGGTATATTTTTTAAGTAAATAAGCAAGATGGAAAAATTTGTTGCGGGTAAATACATCACAAACAAGGCTACTATAAAAGCTTTCAACCCAATCCAATAAATCGAGATCGGGGCATCTCTAGCATGGAAGTCATAAGCTTATTGAGTAAAGCTGATAGACAGTTAGGGCGACTGGATATGTATTCTGAATATGTTAATATAGATTTGTTTATTCGCATGCACATCGCCAAAGAAGCAACACAGTCATCCAAAATAGAGGGCACACAAACCAATATGGAAGATGCTTTTTTAAGCAGAGAGGAGGTTTCTTTAGATAAAAGAGACGACTGGGAAGAAGTACAGAACTATATACAAGCCATGAACGAAGCGGTAAAATTGTTGTACACTTCACCATTTTCTTCTCGATTAATAAAACAAACGCATAAAATACTATTACAAGGCGTGCGCGGAGCAAACAAACTTCCTGGTGAATTTCGAATATCGCAAAACTGGATTGGTGGTGCTTCTATTAATGATGCTATGTTCATTCCTCCAGTACATACTTCCATTGGAGAAATCATGTCCGACCTCGAGCATTTTGCCAATAACGAATTAAATCATCTGCCAGATTTGCTTAAAATTGCCATCATTCATTATCAATTTGAAACCATTCATCCCTTTTTAGACGGAAATGGAAGAGTAGGAAGACTTTTGATTACGCTTTATCTGGTCAATAAAGGTATTCTTAAACAACCCATACTTTACCTTTCTGATTTCTTTGAGCGAAACAGACTGTTGTACTATGATAATTTGATGCGTGTGAGATCAAACAATGACATCAATCAATGGCTTAAGTTTTTCCTTACAGGCATCATTGAAACGGCTAAAAAAGGAGTAACTACTTTTGATGGTATTATGCAGCTACAAAAAACATTGGAGCTTAAAATTAAAGGTTTAGGAAACCGAAGTGGAGATGCGAAAAAAGTTATTGATTACTTGTATACACAGCCTGTTATAGAGGTAAGTCGAGTGGGGAAAATTATTCAAAAATCCAACGTCACAGCCTATAAGCTGCTTAATACTTTAGAAGAAATAGAAGTCTTAAAAGAAGTTTCAGGTGCACAACGAAACAAATTATATGTATTCAATGAATACATAAATCTTTTTAAAATTGATTAAATATATACCATACGCAAATCAGAACCTACCACATAAAACAATATCGTTCAGCTTTTTCAAAATGAATATGATAAAACGTATGTCTCGATTCTTGGGGTAGAATAATTGAATACTAACCAAAAAGATAACTTACAGATTCAATTTATAAATCCAAAAGCCTAGATAAATAGTGTCAAAAATTAATAAAGTAAAAGTGCTGTCTTTTACTTTATTAATTGTCAAGTAGCTATTTTATTATACCGTTACACGAAGAGCAATTAGACTCACCAATCAACTTGCCATTTTTATCAAACTCATATTTACAACATTCGTTAAATTTTTTCTTTAAAATATCTTTGGCTCTTTTAATTCTTGCTTTAACATTTTCAAGACTTATTTCTAGTTCTTTTGCACTGTCTTTTTGTTTTTGTCCTTTTATATAAATCAGTTCAATGACTTGTCTGTAGATTTCTGGCAAATCATTTATGAATTTATCAAAGCAGCATATATGTTGGTATTCTGGTAAAGAATTTTCTTTATTTATATCCAACTTCCCTACGTAAATAGATTCTTCATTAAAGTAATTAACTATTTCATTACGAGCAATTTGGAAAATCCAAGCTCTCGCTTTTTCTTCTTTTTCAAGCTTGAATAAATTTTTATGAATTTTCAAGAATGTATTTTGGAAAATATCATTTGTAGTGTCTTTATTTTTAACCTTTTTAAGGATAAAAAAATAGAGTTCTTCATTAAAATTATCCCAAATCGTTTGAGTTTCCATGCTATAAAAATAAATAAAGATTAGTTGTTACACTAACCTTTATTAGGTTTAGCAACAACTGCATTTGTTGCATTCACATTTAGTACAAGGACAATTGCTTTCCAAACAATTTCCACAATTACATTTGGTACAATCACAATTAGTGCATTTACAATTATTCATGATATTAAGTTTTAAAGTTCACCAAGGAGACTTATAAACACGATAAAGGATACATTTTATCTGAGTTATTTTTATCTACTTTATAACGGTTAAGTAAAAAAACATATTCCAAAAGGCATATTTCTCTAGTCTTTGCTAGCTTCTAACTTTTTTCTTTAAATAACTTGGTATGGGGTTAAAGCAATAAACACGGTAGTCTTGTGAGCTATTTGAAACATATTCAAAAGAAGATAAAAACTTTAGAAGACAACCTATAAGTATTAGTCAAACAAGAGCATCAAAACTTTACCACTGGTACAAAACGAAACGCCTTAACGCCAACACAAGTGCGACTGGCACACATCAAACCGTAAGTATTGACACAATTTGATTCGAAATACCTGACACGAAGACTCAGATATCACTGGCCTAAAACGAAATTAAGTGGCTATTAGATGGCTTTGACTATTTTACAAGTGGAAGTGAGTTATGAAATTATGTAGGTCTAGCATCTGTGATTAGAAAAAATGGAAGCAGGTTAAATGGACGTAGCTACATCGGTAAAATAGGAAATTAAAAACTGAGCAACCTACTCTTCTTATATGCCTTTAATGCTTATAAACTTGCATGCCGGCAGGCAGTTACTACAATGCTTGTAGGGATGTTTATGAGCGGATGGTAGCTAAAGGAAAAAACTTGTACTAATGGCGGACTAAAAAAAGCCGTTAAAACAAACATTTGCTATGGCAAAACAGGCCTGCCCTATGATGAAATATAGTTTCGGTTCTTGTGGTAAAATAATAGACTGATAAGCAAAAAAAAAGCTTAAAAATCTAGTTTATAAATCAAAAGGCCTAAATAAATAGTGTCAAAAATTAATTGAAAAAAAGTGCTGCTTTTTTTAACTCAGTTTTTTACTAGGCAATTTGTTTTTCAGTTTTTTCTTATAATATCATCTTCATTCAAATAAATTCCATCTTTTCCAGCAGAAATTAATTTATAATTTATAGAATCAATTAATTCGTATTTATATGGGTTTTTCCAACTGTCTGCTTTCCAACTTCCCCAAATAGGTTTTTGTCTGATAAATGATTCATAATTTTTTGGATAAACTTCGTAGTGATTTTTATAAAGACTTAATTCAGTTGAAATTTTATTCATCTCTGTTTTAGTTCTGTCTTCGTTAAGATATTCATTCGTAAAAAACTCTGCTCCTTTAAAAAGTCCAACCGCTAAAAGAGTAAGAGTTAATGGAAATAAAATAATTACAATAAGTAAACTAAAAGCAAGATATCTGGTTGCGGATTTTTTCCCATCTCGTTCTTCAATTTTGTCATAAATATCAAAAATTGCCCAAATCATAGTAATTATATGGGGAAACCAAAAAGGAAGTAAATTCAAGAAATCTAAATTTAAGATAAGACAAGTGGAAACTATATGTGACAATAAAATAATTCCACCTTTTCTAAAATCTTTCAGAATAAACTGTCCAACTCCTGGCAAAAAGAAAGAAATGATAAAAGGAAGAAGATTTTTCATTTTTGATAATTTCGGTTTTAAATCGTGAATAACTTTAGAAATATAAAATAGATTACGAGCAATTCACTATCAAACCGAGATGAAGATGAAACGGGCTAAAACAGCTTCAATTAAACGCTTCTCCACTTTTTGCTATATTACGTATTGGCAATAGTTATTTCTCCTTCGTCTTATTGTATTTATCTAGAATAGTAAACATGTCATAGACATTATCAGGTGTTAGTTTCTGGGATTCCAATTCATCTACCAATTCCGCATTATCAGATATTAGTTCTTTCAAATAAGATGGAGTCAACCATTTTACCATGCCATTTGGTAATATCACGAAACTTGTCTTACAACAAACTCCTTTTTGTGATTCTCCTTCATTAATTATCCCCAGTTTCAATTGTTCTTCCTTTAATTTCGCTGGCTCTCCAATAAAATACGAATAGTATCCTATTCCTGAAATTTTATTGTACCCAATCAATTTAGAGTATGGATAGCTATTAATAAAAATAGAATCCTTTTCAAAAACTCCCCAGGCTTCTTTTGTCAAATAGTCAAGAGATGTGGAAGGTTTTACTTTCTCAATCCTATAATTTTTAATTCCACCTGACATAAATATATTTCCAGAAGTTCTTTGCTTGAATTGAAAATCAAACTTCTGTGAAGGTTCCATTTCTGTAAATTCGGTAAATGATTTAAACACATTTTGAGAATCTTGACCGAATAGTTGAATTGTAAGAATTAGGCTTAAAGTCAGAATAGTAATCTTTTTCATTATTTTTCTATTTTATATTTCAATCCTATTTTATTTATAGCTTGAATCCAGCTAGTGTGGGATGCTTTTTTTTAAATTATTGCTAACATCTCTATAAACCCTATACAAATCTTCAGTATGGGGTATATATCTATTAAAGGTGCATTTTTATTTTCAACTAAACTAACACTTTTGTATGCTTTATCCAAGTGGCTTTTTTTGGTTTAATGCCATTTTTTTTTCAATACTAACGACAGCCTGAACAGAACAAAGTTTGACGCCTAATCTACTTCTTCCAAATTAAATTTGAATAAGCTTAAGTGGTAATGAACTACACAATAAAGAAACAAGTACTGGTCTTACCCAGAAAAACCATCCCAAAAATCAACTAATTTCCAAAGAATCATCGACAGACAATCAGTTCAGTCGACCCCGATTGATCTGGGCATTCATGTTGAGTTATCGAAAATAAAGCACAAGCTGAACCGACCATATGAATCTTTAGTTATTGGCGGTAGTTTCTATTTTTATTTCTTTTCCATTCCAATGAATTTCTAATTCCTTTCTTTCGGCTTCAAGTTGTTTGAAAAAAGTAATTTCAAAATTTTCAGTTTTTTCATTCCAATTTGTTTTTAAAAAGTCCTCTTTCATTGCAAATTCATCGCCAATTCTTATATCCAAAATTTCACTTTCAAAAATGACTTCATTACTCTTATCTAAAAATAAAAGAAAGTAATATTCAGGATAACCCATGTGATATAAATAATCATAACCAGTATTTTGTCCAACAATTAAAACTTTCTGATTTAATTGTTTAATGTCTTCAATATCTTGTGAATCGTGAATGTCATAATCGGTATAATATGATTTTCCATTTATTGTGATTTTATTCCAGACATTGAATGAAGTACTCCAAGGTTTTGAATAATCTCGATAGATTTCTTTAAAAAAAGTTGAGTCAATTTTCACTTGAGTTGTTCTCTCAATTTTTCCAATAGGTTTCATTATCTCAACATTATGACTATCAAAAAGTACTACAGAACTTTTGCTGATTTTGATAAAGTCAAAATCTTTGTTGATTTCTATAGATTTTGAATTATTATCAATAATTGGCAATTTCAAATCTAAATATGTTTTTAAAGTACTTTTTTGGGAGTAAGTTCCCTCTATGATGTTTTTATGACTTCTGTAGTCATTATAAAAAGCATGGTTTTGACCATAATTTTCTAATGAGAATAAAATTATTAATAAAATTAAAATCTTTTTCATAATTGTAAGTAAAGTAGTTTGTATTGTCGGTTATATGGATAAGTAAACAAATATTGACAAGAGAGAATTCCGAAGAAATTTTACAGATAAGTACTTGCCAAATCAATTATAAACCATGCTGTAACTAGTTTTTAATAGTTGAGAATTTTTTTTACAATCCCATTTTCAAAATATTCAATTGACTCTCCGCTTAACTCTCCATTTTTGTAATTCCACTCAATTTTCTTTTTCCCGCTTTTATAATATTCAGTAGATATTCCTGCTGGAATTCCATTCTTATATTCAAAGTCAGTCCATTTTTCTCCAGTAGGATAATATGCGATTCCGCTGATTAGAATGTCATTTTCGAATTCCCAGATCGTTTCTTTTTCTCCAGTTTCATAATATCTGATTGCCGTTCCGTCTCTTGTTCCGTTTTTAAAAGTGTATTCTTGAAGGAGTTTACCACTTTTAAAATAGGATTTTCCTTCAATAATTTGTCCCTTCTCATAATTCCATTTAGAGTAAGTTCCGTTTTTGTGATATTCTTCTGAAATTCCATTCAATTGGTTGTTTTTGTAGTTCCAATTAACTTTTAAATCTCCATTTTCATAGAATTCTTTTGTAATTCCGTTTAGTTGACTTACACTAGTTCCATTTTCTTTAATTTCCTTGGTTGTAGAACAAGAAAAAAGGATTGTTAATGATAGTAAAAATAGTATTCTTGATTTCATTTTGTCAAATTGTTTACATCATCCGTATTACCCCTATTTAAATCTTCAGTATAAGATATGTGTCTATTAAAGGTTTTGTTTTTACTGTCAACTAAACTAACACTTTTGTATACTTTATCCAAGAGACTTTTAATTCACCACTAAAATTGCTGCATTTAAGATTATAATGCGACGATTGTTTGCCAACACTATTGGCTTATTCTTTTTCATTATAAATCAAACGCGGGTTTTGATCATCTTCATGTTAATAATTATTTTCAAAAATAACGAGTAGAATTAAGGCACTCCCCTATTTGGAAAGCAGTTTGAAACATATTCAAAAGGAGATAAAAACCTTAAAAAACATCCTATTAATAATTATCAAACAAGAGCATCAAAACCTTACCACTGTTACAAAACCATACGCTTTAACGCCAACACAAGAGCAACTGGCACAGATCAAACCGTAAGTATTAGCTTTGATCCGAAATGTCAGGCACAAAGACTCCGATATCACTGGCCTAAAACGAACTGAAGTATCCAACAGATGGCTTTAACCGTTTTACAACTGGAAATGAGTTATGAAGGTCTAGGGGACCTGTTATTAGAGAAAGAAAAAACAGTGTAAATGGACGTAGCCGCATCAGTATAATAAGAAATCAAAACCTACAAAATTTATTATTCATATGTAGGTTTAACACCAGTAAATATCTAAAAGCTTGTAGAGCTTTAAGTACGTTTTATACCAAAGGAAAAAACTTGTACTAATGGCGGACTAAAATAAGCCGTTAAAACAAACATTTGCTATAGTAAAACAGCCCTGCCCAATGATAAAACATAGTTTCAGTTCTTGTGGTTAAGTAATTGAATGATAAGCAAAAAAAACTTACAGATCCAGTTTATACATCTGCAAGCCTAGATAAATAGTGTCAAAAAATAATGAAGAAAAGTATTATTATTTGCTTCAGTTCTTTGATGGCTATCGTTTTTCTGCCATAATATGTTTTTGAATTGCTATTATTTTTCTTTCAATGTCAGAATAATATTTTAAAATGAAAATTCTATTCGTTTGAATTTTCCATAAATACAGCAGTAAAATTTTCTTTCTATCCTCCGAGATTTTAATTGGCAGATCAATTCCAGTAATGTTCCCATTTTCATTGAACTTAAAATTTGGTGCAAAATCATTATTGATTTCTTTAAAATAACTTTCTTGGAATTGCATTTCTGAATATTCTTCTTCTAATTTTCTCAAAGTATTAAAGTCATATTCATAAAGAGAAATTATTTTAAGACGCAAACTATCATTTTTTATCAACTCCAATCCTTGCGATTTCAAAGTTTCGTAACCAGCTACATTTTGTATAGAAACAAAATCTCTTGTCAAATTTAAATAATGGTACATTAAAGAATCGCTGTTAATTTCTTTATCAAGCAATAAGTCTCTGAAATATACACAAGCTGAAATTCCATATTTGTGTCCACCTATATTATGGTTAATATCCTCAATGTCTTTCTCTAGTCCATTTGCTATTTCTATTAAAATTTTATTTCCAGAATTATCGTCTCGTCTATCTTCATTCCAGCTGTTTAGTGCAAAAGCAGAAATTACAGCAATAAAAATTGATAGAAATTCAAACCCACGCTTTTTCCAATTTTTTACTTTAAATTTTTTCACGAATGTTTATTTTAAATGATAGCTAACAACCGCATAACCCCTATTTGAATCTTCAGTATAGAATATATTTCTATTTAGGGAGCTGTTTTTTATATTTTCAACTAAACTAACACTTTTGTATAATTTATCCAAGAGGCTTTTTTTTTGGTTTAATGCCACTTTTTTTGCACTATTAGCAACAGCCTGACCAGAACAAAGTTTGATGCCTAGTCTACTTCTACCAAATTAAATTTGAATAAGCTTAAGTGGTCATGAACTACACAATAAAGAAACAAGTACTCGTCTTATACCAAATTATATTTATAATGCCGTATGAATAAATTGAATTATGCTACGACGTTGCTCAGCACAGGTTTTTTGATTGATTGAAATCAAAAATAACTAGCATAGCCTTAGCTACGGTAATTATTTTTGATGAAAAGCAGGCGAAAAAAGCCTGTGCCGAATTCGTATCGGTAAAACGATTTATTGCGACATTATTGGTTTAATTTGGTATTACCCAGATAAACCATCCCGAAAACCCACTAATCCCCAAAGAATAATCGACAGACAATCGGTTCAGTCGACCCCGATTGATCTGGGCATTCATGTTGAGTTACTAAAAATTTGGCACAAGCTCTACCGACCACATGAATCTTTAGTTATTGGCGGTAGTTTTTATTTTTTAGGCAGATATAGTTTCATATTACCAATTTCCAATTCGTCTAAATGCCCCATCTTATCTTCATCCTTAGTTATTAAATGCATATGGACAAATGAGTCGTGATGTGTAAAAACTCCTTGATGCTCTGTTGAGAAAAATCCAACTATTTCAGACTCTTCTTCGGTCAAATTATAATTAACTTGTCCCTGATGTGCATCGTCTGGTGAAGAGACCTTGGTTCCTTCTGGTAAGTTTTGAGAATGAATAATAGCTGTTGAAACTTCTCCTTTTAATTTAAAAACAAATGGTCGCTTGCGTTTCGTCGTTTTTTCGTCGATAAATTTTTCCAAATCTTGGACTGATATAATATTTGATGGTAATTCAAATTCGTTCCATTCACCTACATTGGCATATACAAAGAAAGGTGCAGATATGTCAAAACTTTTCTCAACTGTCATTGTAGAATCAGAAGTTACTTTCGATATGTAACTCTGTCCGTCGTTTATTAGTAATTCACCCGCCAAATAGCTTACAGGTCCAATTCCATAGAGTCCATTCTTGTTCAAAATGGCGTCTAATTCAATTTTACTCCCTAATTCACCTTTCCACATTACGCTTTTCATTGCTCCAACAATTTTTATATCAGAGTATTCTCCTTTTGAATTAGATTCTTTTTTAGTCGAGTTGCAACTTATTATTCCGATCGTTAGTAGTACAAGTAGTAATTTTCTCAATTTTATTCTATTTTAGATTAGTATAGGCAAAATTAACGCCAATATCATTATAAACCCTATTCAAATATTCAGCATAGGATAAATCTATTAAAGGCATTGTTTTATTTTCAACTAAACTAACACTTTTGTATACTTTACCCAAGGGACTTTTATTTAGCCACCAAAAATGCTGCATTCAAGATTCTAATGCAACGACTATTTGCCAACACATAGTTCCACCGTTGTTTTTTTGCAATGTCACCGTACGTTTTTTCTATTCAGCTTTTTTGAATTCAGATGTTTTTTACAACACTAGTTTTCGCCCACATATCCCCTAGTCTTTGGTTTTTCTCAGAGTTCTTAATCGTTAAAATTCCAATTAGACCAAAGAGAAACATATCAATCGGAGCAAGTAAATGTCTTTTGAAAGATTGCCCAAATGACAGGTTTTTATTCGATCCCTTAAAAGTTGAATTTGAGGTTTTTTGAATGGAATCGGTTTTAAATCAAAAAGTGAATTCCCAAGCGTTTTGCCCATTAATTGTTCAATTCCAATTGTCATTATCGCCCAAAATAAAATCGGGACTAGGCTTGGAATTCCATTCACACTATAACCACCTGATTCATTCGGTTCTCTAAAAGCATAAATGTAAATAAATAGAAATCCATAAATAAATGTATAATCTACTAAACCTGCAATTATTCTTTTTCCGATCAAAGGTTATGTTTTAGATTTAGTCATTCGTTATTCAGTTATAGACTTTTCTTGTTATTTATTTTTAAGTTAGTTTCATAATTAAATGTAATGTATGGTAATGAGTTTGTTAATGAAAAGTAGGGCTTGGCGGAGCCGTGCGGCTTGAAGCGGCGAATGCGAACAATATCTTCTTTCCTCCAAATAACTGAGTCGTCTGCGAACCCACCCGAACGTACCCCGCCAGAATGACTTGTCGGGCTGGCTTTCTGTACCTACCCGACAATTCATTCTGGCGGGCGGGCAGCAAGGAAAGCGAGTTCAGATTATTCAGAATTAAAGAAAGTTAATTATTTGTACGAAACTTAATGCAAGTTAAAATATAGCCGTATTTTTAATATGCTTTGTTAGCTACAGGCAGTGCCTTTCAAATAAGTTTCTGGTGTCATTATAGCCAGTTTACTTTTTTTAAAGTCTTTTATGTTTCTGGTTAATATAATCTGAGCTCTTCCATTTTCAATTGTGGAGAAATTTTGCAATGCATCTTCGAAATCTTTAAAATCAGAATTGAGAGCATTTAGAACAACATTTTTATCCATTTCTAGGATGTCAATAATTGTCAACAGCTGCTTAATCTTTTCAACTATAATTTCGTGTTTTCCAATTTTTCGAAGTAAATAATAGACATTTGAGATTATAACAGGCGTTGCAAACCCATTTAATTTTTTTTCCTCACAGAGATTAAGAACTTGAGTAGCAAAGTCAGAAAATGGTTTGCGATCAAAGAAAAAATCCAATATGACATCAGTATCAATTAAAACATTATCCATTTATAAATATTTTTCTTCTAACCTATTGTTAAGTTCTTTTTTGTAATCTAATTTTTTAGACGTTTTAAAAGATCCTTTTAGAGATTTCACAACTGGATTAAGCATTTTCTCTTTTTGTATGTGTTCTTCCTTGGTTAATATTTTTAGATAGTTTTCAATTAAATCAGAGAGGCTACGATTTTTTTCTTTCGCATATTTTTTTGCTCTTTCAATGATTTCCCTTTCTATTGTTAATGTTAATTTAGTATTCATAACGAATTATTTTCACGGAGGTAGTAAAATAAATAAAATACATGTTTAATAATAATATTTCACACGTACTGTTTTACTTATGGCTAACATTAAGTAAATGGTTTTGTGGCGGTTTTGAAACACAAATCTTTCAACTCACACCAATGTTTATTTATTGTTAAATCACTCATATTTAGCACTTCACTTGCCATAAACTATATGTATCATGGTGCTGTCTTACTTTTATTTTTTCTCTAATTTTGAAAAATTATTCCATTATTATAATACCATTTTGCCAACTTGCCATATACATCAGACACATTATTTCCTTTAAATTCTTTTTTTTCTTCCATAAATTCACCTATAAAAGTCTCGTATATTTCACTTTTAAGTCTAAGAATAACGGGATTAGTTTTTCTATCGTAAATAGTCAATTTACCAGAATACATCACCCATTCTTTTGATTGCAAATGTTTACCTATAACTTCTTGATTTGCTTGATATATTAATTTCGATTTTGGCATTTTCAATCTCTTTTTATCATTTCAGTTTGTTTAATATAAAATAAATAATATGATAACATATTCGGTATAAAATAAGATGACCAAATAGCAAGTGCCACAAAAAACTCAGTCATAATTCCAACAACTTCAAACTGAACATTGCCAAATATTGATGCAAAGGTCATAGGTAAACTAAAAAGAATTGAAAAACTAAGTATGCTAATTATACATATCTTTTTTATTAATGATTTATTCAATTCATTCCTTTTTCTATATCTACGAAATATTGGTTCAAGAATAATTATTTGAAAAATCAATGCTCCAACGAATAAAATTGGAAAGAAGAAATAATACAAAATTCTATCTCCAATCATTGGTCCATCCATTTCTTTCGGAAAAACATTATCAACTAGTGTAATTATAAAAAACAAAATCAAAAATGATATTTCTCCAATCACAGGTGATATTAAAATTGCAAATATGTTTTTTCTTTTATCCATTTATTTCATTGAGTTGCAACTGTCTGTTAGGATGCAGCACAACGGTTACTGGTCGAGTAGACAAGGGGAATTTCACCCCAAGCCTCTCGCAGAACACTTCGGCAGGTCTGCCTGCCAAGGCACGACAGACAGGCTCAGTACACCACCGTGCTTGAAAGTCTCCCCTCACACAGCCTGCCCCGTTTTTGTCTGGGGCTCTTCTAATTTAATTTACGAAAATAAGCTCTTCCTTTTGCAAGTTGGCAAATTGTAAATAAAAATTAGCCCATCCCTTTGCTCCAGTTCCATTACACTCCCAGCAGCTATCTGGATCAACACTACTACGAATGAGTCCGCCTCTGCTTTCAACTTCTCCCGATTCCTATCGGGACTATCTCTCGCTTGTTTCGATTGAATATTTCCCTTTGACTTGTAGCGAATCCTAATGCGGTAGCCTTACACAAGTCTATTATCCATAAGCAGATTCCCAAGTTCCGTAACTAGTGACTGGTTGGAAATAGACAGATTTTATAAAATGAATTATTTTTGATGAGATTTGTTTTTGTATTTTATGAGGTGATGCCATAGCATCAGGCGATTAAAATTAAAGACAAAAATCGCAAAAAAAAACATTTTTGATTTTGCTGTATTTCCAACCAGACACTAGCCAAGCCCAAGTAAAGTTCCCCGAAAAAAACGGGGCAGGCTTTGCCACCTGAATGATCCCGATAGATATCGGGACTTTACAGAAAATAAATAGGTTATCTCTGTAAGTAATGTTATTGCTAACATTACTTTTCACTCCGTATGCCTCACGCCAGCTGGCTCGTTCGCTAAAAATGCCCTCAGAACATTTTATTAACGCTTCGTCCTCTAGCTTTTGACTGGAGGTTCATACTTCTCTGCCTGCCCCATTTTTCGCGGACACCTCTTCAATGGTTCACTTTAGCCTGCCTGCCAGCATAGGCAGGTTCAACTCCTTTATTCCTAACTGCTAATCCCTAGGACTAGATTCTACTAAACGCTCAATACCAAGACTATTAATCAAAGCAACTTTAGATGGTTTAGAGCTATCGCCTGTACAATGACTCTGATGGGTCTACCATCATCTTAACTAGTGACTGGTTGGAAATAGACAGATTTTATAAAATGAATTATTTTTGATGAGATTTGTTTTTTATTTTATGAGGTGATGCATTAGCATCAGGCGATTAAAATTTAAGATGAAAATCGCAAAAAGAAACATTTTTAATTTTGCTGTATTTCCGACCAGACACTATACACAGCATTCAACCATTTTATTTATTGCCATGACTGATTCTTGGTACACTATGAAACGTAGCGTGTAAATAGACACTAACTTTTCGTATTATACACAAGCCGAATTTTTAAATTTTTCTTATTATCTTTTCTAATCAATAAGCCAAAATTAAAAATTTGGCGTCCTCGCAAATGTAGATTTACCTTTGGGTTAAGCGACAATTACCCTATTATTTTTATACGTTGTTATGCTTTCGGCTTTCTTTTGTGAGAGGTCTTAGTTTCGGCTCAGACTTCTTTCCGAGTTCAATTTTGCGCTTTTTTATATGTTCGCTTAATTCTTCTCTTTCTTTGTCGGTCAAAGGCGTACTTTTAATCAAAAAATCAACTCCTTTTGGTTCTGCTATATGTCCCATTTTATCTTGTTTTAAAATATTTAGTCATTAAAAATTTGGCTAGTTCTGTGTCGATTATCATTCGTTGGTTTTTAAAATGATATGCTCCCAAAGTTTCTTCATAATGTTTGATTAGTCGTGATTTAGCCGTAAATACTACAAATCCTTCGTACCCTTTTTGGAAAGAAGTTTTGCACGCATACGCTACTAAATTTCCCGCAACACCTTCATAAAGTTTTTCTTTCCCAATATTAAATGGTGCGCTTTCTAGCAAATCCATATAAATATGGTCGCTCTCAATTGTGACACTCAAAAGTCCTTGAATAATATCGGGATTGTTAACAATTGTCAATTTATAAATCTCTTTTTTCAGGTCGTTAAATTCGGTTTTCCAATCAAAATTCCATCCGTTTTTCTTGAGAATATTCTTCAAATCCGACTTTTTTAGGGTCGATATTTCTGTTTGAAAACTGTCGCCAGAAATTGTATTCAGAATTGAATCCGTCAGCCTATCAATTATAAATCCCTGCTCAATTTTTTTCATAGTATAAAGATACTATAAAATTCAATCACGATTTTTTTTCAAACTGAAGCACAACGGTTACTGGTCAAGTAGACAAGGGGAATTTCACCCCAAGCCTCTCACAGAAAACTTCGACAGGTCTTCCTGCCAAGGCGCGACAGGCAGGCTCAGTACACCGCCGTGCTTGAAAGTCTCCCCTCACACAGCCTGCCCCGTTTTTGTCGAGGGCTCTTCTAATTTAGTATACAAATATAAGCTCATCCTTTTTCAAGTTGGCAAATTGTAAATAAAAATTAGCCCATCCCTTTACTCCAGTTCCATTACACTCCCGAAGTTTCGGGATCAACACTACTACGAATGAGTCCGCCTCTGCTTTCAACTTCTCCCGATACCTATCGGGACTATCTCTCGCTTGTTTCGATTGAATATTTCCCTTTGACTTGTAGCGAATCCTAATGCGGTAGCCTTACACAAGTCTATCATCCATAAGCAGATTCCCAAGTTCCGTAACTAGTGACTGGTTGGAAATAGGCAGATTTTATAAAATGAATTATTTTTGATGAGATTTATTTTTGTATTTTATGAGGTGATGCCATAGCATCGGGCGATTAAAATTAAAGACAAAAATCGCAAAAAAAAAAACATTTTTGATTTTGCTGTATTTCCAACCAGACACTATTCACAGCATTCAACCATTTTATGTATTGCCATGGTTGATTCTTGGCACACTATGATTAGTGGCATTTTAAAGAGCCAAATTTTTCAGTTTATTATAGAACTTTATTGAAATAACTGAACTTCAAATTTAACATTATCTAGCCATTAACTATACAGATTTTTAGGCAACGTTTTTATTTTTCCGCTGTTTTTAATTCAGCCATTTTTTCGTCAGTCATCGTTGCTGTTTTAGACATTCCGTTTATAATTTCAAATGTCATAACCAAAGCAATTGATGGATCTAAAGCCATTTTAGTTTCAATCAGTATTTCGCAAATAGAGTTAATAGCTATTTGCAATGTCTTTTCGTTATTTTCTAGATTTATGTTTTTGTCAATGAATTTTCTCGTTTCATGTCCAACTTGTAAAGGCAAAAAGGATGGTTTGTTATCTTCTGGAATAGACAAATTCAGGCTTCCCCATTCCGTTTTTCCAATATTTTCCGCATATTTTTCAAAAATTCCGGTTAGAGAAGGGAAAGAACTAGTGTCATAGTGAGAATCAATTTTGCTTTTAATTTTCGAAAAAACACATTCTTTCGGCAATTCTTTCCAATTTTCGACAGCGATTTGTCCAACAAGTAATTCATTAATTTTCTCTGAAAAAACTGCCGAACCAGGTTCAAATTCGTGATCGTTTATTGAAAATTCATTCGTAAACACAATACATCTTTCGGCAATAATTGTTGAAATTAAACATATCGCATCTTCTACTCGAACTTCTTTTTCAGCTTGAATACTGTTATAAACAAAATTCACTAATTTTTTTGTCAGTTTCTCATCTGTAGGTTTTGATCTTAAAAAATCTAAAAATCCCATAGTTAACTACTTGAATTTAAGGTGTTTTTTTTAATGTTGCCTAACATCCTTATAAACCCTATTAAAATCTTCAATATAGGGTATATATCTATTTAGGTAGTTTTATTAATCTAAGTTAACACTTTCATACATTTTATCCAAGAGACTTTAAATTAACCACTACTAATGCTGCAATCAAGATTCTAATGCACCGAAGGTTTGCCAACACTCTCGTTTATCTTTTTCCTCATGCCAAATTAAATTTATAATGTCACATAAATAAATTGAATTATTTTTTGATTGATTGAAGTTAAAAATAATTAGCATAGCCTTAGCTACGGTAATTATTTTTAATAAAAAGTAGGCGAAAAAGAAACGATTTATTGGGACATTATAGGTTTAATTTGGTATTAAAGGGGAAACACAGGTTTTTGTCATCTTAATTTCCGTAATTATTTTTAGGGACACTATTTATTTTCAAAAATAATGAGAGGAATACAGGTACTCCCCTATTTAGAAAGCAGTTTAAAACAAGTTTAAAAGGAGATAAAAACCTTAGAAAACTAAATTATTAGTAGTAGTCAAACAAGAGTATTATAATGTTTTAACACGCTTAAAAACGATACCAGAGATCGGGAATAAAATAACTGTAATGTTGGTTGTCTTGACAGATGGCTTTGACCGTTTTACAAGTGGAAGTGAGTTATACAGGTCTAACACCAGTGATTAGAAAAAGCGGAAGCAGTGTAAAATGGACGTAGCTGTATCAGTAAAATAGGAAATCAAAAACTGCATGATTTAGTATTCATGTGTAGTTTTAACGCCTGTAAACCTACCAGCAGGCTGGTAAAACAAGGCTTGTAGGGATATTTGTGAGCAGAATGTAGCTAAATGAAAGAGCAAAAAGCAGTCTGTAATAAGTTATTAAAACAAGCCTTTGCTAGTGCTAAATCAGGTTTGATGTACAATGCTACCTATCGAGGTACTCTAGTGAAAAATTAATGAGTTTTTACTTGTTTTTTGCCACAGTACTTTGTTGTGCTTTCGTTTTTTTTTTAATTATTAGTTTTCATTTTTAGTGTGATTTCTCCAATATTGTAAGCATATATCGAAGCAGGAAGAAAAGTGAATTTCAAACCTTGTATTTCTTTCATTCCAATTTTATCAATTGAAGTGACAACAGCAGCTTCGAATTTATTTGCTTCACAAAATTTAATTAAACTTTTCAATTCTTGAGGTTTATCAAAATATCGGTTACTCCATTTAATTTCCACTCCCCAAACAGGTTTATAATTTTTATCATCTACTAAAACAAGATCTACCTCACCTTCATTTCTCCCGTCTTTCCATCTAGCATATGTTAAATCTAGTTGCTCTCGATGCATCCATTGTGAAAGAATTGCTGTTTCTACCATATTTCCCATTTCTTGGTCTGTTCCACTTATCGGGGAAAATAAAGCAGTGCGAAGTGATGGGTTGGTAAGATATACTTTGAAGCTTGTTATTCTTTTTAATCTTTTTGCATTGACTCCAACCTTATTTAATACCTTAATTAGGAATGCCGCTTCTAAATATTCTAGATATTTTTTTAATGTATCTTTTTGAATTCCACTCTCTCTAGACATTGTCTCATATGAGAATTCGTTTCCAGTATTATACGCTATGTATGTGAAAAACCTGTTTAACTCTTGAACATCTTTGATTCCATACAAGCTTGGCAAATCTCTAAGAAGAACTTTGTCTACAATATCGTTTTTCACATATCTACCCATATCGCCTTGTATTTTTTCAGATAATACAACCTCTGGGTATCCTCCAAAATTTAAATAATGGAGAAATTCTTTATTTAATACTTTTGAATCATGAGTTAAGCAATACTTTATATCCTTGTCTCCATATTGAATATCACCTTCAAAAATTAAATGGTCTAATTTTTTCAAATGGATATATTCTTGAAATGTTAATGGAGGTAACAAGAAGTCAGTAAATCTACCCGCTCCGCTTTCCGTACTGTGCCATTTCAAAGCTGCGGCTGCTGAGCCAGAAACAATGAATTTAGTTTCAGGGTATGAGTCAACTAATATTTTTAAATGTCTTTCCCAATCTTTCAAGTATTGTATTTCATCAAAAAAGACATAACAACCATTAAGGTTTTCAAGGTTTAAAGAATCTTTGCATAGAGTTAAAACGTCCTCTAAGCTTAAATTGACGTAAATAGGGTTGTCAATTCCGATAAAGAATAGTTTATGAGGATTTGTTCCTTCTTTCAGTAAGTTTTCAATGCAATGAAATAGCATTACTGTTTTACCAACCCTTCTAGGACCCATGAGAACTAAAGCTCTTTTAATGCTCCTTTCAAGGACGAATGGATAAAAGAGATCAAAATATAGTCTCTTGGACATTGAGCTATATGTGTTCGGTATCTCTTTGGTGATCCACCATGGATTTTCATATCGAAGACGTTCAATAATCTTTTCTGTCGGAATAAGGTTTAGCATTGCCATATTTTCATCTTAATATAGCAAATATACACAAATTAAATAGATTTAAAACTATCTATTTTTACAATAAGTGCGTCTATAGGGTGAATATTGAAGGTAGAGTCGATTAATTCGACAATCGAACTTGGATTCAATGAAGCACAACGTTTGGCTATGCGTAGTGCAGGATTTCAAAGTTCTGAACTTTCAAATTAGCACTTAGCTAAACCTTTGGTTTAGCTATTTTTATTAATTACTCCAAACTTTCAATTCACCACCAAAACCCGTATTACGTATAGGTTTTGTTAGCTACTTTTATTTTGATGAATTTTGCATGTGATTTTTCCTCATTGTTTTTTATAAATATCTTTTGCATTCACTCCTGCTTCTTTAGCAACCTGATTTAGGGAAGTATCAAATAACTTTTCAACATCATCAAAGAATATATTTTTTATTTCAAGTTTGTTCAATTTGATATTGTTTAACGGTTTTTTATTCAGTTTCAGATAACGGTCTTGTGTATAAAGTGTAGCGTGTAAAAAGACGCCAACTTTTTGAATTTAACACAAGCCGAATTTTTTATTTTTATGTTTATTTTTCTTTTCTAAATATAGCCAAATAAAAAAATTGGCGTACTTTATAAATGTACAAAACCTCTCGTAAAGCCTGTAATAGCTATGTTTTATACACGTTGTTACAAGCTGGCTTTATTCAATTATTGTAGTTATCTCAGAATTTGAGCCAACTACAGTATTAACGGTCAATTCATCATTTATTTTTACATTCAGTTCAATTGTAAAAGAGGCATTATTTTTAATTAAATGATTCTCTGAAATATCAAATTCTACAAATCCATTTCCGTTTCCATTTGCAATAACATTTGTTTGTTCAATTTCTGTGTTTAATTGTATTATCTCTTCCAAATCAAATAATGCAATATTATCCTTCACGCTTTTTAATTTGAATGTTTTTATAATATTAATTTTCACAGGATTTGCTCCATCTACAGGAATTGTCATAGGCATTTTGTGTTCAAAACTATCTCCAATTTTTAAAGGTTTTTTCGGAAAATCAATATCGGGTTTGACATTTTCTAATGTATATTTAATACTATTCTTTGTTTTCTCATTGAGTTGTTCGGATATTACTTCTTGAACGTTTAATGTATTCTCTTTATAATACCCATTTACAATAGTACCTGTAATCGGATTTTCAGTTTTACTACCATTTGCAATCTTAATTATTTTTCCATATTCTATAGTTGCAGCAAATTGTCCGTTTTCTTCAATTTTTTTAGTTGTTGTGATTCTAGTCATTTCAGTTGAAGATATTCCCTCAGAGGTTTTATCTTTTAGGTCAGTTCTTTCGGTTAAATACTTGGTTTTATTCGTTGATGACATATTCATTGAAAGAGTGTAAATCTTTTCTGGGTTTATTTTACTTTCAAATTCAAATGTTTCTTGTCCGCAACTTGTTAGAGAAATAAGTAATAAAATTATGAAGAAGTAGTTTTTTGTCATTTTTTTCAGCTTGCAGATAACGTGTTTGTGGTCGAGTAGACAAGGGGAATTTCACCCCAAGCCTCTCACAGAACACTTCGACAGGCTCAGTGCACCGCCGTGCTTGAAAGTCTCCCCTCACACGGCTCTTCTAATTTAGTATACAAATATAAGCTCTTCCTTTTGCAAGTTGGCAAATTGTAAATTAAAATTAGCTCATCCCTTTGCTCCAGTTTCATTACACTCCCGATCGCTCCTATGTTTGTATTACTATGAAAAATTAGCTTTGTAAATATAAGTGAAAGGGAATAAGAGTCAACCGATGGCTAGGTAATCTTCAAGATATATCGACCGATAGAAATGACCTTATTCCCTTATATTTCTTGGAGTCTGAACAGAATGTAAGGAGCCACTGAGTAATTTGGTATCCAGAATATCCAACTAGGAGAAAAGACGTGAAGAGATATTTCACTTTATTATTTAATTTAACTAACTTAAAATGAGACAATTGGAAAAGGTTTTAAAAGAAGTCGCGGGTATTGATGTCGCCCAAAAGGAATTAGTGGTGTCATTAGGTAGGCTGTTGGAGAGCTTAAGTATTGAAATCTTTGCATACAAAGTATTTGTAAACAGTGACAATGGTATCCAATCTATGATCGAATGGGTATCCTCCTGTTGTGAGAATGCTGCTCAGATGCGATATGTAATGGAAGCGACCGGCGTGTACCACGAGAGATTAGCATACGCATTGGAAAGCATGAATATTGATGTTAGCGTTATACTACCCAATAAGATCAGCAACTATGCAAGGTCTCTTGATATTAAAACTATAACAGATAAGACAGCTTCTCAAGCTATTGCGCAGTTTGGTTTAGAGCGTAAACTGGATAATTGGATACGGCCCAAGGACATCTATAGAGAATTAAAACAATTGACCAGAGAACGTGATCAGATCGTTGAAGAAAGATCAATGGTAAAAAACCAGAGACATGCAGAAAAGACAGAAGCTATGCCTAACCAAAAGAGCCTTGTTCGAATCGAAGATAGAATCAAATTTTTAAATCGACAGGAAAAAGAAATCAAATTGGACATAGCAACATTACTTAAAAGTCACCCAGAGGTAAAGACAAGAGTAGATAATATTTGTACTATACCTGGGGTAGGAGAACTGACTGCTGTAACGGTACTGGCAGAGACTAATGGGTTCGAACTCATTAGAAACAAGAAGCAATTGACCAGTTACGCCGGTTTTGATGTCAAGGAAAAACAATCAGGAACATCAATAAAAGGTAAACCTCGAATATCAAAGAGAGGCAACAGACATCTAAGAAAATCAATGCACCTTCCATCTCTATCCTCTGTTAAATACAACCAATCGCATAAAGACTTATATGTTAGGATCGTATCAAAAAGTGGAATCAAAATGAAGGCGCTGATTGCTGTGCAGAGAAAAATGCTTGAACTTATTTTTGTGATAGATAAAAACCAGAATCCCTATGAAAATGACTATCATCAAAAAAGGGTACACCACACAAATGCGGAGGTACCCTTGCAGGCTAACTTATAGTTGCCTTCAAATATCAATATTAATTAAATAAATTGAAATATCACTTGATTATTAACACAGAATCTATCGGGATCAACACTACTACGGATTAATCTGCCTCTGCTTTCAACTTCTCCCGATACCTATCGGGACTATCTCTCGCTTGTTTCGATTGAATATTTCCCTTTCACTTGTAGCGAATCCTAATACGGTAGCCTTACACAAGTCTATCATTCATAAGCAGTTTCCCAAGTTCCGAAACTAGTGACTGGTTGGAAATAGACAGATTTTATAAAATGAATTATTTTTGATGAGATTTGTTTTTGTATTTTATGAGGTGATGCAATAGCATCAGGCGATTAAAATTAAAGACAAAAATCGCAAAAAAAAACATTTTTGATTTTGCTGTATTTCCAACCAGACACTAGCCAAGCCCAAGTAAAGTTCCCCGAAAAAAACGGGGCAGGCTTTGCCACCTGAATGATCCCGATAGATATCGGGACTTTACAGAAAATAAATAGGTTATCTCTGTAAGTAATGTTATTGCTAACATTACTTTTCACTCCGTATGCCTCACACCAACTGGCTCGTTCGCTAAAAATGTCCTCAGGACATTTTCTTAACGCTCCGCCCTGTAGCTTTTGACTGGAGGTTCCTACTTCTCGACACCTCTTCAATGGTTCACTTTAGTTCAACTCCTTTATTCGTACCTGCTAATCTCTAGGACTAGATTCTCCTAAACGCTCAGCACCCCCGAGGCTTCGGGGGTCTTTACAACAGCACCTTTAGGGGGTTTAGAGCCATCGCCTATACAACGACTTTGATGGATCTACCATCATCTTATCTACAGCATGCAGCCAGTTTAATGCCATGGCTGATTCTTGGCACACTAAGAAACGTAGGGCAATTAATAAGCACTATCGTTTCGGTTTATTACTTAGCTAAATATAAATATTTTGCTTTTATTTTTTCTCTTAAATGCCAAATTTTATATTTAACGGACCTTGTACATAAGTACTGAACTTTGGAGTTAACACAGACGCCCTATGTTTTTTATACATTGTTGGCAACTGGCTTTGTTTGTACTTTAATACTTACGATAATCGTCTAAAAAATAATCTGTACTTAAATCATTAGAGTTAAAAGAATCGTCAAAATTTGGTAACTCATTTCGTTCATCTTCTTCAAATGAAATACTAATTTTAAATTCCGTTGATAATCTTATTGATTCTATTTTGTCAATTTTATAAAAAGCTTTTAATATTTCTTTTAGTTCATATTTGTTTAATGAGTTTGTTAATAAATCATTGATTAAAGGTAATAGAAATTTTGATATTTTTTTCTTTTTAGATGAACTACTACACCCAAGGAAATGGATTAAACACCTAAAATTATATCTATCCATTTTATAGTATTTTGAAATAGTTTCGTCTAATTTCGGTAAATCAATAAGGTCTATAAAGTTTTTTGAATATTCAGGATAATATAAATTAGTATAAAGAAGGAATACTCCAATATTATTCCAATCTCTTGGAGTACAACATACCAATTCTTTGGTTAACCTTTCAAAATCTAAATTTTTTAATACAGCCTTAATTTCTTTTTTTATAAAAATAAATTCAGTCAAACCTGAATAAAAATATGGAAAATTCAAACTGGAATAAGAAGAATTAGATGTTTTACTAATAATAATTTGAATACATTTATGAAAATAACTCCTTTTAAAGCGCAATATATATCTACGATAAAATATAATTACCTCTTCAATATTTGAAACATTTCCTGATTCAACGTTTGTTAATGTATTAAGACAATCTGAAAAACTAAGTTTTTCAGCTATTTGTTTAACTATATCACTATTGATTTCAATTAGTGAGTTAAACATCCAGTTAAGGTTAAAGTATTCATTCGGTGAAGCAATTTTAATTTTATCTGTAAAAATATTAATATCTAATTTTTTAAAAACTTGTTCAGCTATTGAATTTACATTTTGTTTTAAGATTCTATATAAATTTCCATGGTAGTAAAATATAGGTTCATTATAATTGTTCATTGAACTTGATATTCCTTCAATATTTAGATTGATGATTTTTTCAAAAACAACTTTATCTCGTTGAATTGAATGCTCAATAAGACTTAAATAGTTAGTTAGTATTGCAAAATCTTCTTCAGCACATTTTGATATAAAATTAATATGGAAGTTATAACCTTTACTTTTTAACCACTTAGGAATTATAAATTTTGCAGATGTTAATTTTAACCAAGACCATAAAATTACTATCGGTTTCGCATTTGTTTGTTTGTCAAGATAACTTTTTAAAATATTGTCAGCTTCTTCTGGGTGTTTAAATGAAAATGATTCAATGAAGTTTTGAGCAAATTTTCTATGAATAGTCTTGTATCTGCCTCTGTCTGTTTTTAATATACGCTCATAACATAATTTATCTAATATGGTTAATAACCACTTTTGTTCGGGTTCTGAAGATAGATTTAATATATTATTTTCTCTATATAAAGTTTGAACTTCACTTATAGTAACTCCAGAGTCAATATTTCCAATTTGAACGACAGAACAAAAAAAGACAACGATATCTAACCTTTCTTTGGCATAAAGTTTAGTGGAAATATTATCAATCTTTGAATGACCATTTGATAATAAATAGATAAATTCCCAAACTGTTTTTATTTTATCTATTCTATTTGAAAAACTATCAAATAGATTTTGTAATGTAATAGACGGAAATGAAAAACCAATTGTATTATTATCAAAATTATTGATGTTATTTTCATTCAAATAATTGATTAGTAATTCTTCTTTATCAAGAAAATATTGTTTGCACCTAATTTCTAACTCGGGCCAGGAAAGAAATATTGAATTAAGAGGGAAATGGTTTTCGACTCCTTCATCAACAGTTCCTGAAGTAAAAGTTATAATAATTTTAAGTTTTTTAGTTGTAGCATTTAATATTTTTTCTATTTCATTAGAACTAAAGTATAAATTAGCATCGTCAATTATTAAAATTGATTCATTCACAGTGAATGATATAAGATTTAATATATCTTCAATTTTGTTATCTATTTTGGGCTCATACTTTAAAACAGTACTTGTTTTAAATTTCCCAGCTATTCCTAATGAAAATGTAGACTTACCACTACCTGAATTACCTGCCAATATTAGAGTATTAGTTTTTAAAAGAATGCTATATGCATTATCAGCTAAAGTTCCAAAGGTTAATGATTCACATAAATTACTATTAGAAATGCTAAATGAAAGAACCTCTGCTAACGTTCCTTCTTTTATGTAATCTATTATTGAAAATGATTTAAATGGATATGATAATTGTTTATTGTTATATTCTTTAGAAATCTCCCAAATTTTACTCCATTTATTTTTTTTGATTATTTGTTCAGTTTGGCTTATTTTTTCGGAATGAATTACAAAGTGATGAGTAGGGCATACAACTAATAAATTTGATTCATTATTATTTTGGCTTAGGTGATATTCCTCGATGTGATGTATTTGATAGGGCTGGTTATTAATACCATTTTCACAAAAGCAACAACAACCTCCACTCTTTTCAATTAATGATTTTATGACTTCTTTTTCAATTCTATTTCTGCCAGTTTTTGTATGAATTATTAGAGCTTCTTTTTCATCAAATCCTATTTTGATTAGAGTTTTTTTGGAAATATTATTTAAAGCAGAATATGTTAATGATAATTTATCAATTTTATCAATCAAATCTGTTGGGAACCCTCGCGATAAAAAGGTGTTTAATGTCCTTTTATTCATTTATTAAATAATTTCAGTTTTGTTTTTTCGGCTTACAGCCAACATCCTTATAAACCCTATTAAAATCTTCAGTATAGGGTATATATCTATTATAGGACGTTGTTTTATTTTCACCTAAGCTAACACTTTCATATATATTATCCAAGAGACTTTTAATTAACCACTACTAATGCTGCAATCAAGATTCTAATGCACCGAAGGTTTGCCAACACTACTCGTTTATCTTTTTCATTACAGGGTGAACACAGGTTTTCGTCATCTTAATTTCCATAATTATTTTTAGGGACACTATTTATTTTCAAAAATAATGAGAGGAATACAGGTACTCCCCTATTTGGAAAGCAGTTTGAAACAAGTTTAAAAGAAGATAAAAACCTTGGAAAACTAAACTATTAGTAATAGTTAAACAAAAGCGTCAAGATGTTTTAACGCGCCTAAAAACGATACCAGAGATTGAAAATAAAATAGCTGAAATTTTGGTTGTCTTGGCAGATGGTATTAATCGTTTTACAAATGAAAGTGAGTTATGCAGGTCTAGCACCTGTGATTATGAAAAAGTGGAAGCAGGGTAAAATGGACCCGTACCAAGCAGTAAATTAAATACGGTGTTGCCCATATTTATTTTATTGAATGTGATAATATCGCACTTCTTTGTTAATTCGTTTCTGATTTTTGTTAAATGTTTTAATCACCGTTTTTCTTTTTTGGTTTTTGTGAATTTCATATTCAATTAGTTCTCCATCTTCATTATAATAATTCACTCTTGTTTTATGCAAAGTTCCTATTTCATAGATGTCTTGAGATTCAAAAGTTCCATTCTCTCTATAAAACTTAATTTCTGATGGTTTTCCGTTCTCAAAATTTCCTACAAGCCTTTTATTCCCGTTAGAATAATAGTCGGTTTCTATTCCTTTGCAAATTTTATTGCAGTTTAGATAAGTCCAGCGTTTGCTGTATCCATCCCACCAACTACATATAGCAAGTCAAACTGATTATGTTTATCAGGTAATTCCGGGTAAAAAACTTCTCTTATGTATTCTGTAGTTTTTTGTAATTCTGGGGATACAAATCTTTAATATTCTTGTGGTTGATGGACATAATATTTTCCAAAGTGTACTTTAACCACTGATAAGGGTTCACCTCGTGTTTTTTACAGATTGCAAAGAAGGAATACATAATTGCCCCTCGTTGTGCCGCATCGTGAGAGCCTGCAAAGAGATAGTTCTTACGTCCCAAAGCTAATTTTCTTATAGCATTTTCAGTGAGATTATTATCTATCTCGAGAACCCCATCATATAAATAGGCACTGAGCTGGTCCCACCGGTTCAGGCTGTAACTCATAGCTTTACCTATTGTGCTTTTTGGCAGGATATGGTGATCCTTTAGCTGGTTTACCATCCATTTTCCAAATTCATCAATGATCCCCAAGGACTCGTCCAGCCGAAGCTTTTTTCGCTCTTTTGGATTTAAATTATTCTCCCGTGCCTTAGCCTCGACTTTGTAGAGCTTCTGGATAAAAGTAAGCGCTATCTCTGCCTTTAGTTTATCATTGTCCCGGGCTTTATCAAATTCCCTTCGGGCATGAGCCCAGCAATTAAGGTGAGTAACCCCTTCGCGTTTTCCAATTTTATCATAAACAGAATACCCATCACTTTGCAGGTAGCCCTTAAATCCTGATAATACATGCGCTGCAGCCTGGGCGCTGCGCCCCGACTGATAATCAAAAAGCACCGTTTTATCTATAGGACAATGGTACACCCAGTAGTATCCCTGATGGGTGGTGCCTTTCTTTTTCTTATCGATGACTTTGATGGGGGACTCATCGGCCTGGAGATACCCCTTTGACCGAATATCTTCCAGCAAATGCTGATAAAGAATATCCAATATTTTAAGGCTTTGCCTGGTCCAGCCTTCCAAAGTGGAAGAGGCAATAGGAATATCAGCTCTTTTAAAACGCTGAAGCTGGCGGTAAAGAGGGAGATGGTCTTCATACTTATCGACCAGAATGGAAGCTAAAAGCCCGGCTCCCGGTATTCCTTTTTCAATAACTCGCTCTGGAAGCGCTCCTATTACAACTCCTTCTTTATTCCGAGGAGCGTATTTATAGCGGATGTAGCGTTTGATGTAATATTTGGAAGGCTCATATTCTAATTCCTCGGTGATTTCTTCTCCAATACAGACCATATCGCTTAAATCGCCCTCAGGGTAGATCTTGATTTCTTCCACGGGAAGATGCTGCGGAAGCGGTACTCGACCTTTATGAGCAGATTTCCTTTTTCGGCGCTCATAGGTAAGCTTTTCCTTTACTTCTTCTTCCTGCCTTTGTGCTATTTCTGGCTCCATCTCAAAGGGAAGGCTCATTTGATCCTTATCACCCTCGAAGCGTTCTCTTTTCTGTCCGTGAACAATCCGTTTGTACTGAGCCAGTTGAAACTCCAAATCCAAGATCTTATAGTGTGCCTTTTCAACATCCTTTCCCTTCTTCTGAAGTAGGCTCAAAAGTTGGTCTTTAGTAAGGTTTTCCAGGGCATTTTGCATAGGATAAATATACAAAAACCGATACTTTGAACCTAGCGTTAACCCCTGTTTTTACTGATAAAATACGATTATTTCCTAGTGTGAATAGCGCAGTTTCTGAACACTTTTTTTAACCGTAATACCCTCGATCATCAGCACCAGTTGCGGCCAGCTGAAACTAGTCTGGCCTTCCCTTATTGCAGGTGGAGTGAAGCTTCCCCGCTCCAGGCGTTTATAGTATAAAACAAAGCCGCCCCGTTCCCAATGAAGGAGCTTCAGATGGGTGCGATTCCGGTTAAGAAAAACGAACACATCGCCACTTGTGGGCTCCCTATTCAGTTCATTTCTTACCAGTCCGCTTAGGCCATGGAAGGATTTACGCATATCACAGGGCTTGAGGTAAAAGTGATAACAATGGGAAGAACCTAGCGAGAACATTAGTAAAGTTTTACTAACCTTGCAATTAATGCCAGATCCGGTGAACTCATTTGAAGCTTGACCCCATTGGGGTAAATAAATTCCATGGCACTGGCTGAAGATTTCAATCCAGTGTCTACTTCCACAAAACCGCCCGGGTGATCTTCCTCTTTCTTTTTGCGTATCCAGTAACTAAAAGTAGAAGGGCTGATCCCTCTTTCTTTGCTAAAGGCTTTTGACGAAAGGCCACTACTTTGATATTCCGTTACCAATTTGTACATTTCTTCGTGTTTGCTCATAATAAATATTATTTTAGAGCAAAGCTATCGAGAGAAAGTCAGGTGGTCAATATGTGGTTGGTGGGGTGGATACCGTTTGCTATATAATTCATTTCCTCTACCAAAGAGTATTCTCGGTATTTTTATAGTGTCATTTTTTCTTAAATCAATAGTGATTGTATTTTGTGAAATCCATTCTGCTCTCTCAATATAATAAGTCAGTATTTTAATAGTGTCCGACTCAGGTACAATATCTATATCAAATTCAGGCGTTATAATTTTACCAGAACATTCGCTGTAAAAAACCAAATTTAGGTTTGCGCTTTCGCTATTTTGACTAAAAGACAAATGGCTTAAAACTAGCAGGAATATAAAATTTAATAGTATTTTAATAATTATACATAACGGAATATTCATGGTTACTTACATGATTAAGCAACTTAAATTGGTAAAACAACTACGGACTAGAGAAAAGTCCATCAGAGTATTTTAGATAAGCACTTGCCAAAGCAATTAATTATACACCTTGGTACCAATAGTTTTTATTTCAAATTTACTTTAATTGTAGCGATATCATTTCCTTGCACTACAATTTCAAATTTCTTTATGTTTTCAGAAGTTAAACGTGCTTCTATCAGAATTTTATTATCTTTTGTTTCAATTTTCATTATTTCTATACTCGGAATAACTTTATTGTATTTATTCCTTTCCTCTGAAGTCAGTTTTGCATATTCCTCATCACTTGGAAATTCCAAATTGTTCTTTGAGGCATAGGTTTCATGAGGATAACCGCGTAATAAAATCTCGCGTTCTGTATTATTTGTTCCCAATTCGACTTTAATAATACGATCTCTTTCTACATCAATTATTTTTTATTTGGAACTAAAATTTTTATTCCATCTTCAAAAAAACTTCGGTCAGTAATTGACGGTAATTGGTCAAAGTCTTCTTTTGTGAGTCCGTTTTCCAACAAAGTCCATTTTTCGTTTTCAGGATAATGAGAATACACAAAGGATTCTGGATTAGTCATAAACCAAAAGTCATCTCTTTCGGTATTATCTTCATTTTTGCTTGCCCAAGTTGCATCTATTAAAAACCATTTCTCATCAATTTTTACTGCATTCCAAGCGTGGTCAGAAACATTTTTAGAAATAGAACTATCAAGCCATTGTTTTGAATATCCATTCACAACTTCGCATTGTATATCGAGGTCGTTACAAAGTTTTTTAAACAAAAGTGAATAGCCACTACAAATTGCTTTTTTCCGTTCTAAAGTTTTATCTATAACGCTGTCCTGTGAAATATAAAATTCCTGCTTTAGTTTCTTACTTTCTAATAATTCAAAGTCGTAAGTAATATTGTTCGTAATCCACACAAATAAAGCACGCACTTTTTATAAATCAGTATTGAATTCCGACGTTATTTTTTTGGCAAGTTTGTCTTTTGGATTGAATCCAATATTTGCTACATGCTTATCGATTTCAGCAAAATTAGATTGTGCATAGGAAATAAATCCCATGAAAAGCAGAAATATTAATATGTAAGATTGATGTCTGTACAAATTATTGGTACTGTCTAGACTATGTTTAGTATGATAATTAAAAGTAGTGAACTTTTGATTAAGCTTATAGCCAAAGCTTTTTATATTATTTTTCTATGAAAGCCAAATCAAAAGATTCGGCGGTCTTCGTAAATATACCGTACCTTTTAATATGGCACTTACTGCCCACCATTTTTTATAGCCATTGTTAGTAAATATACTTTCCGTCACTATTTCAAATTTAGTTTTACGCAAAAAATTTAAAGTTCTATTTAAGTACAGAGATTTTGAATTCCATTTGCGTAACTATGTTCAATTCCGACCGCTTATTTTATGCAATACGATTTAATCGATTCTTCTGTCCGACATAGAATTATGTGCTTAGATATTACCTGCCAGTAATACTTTAAAAAAGTCTGATACCATTGGTTTACCTGAATCTATACTCGAATCTACATTTGATAAAATTGTAATAGTATAATCAGATTTTGGCAAGTAGATTATCTCACCACTTATTCCATACCATCCACCACTATGACCTAAAATAGTTTCATTATACCTTTTATCTACATCTATTCCGTAACCTAAATGTGTATTATATCCTTTAATACGAGGCTTTATCATAAGATCCACAGTTACTTTATTTATCAATTTATAGCTAAAAAGAGCTTTATTGAAATTAAATAAATCTTCAACGGTAGAATAGTGAAAACCCCCGGGAGATGCTTTTGACAAGTAAAAGACATTGTTCTTTAAAGGCTTAGTTGTATCTCCTGCAAAAGTATAACCGTTTGCTTTATTTTCTATAATGGCGTCAACATCATAAGCAGCGGTATTTATCATTTTAGCTTTTCTGAAAATATTTTGGTTTAGATAGTCGTAGTAATTGTTTCCAGTAATTTCTTCTATAATTAATCCGAGTAATACATATCCAGCGGCATCATAATTATATTCTGTTCCCGGTTCTGAAAGCAAGGAATCATTTACGAATAATGGAACAAAGTCTTTTACGTCCTTGAATTTAAATTTACATTCATCCAAAAAATTAGTCACGTAAAAGTTTGGTAATCCTGCAGTATGGGTTAATAACTGAGAGATGGTTACAGAATTTTTAACTTTCTCATTTGGATAATCTTTTAGATAATTTCCTATCGGTGTGTTTAGATCAATTTTCCCTTCTTCATGTAATTGAAGTATCGCAACGGCAGTAAAGGTTTTTGTTATAGATGCGATATTAAATTTTGTGTCAGTTTTATTTTTTACATCAAGTTCTTTACTCGCTAATCCATAAGCTCGTTTTTGAGTAATATTACCATTTTTTGCTACTAAAATTGTCCCTGAAAATTCTTCATCAGTTAACTTGTTAAGGAAGGAATCTATTTTATTATCTATGGTAGAATCAACTTGGGAATAAAAATTTTCAGCAGTAAATAAAAATAAAAGAAGTGTTAAAAATTTAAAGTATTTCATAGTTCGATTTTCTGTAAAATAGTATACTATAACAATTTAGCATTCAAATATCGTATAAAATCAGTTTATTTTTCACTTACTAATCGTCATAAAATAGAACCGTAACTAGTGCTATGCTTATATTTTTTTCCTCAACTAAGTAAAAAACCTGTGCTGAGCTACGTCGTAGTATAATTCAAATTTTTAATGCAACATTTAAAAACTAAATTGGTATTATTTCAATTTGATCACATCACTGATGCACATCCACTTAATGTCAACTAAGATAACAATTACCAGTAAATATGGTGATTAAAGTATAATTTAAAAGTTATACAAGCATATCATGCATATTAAACATTTATTAATATAAAGATCAAGTCAAATTCTACCAAGTATAGATAAACGCTCGTTTCAGATAGTCTACATCTACTTTTTTGTCTTAGTTGTAAAGTCTAATTAAAGGTGGAATTAAATATACTAGTTTAATTAAGTGATAATTAGGTTTAATTTGGTAGTATTAGAATTTTGAAAGGGTGTTTAGCAATTAAAAGAAAATCTTTGAGTCCCATAAATCTTAATTTTATAAGAAAAATATATCATGTTACAAAAAGAGCGTATAATGTGACGCAATTTTTTTATCAATTTATTTGTTTTAAGCATACTTTTTACGGAACTCACGCGGATTTTCATTGGTAATCCTCTTAAAAATACGATTGAAATACGACAAGCTTTCAAAGCCCGAAGCAAAACAGGCATCGCTCACACTTTTGCCCGTCATTAGATCTCGTTTTGATTGGCTAATACGGTACCGGTTCAAAAATTCGGTAAACGTGTATTTTGTCCTTTTTTTAAAGTAACGGCAGAACCCTTCTTTGGTCATATGGCTGAGAACAGCCATATCTTGAAGTTTTATTTTATGGTGATAATTATTATCGATATGAGCGAAAATCGCACTGATTCTTTTCTGATCTTTATCGCTAACCTGATTGTCGTAAGGCCGATTGTGTAAAAGCTCAGTTTTCTCTGAATTAGATAGCTCACGTAATATTTCAAGCAGCTGCAGGTACTGTTCTGTAGGTTCCAAGCCCTTTAATGCAAACAATTTAACTCCCAATTCTTTTTTTAGTTTTCCCTTAAAGACTAGGCCATGCTTTGATTTTTGGAACATGGTATTGATCAATATTAATTCTGGAGTTTTGTGAAAATTGGTCTCTACCAACTCTTTCTTCAAATGAACCACAACTTTTCTATAACCCGTTTTAACTCCATAGTCAAAATTTAAGTGAGGAATGTTCGACCCTATTAATACCAGATCACTGCCTTGGTAGTTTGAAATATGATTGCCTACATGTCTGGGACCGTCTGCACCTTCTATATAGACCAGTTCATACTCTGGATGAAAATGCCAAAAGAAAAGATCATTCAACCTTGGGTCGAAGATGATGCTGAACGATCTATTTACTTTGTTGGTGATGGTTTCTAACTGAACTTTCATGATACTAAGGTATAAGAATGTATATTAGATTTGCTTACAACAACATAAAAAATCAATTTAGTACAAGTTTTGGCTAACTGAGGTAAACTTTCCCAAAGTGTTGATGCTGACTTTTGTGTCGAAGAGTTATTAGAGGTGCATAGTTAACTTCATGGAACCACTTTATAGAAATAGAATTAGGGTATTAATCTCATGAAATATAATATGTTTAAAATCAGATAGTTTATAATCAAAAGAACATGTTTGTAAATATGCTAATACCTATCTAAAAAACCACTTTAATACAAAGGATTTAGTACAGTTCCAAAGCGATAAAATTAAACTAGTAATGCAATCAGAGCGGTTTCGCCCAGTTATTAAAACTATACTCTTTAACGAAACGCATAGTGAGTACAATACAATGGCATTTACGAATTGAAATAAATATCAATAGGGTGAAACTATTTCTAAATAAAAAAACAATAACGTTATTGTGAATTAAATTAAAATTCTTGCAACATGAAAAATACAGCTAAGGCAATGGTTCCTGGCAACGAACACAAAGAAATTCCAGGGAACCCTTCTACTGCAAAAAGCAGTAAAGCGCAACTACGAAACGAGGCAGCTGTCAATTCACTTAAGGTCTTGACCTTGGAGCAATGGAAGTTTTGGAAAGAGAACGGTTATATAGTCGTTAAAAATGCAGTATCCTCAGAACAAGCTAAAAAAACGGCAGCATTTCTTTGGGAATTTGAAGAAAAAGACTCTAACGACAAGAAAACATGGTACACCAAGGCCCGGGCCGAAATAAAAATGAAGGAATTGGCAGGGACAGGAATGGTAGAGGTCTATAACAACCAACATTTATGGAATAACCGACAAGCGCAAAGGGTCTATGACGCTTTTAGCGATATTTGGGGAACCGAAAGATTATGGGTAACCATAGACCGAGCTAATTTGAATTTCCCTATGCGCCCTGGCCATGAATACAAAGGCTTCATTCATTGGGACTACGATCCAGAAACAAAACCTCAAAACGTACAAGGGGTATTGGCTTTGGCTGATCAGACCGATAAAGATATGGGAGGTTTTCAATGTATTCCATGGTTGTACAGAAATTATGCCACATGGAAATTGACACAACCGGAAGACAGAGATCACTTTAAACCAGATGTAGCGGACTTGGAGGATAAATTAGTGAAAGTTGCCATGGAGGCAGGAGACCTTTTAATCTTTAATAGTTCACAACCCCACGGCATTCGCCCAAATACATCCGAAGACCAAGTTCGAATAGCGCAGTATATTTCTATGATGCCCGCACAGGAGGAGGATAAAGCATTGAGGAGTTGGAGGACTAATTCTTGGAAGAACAGTGAGTCTCCTGTAGGCTATGCCTTTCCTGGGGATCCACGGAACTGGGAGCAGACAAAATATGAAAGAGCAGAATTATCGGATCTCGGGGAGAAATTATTGGGGTTGAAAGATTGGTAATTGATGGTAAAATACTTTTGCAAGTGGGGCCTCATTCGGGTAGCCCCATTTTTAGTGTACACTAAAATTAAATATAACTAAACCGAGTAAAACTTTAAAAATGGAATTTCTGGATATCGCGATCATCGTATTATATTTTGGCATCATTCTTTGGATTGCACAATGGGCATCAAAGGGAAAAAAGGATGCGGCCTTTTCGTCTGTCGATTATTTTTTGGCAGGTAAGAACCAGGGCTGGTTTGTCATAGGGGCTTCTTTGTTTGCCTCTAACATTGGTTCAGAAATTATTCTAGGAGTGTCCGGTGCAGGGGCACGGGGAAGCATGCCTATGGCGAATTTTGAGATCCTAGCTTCCTTGGTGTTAATCCTTTTCGGTTGGGTTTTCGTCCCGTTTTATTTACGCACAGGGGTGTACACAATGCCTGAATTTTTGGAAAAACGTTATTCAAAAGCCTGTCGTAACTATTTATCCGTTATATCCGTTTTGGCATATATCATCACCAAAATTTCACTTATCATCTTTGCCGGAGCGCTGGTCTTTGAAGTGTTGGGCATTCCGTTTTGGACGGGTGCAATTATTACGGTGGTGGCCACCGGATTTTATACGGTTCTAGGTGGACTAAAAGCTGTTATTTATACCGATATGGCGCAAGCTTTTATATTAATACTGGGCACTATGGGGGTGGTATTTTTCGGATTGTACGAATTGGGTGGCTGGAATGAAATGATACGCACCATCGACATGGCGGCAAACACATCTGGGAATCCACCTGTAGATCAATTTTTTAATCTGTGGCGATCTACCGATGATACTGAATATCCATGGACAGGGATGTTGTTCGGCGCACCAATCTTGGGAGTTTGGTATTGGTGTACCGATCAGTTTATCGTTCAACGTGCCTTATCCGCAAAGGATGTTAGCAATGCCCGAAAAGGGGCTTTGTTCGCGGGATACCTTAAACTGCTACCTGTATTTCTATTTTTTCTACCAGGAGTTATTGCCTATGCCCTTATGCAAAAAGGCATGATAAGTTTCTCTATGGAGAATGCAGACCAAGCCCTTCCCACTATGATTACAGAATTTTTACCAACCGGATTAAAGGGATTAGCTATTGCTGGCCTTTTGGCTGCTTTGATGAGTTCACTGTCTTCCGCCTTTAATTCCAGTTCCACTTTGCTGACCATCGACTTTTATCAGAAGTTCAAACCTGAGGCCTCTGAAAAAGATCTTGTTAGATTTGGTAGGATTGCCACAATAGTGTTGGTCTTGCTTAGTTTGGGCTGGATACCTTTTATGAACGCACTAATGGGTGGGGGTATATTTCACTATTTACAAAGTATTCAAGCCTATATAGCCCCGCCTATAGCGGCTGTTTTTCTGCTAGGCCTTTTTTATAAATGGATAAATGCCCGTGCCGCAATTGTTACTCTATGGACCGGTTTTGTAATAGGAATGTTTCGTTTGGTAGCAGAATTCATGGTCAATGAGGGTTCCTTGCTACTAACCGATGATAGTGCCTTGAGTTATTTTCTAGATATTAATTTCTTGCACTTTGCCTTGTTCCTTTTTCTTTTTTGTTCTGCCGAATTGATGATTATTAGCAAGCTGGGGACTCCACAATCCCTTCTATTATTGGAAGCTGTAACTTTTCAAAAGAAAAAAAGGACATCTTTTAAATGGAGCACTGACGTAATTCTAACTGTGGTATTGATTGTTTTGGTGTTGATTATTTGGTTCATTTTTAGCCCATTAGGGATTGGGGGATGATATATAATGGTTGTATAGAAATATAGTCAATGCAGACAAAAATTATAACATCCAAGACATAATTACGGTTAAAGTAATATAAGGATATAAAAATGAACAAATTCACTCAATACATATAAATTAAAAATCATGACAATGAATCTTATCAAAAAAGCGCTGATTCCAATGGTACTGATATGTAGCATAGTAGGTACAGCCTGTAAACAAGAAGTAAAAGAAGAAGAAGAAAACAACAAAAAAGAAGTAACAAATAAACAAGATATGGAGAAACAAAACAAACTTTTGAGGCATGTTGTTCTATTTAAATTTAAGGATGATGCCCCTGCGGAGGAAATTGAGAAGTTAAATCAATCTTTTAACGCTTTGCCCAAAGCAATTCCTGAAATACAGGATTTTGAATGGGGAATAAATGATAGTCCAGAAAATTTTCATCAAGATTTTACCCATTGTTATATGGTAACGTTTGAATCTGAAAGTGATAGAGACAGCATATATACCCCACATCCAAATCACCAAGCGTTTGTAGCTAGCCTGCAACCCTATTTAGAAAAAGTCTTTGTGGTAGACTACTGGACTAATCCAAAATGAAAACAAATATGACAGTCCTAATACACCATAAAAAACATGCTAAGGTTTTACGAATAAAAGGACTGGATAGGGTCAGATTAATTTTAAAATGATGTAAAACACACAAGAGGGACAGCATTCAATCTACCTCTTTCTAATCAAAATCAATTAAATTTAAACTGATGGAAAAAAATTTAAACGATGGCAATAGAATTCCAATTGTAGGTTTTGGCACCTATAAGGCAAATGAAGAAGAAGGAATCAAATCAATCCAGAAGAGTGCTTTGACTTTGGGTTATCGGTTAATCGATACTGTGGCAATTTATCAAAATGAAGAAGCCGTAGGTAAAGCAATCAAAGCTCGTGGAGTTTTAAGGGAGGAAATTTTTGTAACCACTAAGCTTTGGCGGGAGAATCTAGGATATAAACAGACTAGAATAGCCTTAGACGAATCGTTGAGAAAGTTAGATTTAAATTATATAGACCTCTATCTTATTCATTGGCCGGCTAATGCGATAAACTACAAGGATTGGCAAAAAACTAATGCTGATACATGGCGTGCCATGGAAGAGTTACAAGCTGAAGGAAAAATCAAATCTCTTGGAGTTAGTAACTTTTGGCCTGAACATCTGGAAGCCCTGTTTCAAACGGCCAAAGTAAGTCCCTCAGTGAATCAGATTGAGTTCCATCCCGGTTATTGGCAACCTCAAGTCACTGAATTTTGTAAGAATCACGGTATAGCTGTAGAATCATGGTCTCCTTTAGCAAGAGGAAAAGTCTTTGGTAATGACTTGCTAATAGGGCTTTCAAAAAAATATCAGAAATCCGTTTCACAAGTTTGCTTACGATGGATAATTCAACACGATGTCATCGCTATTCCGAAATCTTCATCGCCCGAAAGAATAAAGGAAAACATTGACGTATTCGATTTTGAACTATCTAAAGAAGAGATGAAAAAAATCAATGAACTTCCTCAAATAGGATTCAGTGGCGAGTTACCCAACATCTGGCCTGAGAGAATTTAGTGTACTCCTATGTAGCCTTGTCCTTTTAGAATGACTGATATAGTAAGTGATCTGTTTTAACTTTCAATTAAGTTCTAAAATTTTTACTTATTGGTTCCTCGAAATTGCCGTTTTATAGAACTAGGTTGAAAAGCCTTTCAAATAAATGATTCCAGTTCTATTTGTGGTTTTTTTTTATAATTCGGATATTTTACCTTAACTATGACTAAACAAGTTCATTCATTTTTCTTATTCCTTTTTAATACTACAAATTAAAAGTATCACAACGCCAAAAAATTTCACACTTAAAGGGTTTGTTGTAAATTTCACGAATAAAAAGCAAACCACTATTTTCAGTATTGACCAAGCTATTTCTTTAAGGGGATTTGGCTTTTATTTCAAAAAATAATTCCACACTAAAACCCATAGTCGATTTAAACTAATGCGTTAGAAATACTATTCAAAACTAAACATAAAGTTTTAGGCTACTTCCCTAAAGTCACTCATAATATGTGATGCACCTCTTTCAATTCTAACTTTTGGGTACTCAAAAAAGTTAAAAAGTTTTATAGCCTTACAAGGAATATCTCCTTTGTAAAATATAAAAAACGGATAATTACAATCAGGCATAAAATCACTCATACCTGAGTTATCACAGTACCATTTTCCAGATAATTTATAAGTGTCAATTTGCCAAAAGTCATATCCATAGATGACGAGACTGGTATCGCGATAAAAAAATCAGGTAAACTAATAATGCAGGAAACATCAAGCGATTTGCTAGAATTGTTCAAGATGCAGTTATTACTAGCGTTTTGAAGAAAGCTACTAGCAAGAAAACTGATGAATACTATTACTTCTTTGTTCTTACAGAAATTGATGGTGACAGCACAAAATGAGTTCATTGTTAAGTACTAATTACATTAAAAGAATCGAAAAGAATGGTATAGATCCTTATGAACTATTTGCTAAAGGCGAGGAGGCTAACAATGAATCATTCTATGTTTAAGTTGGTAGTGAAATTTTACATAAAAATCAATGTTCTTTTTGAGGATGTAAACTAAAGTCTGTTTAAGAATTACTAATTTCTTTGTTCAAATAATCAAGTTCATTTTTGAGTTTTAATTTTGTTTCTTGAAAATATTCGTCCCAATCCTTTATTTGATATACGATTTGGTATGTTTTACTTTTTTTAATTGAAATTATTTCATTTTGAATGTGTTCAATCTGTCTCTTTAATTTGGATGTTTTTAAATTAAGCAAATCAACTTCAGTGATTTTTTCAGAATTTAATTTTAAGAAATTATTACTCTCTAATTCACTTAGAATTTCACACACTCTACCTAAATCATTTAAGTCATATGCACTCTTTAATTTCACAAAATATTCTTCAGCAAGTTCCTTAAATTCATCATTTACTTTATCAGGGTGACATAAGAAAGTAGCTTTCCTAAATTTTTTTTTGATTTCTGATTTCTGTTCATTGGATAATTTTATTATTTCATTTTTCTTTTCAAAATTATATTGTTCTTGATATCTTTCTTCATCTCTTTCTGCTTGTTTAAATTTTTCCTGATTGTTCCTGTGCTTATTTTTTTTAAGTTTTAGTATTTCAAGTATTATTTCTCCGAGCTCTATGGCATGACGATTTTGAAATTCTAATATTATTTTTTCTAGTTCTATCCTCTCACTCTCAAAAGCAGTAAGTTGATTTTCTAAATATTTAATTTCAAGCTCTAATGAAGAAATTATAGGATTATTAAATGACACAAGCTTTCTGCTATTTGAAATAAAATCTTGTATTTCTATGTTTGCCCTTGTGTATTTCTTTTTCTTTATTAAATCAATTAGCTTATCAAGATTAATATTTGAAGTTTTATTGTACTCTTCAATTATAACTAGATTATTTTTCAACTCATTTGAATCACCAAGAAGTATTTGATTCTTTAATATCTCCATCCTCAAGATAATTTTATCAAATGGATCATCAGCCTTATTTATGGTATGGTCGGGAAAATGCTTGCGAAGGATATTATTAAACTCATTAATAAATTGACTAGCTAAAACATTGTCGTTTTGGTTTATAATGATGTTTTCAAAATTTGAATCTGCTTTATTACTCCAATTATAAGATCCAGAAATAACAGTTTTATTGTCAATAACACAAAATTTATGGTGCATTAAATTGCCAATAGATTTAACCTTGAAAATTTCGAGGTTATCTTCATTAAATTTATCAAAATCTATGGTTGATTTATTGATATCATCATCATTCACAATAATTTTTATGGTGCAACCACTCCGTGCTTTGTTTTTTATGACATTAAATATATCAACATTTGTAAACCAAGCCATAGCTATATAAATGCTTTTATCAGCTTTCCACAATTCTTGCTTTAACCTTGCAGATATATTTTCAAATAAAGACTCTATAACCATTACTGAGATATTTGGTAAAACTTTTTTATGCTAAAATCATCAATATCTATCATTATCTTATTAAATAAAGCTTCACAAAAGAATTGATTTGCTATATAACTTCGTGCTTCTCCTTCTATTCTTATAATCTTTATTATCCTCTCACTATTAAATTTTTTATCATAAATAACACGACTAAAGTGTTTATCTATATTTGATAATTTGTTTTCAGCCTCTTCCCAACTGTATTTTTTTTTATTTAATTTTTCAAGTATTATCCCTTTCCACCCCTTTTTATCTCTTTCAATATTTTCAATTTTATTTCTCGGCATATCCTTTTCATTTAAGCCATCATCTTGCATATTATTTTCTATTATATTCTTAATTTTTTTTGAAAATTCAATTTTGTTATTGAAGAGTAATCCAAAAAAATAAATAAATTCATCTATTTCTTCATCTATTTCTTCACCTAAGTAAAACATACCTCCCATTTCAATGTTTTCAATAAAATCTATTATTTCTCTCTCTGTAAAAGGGTAACAAGAAGATAAAAATTCATTAAAAAAAACTCTATGCCTTATAATAAAATCCCAATCGAGCTTATAAAGTCGAGATTCTTGACAACTTAATATTTCATTGGTAATTACCATTGAATTTTCAAGCCTTATAAAGGCATTTTGTTCTAAAGGTATTATTGATTTATCTTTTTTGTTCATACTTGAAAAATTAAATAAAAATCTTAAATCGTAATTTAAAAATATTATTTGTGATTAGTTTGATATTTATTGAAATATACAAAGGGCATATTTTTAGTTACCCATGACCTGTGATTTATTTTATGTAAAAAAAGCAGAACCTACTTAGCTATCCTCGTAGGCCAGTATATCTGATTAACTGTATGGCGGAGGGGTACCAAAAGCGAACGAGCCAGCTTGCTGTCTTGGCAACCCCGAGTTATATAAGTCAAAAATATTGCTGAAGACATTATAACCAACGTATAGCAAGGGACCTGACTTATTAACCTCGCACTTAAAGATCTTTAATTTTATGCAGCATATTTGATGCTCTCATGTTTAAAATATTTTGCTACCCTTTCGCTATCATTTTGAAGCATTTTCATATGATTCTCTAAATTTTCTTTCATTTTTTCTTGTGTTTTTGGTGCCGGTTTATCCGAGAGTCCATACTTTAAATCGCAATTCAGATATTCATCTGGGTTTCGCTCAGGTGAGTATGATGGCAGGTAAAATAGTTCTATGGTTTCGCCATTTTCTTCCGCCCATTTCTTTACAACTTTACTATGATGGACTCGTAAATTATCAAGGATTAAGAATACTTTGGTTTCTTGCGATTTGATGAGCTGTTCTAAAAATTGAATAAATACATCTGAGTTCATATTTTCTTTATATATCATAAACTGAATTAAACCCTGATTTGTAACTGTAGAAATCATGTTGATTGAAAACCGCTTCGACATATGTTTTTTAACAGGAGTTTTTCCTTTTGGAGCATAGGAACGTCCATGATGATTATTGTTTTTTACACCCGTTTCATCCCCCCAATGAATAGTTGCCTTCTCTTGTTTTGCCTTCTCTTTTATTGCTGGATATTCTTCGTCTAACCATTTTTGAACTTTTTTGGAACATTGTTCATAAGCTCTCTTTTTTGGCTTTTGAGGCGTGAATCCCCAAGCGTTGAGATAATTACCGACAGCTCTTCTTCCGATTGTAATACTAAACTCTCTTGCTATCAAATCCCTTACTGCCCTTGTAGTCCACAAAGCATAATCTAACTTTAGTTGATCGGGCATTACATCAATAATCATTTTTTGGATTGCAGCTTCTTGATCTTTATTGAGTAGTTTTCGATCTTCTGATTTGACTCCTCGTTTTTGATATGACAAAGATTTATGACCTTCTTTATTGTAAAGCTTCCACCAATCTCTAACAGTATTTACATGAACACCGTAAAACAGAGCTATGTCTTTTTTTTTATCTCCACGTTTTATCATTTTTACAGCATCCCTTCGAATTATACCTCTTTCCTGATCAGAAACACTCCTTAAGTCTATTTTTTCCATCTATAAATATACGAAATATTTAACTATAAATAAAGAACTATTGATTCGAAGTTAATATTAAATTTGAATAGGCTTAGGTTTGTAATGAACTACGCAATAAAAAAAAGTACTCGTCTTACTACTTAATGACTATTCCGCAAAAATCAAATAATCCACAAAGAATCATTTACAAACAGTCGGTCCATTCAACCCCAAATGATCGGATCATTCATGTTGAGTTACCGAAAATACGGCACAAACTGAACCGACCACATGAATGATTAGTTCTTGTGTGCTGTTATGGACTGGTTTCTTTGTTATTATTAACTACCAATTTCAATTTTATCAAAACAGGCTATTGATCCAAGGTCAAATTCATCTCTATGTGCTGAAATTATTCGCCCCCGATTTTGAGTTGTCAACCCATTCACTGTATTGTCAATGCCAGCAATTAAAACTGCTTGTGAAATTGGCAATGCCATTTCACCTGTCACATTAATAACAGTCCTTATACCTGCTTTAACAATTATAATTGCAGGTTTATTGAGTTCTATGTTTATCGTGCTTTCAATACCAGCAATTATCATAATCATCTTCGTTATTAATTATATGTTTTGCCCTACTGCCAGAAGGAAGTATTAAAAGTGTTATCCATGTAATGGTAGTATTGTTCCGTTGTCCAATTGTATTTCTAAAATAATTTCATCTTATTAATTTTCACTTCTAATTAGGCTTTGCCTTAACATCCCGTTTCTTAAATGGTCACTGGTTTCCACTTTTGTAAGTTGTCGTGTCTGTTATCTCGTTTTTTAAATAACGGCTAAATAAAAACCGTTTTCAATGGGTTTTATTTTTTGTTAGCAGCAGTTTTTTATTTCCAGAATATTATGAATATTGTGATAGCCAATAAAATCCATAAAATCTACCATTTGAAAGAAATCCAAGAAAATCGTCCAAGCATCAGAGTTCTCTCACGCAAATCCAAGAACTTTCTATGTCGGTCGTTTCTGTTTTCTAAGTCTTTGTCATTTAGGAAGTATCCATTATTAAAAATGCTTCCCCAAAATTTTCTGAATAACGCAATTTGAAATTCCAGGAACTTTAATTTTCCTTTTATATCAAGATAATCATTGGGTAATTCATTGTCGTAATCATATTTTTTAGAGTAGGACTTAATTCTAATTGTGTTGATGTCTCTTGTAAGCCTTAAGTCATAAAGTCTTGAAAGCATTGTTAATGTTCCTGATAGCAATGATAGAAGTGTGAGAATCAACGAAACAATCAAGAAAGTTGCCTTAGAATTAAATTTCTCCCATTCACAAGTGAATTCGAGATTTGAAAACTGATCGAATTCTTTCACCAGATAGCCCAATATTGCGAACCCAATGATTATGAAAAAGTTATTCGCATTACCAAATTGAGTCAAAGTCTGACCCGCCCAAAATCGATGTCGTTCTCTATAATCACTTTTGTGATATCTGAAGCCGTCTTCGCTCGGATTATCTGAATTTCTTTGTTTAGTCATTTTTTAAATTACTGCCAACATCCATATAAACCCTATTCAAATCTTAAGCATAAGGTACATACAAACTAAAGGAATTGTTTGTATTTCAACTAAACTAACACTTTTGTGTACTTTATTCAATAGACTCTAAATTAACCACTGTAAATTCTGCATTCAAGTTTATAACCCAACGAAGACACCAACACTACTCACTAATCTTTTTACTTAAAGGGCAAACGCAGGTCTTAGTCATCTTTTTATCCACAATTATTTTCAGGGACACTATTTATTTTCAAATATAATTAGTTGAATAAAGGTGTTTTCCTATTTTAAAAGCAGTTTAAAACAAGTTCAAATGAAGATAAAAACCTTGGCAAACTATGAGTATTGACCAAACAAGAGCATCAAGATGTTTTAACGCGCCTAAAAAAAAAACCAAGGATCGGGAATAAAACAGCTGTAATGTTGGTTGTCTTGACAGATGGCTTTGACCATTTTAAAATGGAAGTGAGTTATGCAGGTCTAACACCAGTGAATATAAAAGTGGAAGTAGTTTAAATGGACGTAGCACCATCAATAAAATAGGAAATTAAAAACTGAGTAACAGATTATCCATGTGTATTTTTAACGCCTGTAAACACAATAAGGCTTGTAGAGAGCTCTGCAAGCGTATTGTGATCAAAGGCAAAATATGGAGGCTAGACTTAATCGTCGTAGCCAACAAGTTACTCAAGCAATTTTTTGTCATTGCAAAATCAGGCAGACCATATGATGAAACATATATTTTGGTTCTTGGGGTGAAATAATTGAATAACAACCAAAAAAAAACTTGTAGATCCAGTTTATAAATCCAAAAACCTCAATGAATATTTTCAAAAATAAATAAAGAAAAGTATTGTTTTTTCCCTCAGTTCATTGCAGGGCTAAGTATTTTTTAATTCTAAAATTTTAACGGCTTCTTTAAAAATAGGTTTTGACATAACAACATTCCTTTTTAATAAATAATCTTTTGAAAAATACTCAAAGTTATTATTTGACTTATTTAGCAGATCAATATTGTTTGTTTTATTGTGTTTTTTTTCTATTTCCTTAACTTTATTATGAAAATTATCAATTATATCTTTGAATATAAATTTATCGGCATTACTCAGATTATTAATTAAAAAAGATAGGCTCATAAATGTTAAATTTTTAATTTGACCAAAAGAGTTGTCCAAGTTATTTTCATTTAATTTATTTTCAAATTCTTCAATTAAATACTTATTGAATCCTGGTGATTCAAAAATAGAACTCGTGTAAATAATAACTGGGTAGATGACCAAATTTTTTATTTTAATATTTAATTCTTTGTATGTTTTGTTTTCAAAAGGATCCTTTATTAATTTTACTAAGTGTTTAATTATCTGTCCTGTTCCTTTATTTTTGGTATTATATTTTTTATCAATTTCTTCTTTTATTTTTATATGCGAATAAGAATTCACAGCAGCGGCAGAAAAATATGCATCCTTAATTTCAAATAAAAATATATATTTTCCACTTCTGAAATATGCATCAGGAAATCCTTGTATAATATTTTCATCAAATTTCAAAACTGTATTTTTTCCTTTTAAATACTTTGGTAAAATTTTTTCAAAAAGTCTTTTTTCTGTTACTTTATTAGCAATAAGATTCTTGTAATTGGTGAAATTTTTAAATTTCGGATTATTATTGATTCCTGATTTCTTGTAAAAATCAAATATCAAACCTTCATAAAGCTTGTTAGATATAAAATTCCAGTTTAATACAATAAATTTCTTTTTGTTTTTTAAAAGTGGCCACTCTTTTAATCCTGAATAACTATCACTTCCATTTTTAAATTTCAATTTGTATTCTTCGACATCTAAAATAAATGTGTCGAATAATGAATGGAATAAATCATTGTCATTAATCAAAAATGATGGAAATTCTGAATCCAATTGATTCCAAGAATTTTGTAATAAGTTCAATAACTCAAGTTTCGCACCTAATTAATTTCACTTAACACCCTGATAATTAAAGATATGAGTATTTTTTAGAAACCCAAATTCTTCAATATCCTCTATTATTTTGGATGTAATAAGTTCAATATCAATTGATTCTACTAGTTTTTCCAAAATGATTAGAATTAAGTTGACAACTGCCAATATTCTGATATTCAGCTTATTTTCAATATAATCCTGTTTTAAATCTTTAAATAATCCGCCTATGGTTTCATAAGCCTCCATTCTGTACCGAATACTTGTAAGCAGATATTGGGTCATTGCAATTGTTATTTGTGCAATCTGAACATCAAAATTGGTAGACTGACACTTTCCAAGGCCAAAGAGCTGCTTGGCTTCTTTAAAAAAGACTTCAATTGACCATCGAATACTATATACTTCAATTGCTTTTACGAATTTTAACGCTGTTTCGGTTGTCATCAACGTATGCCATTTGCCGTTTTTCCCACGTTTTGAAATAAAGAGAGCAACCTTGAGCCCATCAATTTCAGCTATGTAATGATGGTAGTAGTAATTGAATTTACGACAGCGCTTGGGCTTTGCTTTCTGCTTTTTAAGTTGTGCTAAAGTTTTGACCTTTGACCTGACTTCAATTTTACTATTGTATTTATACATCCCAATAATATGGGTTGAACTGCAAATACTTCGTAACTTTTTAAGTAATCCCACACTTGTAAACCAGGTATCTATTAAAATATAGTCTACAGGAATTTTACGCTTTACAACCCTAGAAAACATTTGCACTACTAGGTCTGTTTTCTTTTTATTGAGTTCCCTATACCTCTTTGCCGCAACTGTTTTACTACATCTTGGTGTCTTCTTTTGGGCCTTACGCTGCTTTGCGGTTAGACCATATTTTAATCTTGAGGTTTTGCTCTCACGGTGCAGACTAAAATCAATGGGGATAAAAACACTTCCGTTCCAATACCCAGCCACAAGTAGCTTGAAACCTAAATAGTAGGTCTTTGACACATGGTTGTAGATCTTTGAGACTCCTTCAATAGTCTTTCCTGTTTTTGAAAGATCAGTATCATCAAAGATCAAGCATCTTGTAGGGTCTGCTGAGGGCGTGAAGAGTTCATCTTTCAATAGATATTGCTTTACAAACTGGGCCAAAAAAGCTCTCCAATTAATTTTTTGATTTGCCAAGATTCGATAGTATGAATCTTTTCCACATTTATTAAGTTCTGGATCTTTGTCAGTTGTAAGCCCATAAATAGAATTAATTCCAATAAGGGGCAAAATCAAGAGTGTAGCGATCAAATCCTCAAATGAAAAACCCGCCTTTTTGCACCAACTGAATTGTTTTTTTATTCTATTGAAGCCTAAAATATTTAGATGTGCCCGTAAATAGTCTGAATTAAACCAAACCTTATTAAACTTCCCTTTTATTTCTTGAACTTTTGCAATATATTCGTGTTGTAACATGTTTTGTACTTTGTGTTTAGTTACTTAAAGATACAGTAAAACCAGGGGTTCCCCTTGGTTTTCATGCTATTTTATTCCAATTAAACCCTGTGAATAATAGGTGCGAAACTTGAGTTCAATAATTTAAGTATATAATTCCAAATATCAGTTTCACCGTTTTTGCTAAGAAATATATCTACATTTTCTGAATATTCACTTTCCTTGAAGTAATTTAATAAATTTAATCCTTTTATTAAACTAACAACTGGGTTTGCTGTTTGATTAATGTCAATTTGGTCAACAATTATTGGCCATAAATACTCTCTAAAAAATTGATCCTTTTTGGGGTTTTGACTCAAATCTTTTGGTTTGTATTTTTCGGTTACAATATTTGTAATTAATAGATATACTTTAAAAAAATTCAATTCATTTTCTGGAGTGGAATCTTCATAATCAAAATTTTCACAATTGACTAGAACATAATGTATAAATTCAAGGTTTATTTTGATTGTGAAAATATTAATTCTAGGGTTTTCTTGGATTAATCTATTTAGGCTATTATAAATTTCAGTCTTTATTGTGAAATCAAATCTTTCAGTTACTTTTTGAAATATTTTTATTTGTGTTTTATTATCACTATTTAAATATAACTCCGAATTAATATAACTCAAAAGAGTTATTATCATACTTGAAGGAATTTCTTTAAGTAGAAAATCAATATCTGGTTCTGGTTCGTTAAATATATCTGAATAGGTAGGAATTGTATTGATTTCCATTTTAATATTTTACCAAACATCCATGCTAAACCCTATTCAAATCTATAGTAAAAGGGATCTATTTATTTAGGATGTTTTTTATTGTTATCTAAACTAACACTTTCAAACATTTTATCCAAGAGACTTTTAATTAACCACTAAAAATGATGCATCAATAATTGTTTTAAACTCTCAAAATAGCCCTGCATGACAACCTTATCAACATGAGTTTGACTAGACGCTGAAATCATAATTAAGTTTTCTTCCAAAGACCTATAGATTCCAGAATAATTGGCTTCAATATTCGTGGTAAGCTCATTTTCTCTTAAAATATAGAGCGTAATTCTTTCATGGCTGCTCGTGGATATTAAAAAAAATAAGATAAAATTAATAATGGAATCATTTAAAATAGATGACTTCTATCATCATTAAAACAAATAAAAATCAATTATTTACTTTACAAAAACCTTTAGTTTAGCTTTTCCAAAATGAAGTTCATTGACACAGCATTTAAATAAGTTCTCGACGTATTTAAATAATATCAAATTGTCGGGGTAAGTTATAATATCAGGTTCAATACCAATATAGGTCAACTTCCACCACTATTGAATTCTTCAACTGTTTTTATTTAAACCCATAATTACATCGGTTATATTTAAATTTTAAAACTAAAAAAAGGCAAGCTCTAGCTGAATAGTTCAAGACTTATTAACTCTAACAAGTTTGAAGTTTAACATTATTTTTATTAAGATTTAATCTAAATAAATTTGCGCAAGTCAGTTTTATATCTATTTTTGTGCTTTTATAAGTCAACTATTTATATTCACTCTAAATAACTTTAAATGAAAAAATTATTTTTGTACCCCTTAGCTCTAACTTCTTTTATATTCTTCTCTTGTGATGATGATGATAATATTCCTGAGACTCAAAATGAAATCACAACACCAACGGAATATGTTTTTGAACGTGACGGAGAGTCTACAGTAAGTTTTAGTGGTCAAACTACTAGACTACAAATGGCTGAAGAAATGATTCCTGCCTTTTTTGATCCATCCAGTAGTACAATCGAATCTTTAAATGGGATGTACGCCCACGAAGAAGGTGCTAATAATTTTTCTAATGATGCGCTGAACAGTTCAGGTAAAAATATAAAAAGTAAAGTAGCTGCTTCAATCGATTTCTTTGCCTCTAACACTGTAGAATCTGCAAAAATACAACAAGACTTTGAAGATTTTATTGCAGGTCAAGTGAATAGTGTCTTTCCTTTTTGGAATACTGAAGCGTCGATAGGAGTTGCTGGTCAGATTGCTGAAGGTACAACTACAAGATACGTTAGTGCCAAGGGTCTAGAATACGATCAAGCTTTTGTAAAAGGATTGTTAGGTGCTTTGATGACAGACCAAATGTTAAACAATTATTTTAGCACAGCTGTTTTAGATGCTGGACAAAATGTTGAAAACAACACTAATGATATTACAGATGAAGGAAAGCCTTATACAACTATGGAGCACAAATGGGATGAAGCCTATGGTTATATTTTCGGAAATGCTCCAGACGCGGCAAACCCATTGGCTACTGTTGGTAATGATGACAACTATTTGAATAAATATTTGGGACGTCAAGCAGGAGATCCAGATTTTGAAGAGGCTCCTCAACGAGTATTTAATGCTTTTGCCTTAGGTCGTGCGGCTATTGTAGCTAAAGATTATGAACTAAGAGATGAGCAAGCAGAAATAGTCCGTAAAGAAATTTCAGAAATGATTGGCATTAGAGCGGTATACTATTTACAAATTGCAAAAGTTCAATTCGACAATGGCAATTTAGGAGCAGCGCTTCACGATCTATCTGAAGGCTATGGGTTTATTTACAGCTTGCGTTTTACTAGAAATCCAGACACAAACGCGCCTAATTTTTCAAGCGAAGAAGTTGATGGGTATTTAACAACAATGCTTGAAAGTTCTGATAATGGCTTGTGGGATATCTCTTTTGCAACTTTGGACGAGCTTTCTAATACAATAGCTGCAAGGTTCGATTTCACTGTAGAAGAGGCAAATAATGATTAATTCGCTTACCAAAAAAAAATGAAAATGAAAATGAAAAAATATATTATAGTAACCTTATTAACTTTAGGTGCATTAGCAACGTACTCCTGTTCTGACGATGATACTGTAACTCCAGATGAAGGATCAAATCCTACTTTTGATCGTGGCGTAATGTTAACTAATTGGGCGGATAACATCATTATTCCTTCTTTTACTGATTTTGGGACTAAAACAAGTGCTCTTGAAGTAGCAACGCAGACCTTTGTAGATGATCCAACTACTGTTAATTTAGAATCCTTACAATCCAGTTGGTTTAATGCCTATATAAGTTTTCAAGAGGTGTCGCTATTTGAAATAGGCAAAGCTGAGGAAATTAATTATAGAATTAGGCTAAATGCCTATCCTACCAATGTCTCAAAAATTGATGATTATATAGAAAATGGAAACATCAATTTTGCACTTCCATCTTCGTTTGATGCACAAGGATTCCCCGCTTTAGATTACCTCTTGTATGGTTTGGGTGAGACCAATGAAGAAACTCTAGGTTTTTTCACAACTCATACCAATGCTGACTCTTATAAAACTCTATTAAGTAGTGTTTCACAAACGATTCACTCACTAACAGAAGAAGTAATTACAAGTTGGACAGGTCCATTTAGAGATTCGTTTGTTGCAAATATAGCTTCTTCAGCCAATGGGTCTGTAGATAAATTGACTAATGATTTTATTTACTATTACGAAAAATCCCTTCGTGCAGGAAAGGTAGGTATTCCAGCAGGTATTTTTTCTAACGATCCTTTACCACAAAATGTAGAGGCACTTTATAAAGGTGATATTTCCAAAGAGCTTTTGTTGGCTTCTATAGAAACCACACAAAACTTTTTTAATGGAGAGCATTTTGATGGGACTACCGCAGGAATTGGTTTTAAGGATTATTTAGATTTTTTAAACACCATTAAAGAAGGGGACGATTTAAGTGTTTTGATCAATCAACAATTTAATATTGCTGAGGAAAAGGCTAAAACCTTAAATGACAATTTTACTATCCAAATTGAAAATGATAACAATAAAATGTTAGAAACCTATAATGAATTGCAACGCAACGTCGTTTTTATCAAAGTTGATATGTTACAAGCATTAAGCATTGATGTGGACTATGTAGACGCTGACGGCGACTAATGAACAACACGTTCACAACATATTATAAGCAGCAAGTAGAGGCCGCCCCTTTGGCGGTCTTTCGCGTTTTCTTTGGAGTGATGATGCTCTTTAGTGTCATACGCTTTTGGTCCTATGGATGGATTGATAAGTTATACCTTCAGCCTTCCTTTTCTTTTAGTTATTATGGTTTTGAGTGGATACAACCCTTGGGAATCTATACCTATGGACTATTCGCCGTCTGTGGTATTTCAGCTTTATGTGTAGCCTTAGGCTTTAAATATAGAATAGCTGTTATCCTTTTCTTCTTGAGTTTTACCTATATAGAACTGATGGATAAAACCACTTACCTCAATCATTATTACTTTGTGAGTTGTGTGAGTTTTATGATGATTTTTCTTCCAGCTCATCGTTATTTTTCTGTTGATGCTTATCGCAATAGGTCACTAGCTTCATTTACTGTTCCTCAATGGACTATAGATAGTCTAAAGGTAATGCTTACGGTTGTTTATTTTTTTGCGGGCTTAGCAAAACTCAATAGCGATTGGTTAGTAGAAGCTATGCCTCTCAAAATATGGTTACCTTCAAAATATGATATTCCCCTCTTAGGGGATTTAATGCAACAGGAATGGGTGCATTACGCGTTTAGTTATGGAGGTGCAGGCTACGATTTACTCATCCCTTTTTTGTTATTCTATAAACGCACCCGCTGGTTTGCTTTTGCTGTAGTGGTTGTCTTTCATGTGTTAACCAGAGTGCTGTTTCCTATCGGTATTTTCCCTTACGTCATGATTGTGAGCGCGCTCATCTTTTTTGATGCGTCCGTACATCATAAAATACTTGCTTTTATAAGTAGGTTGTTTAAAATTTCAAAAGAAAAAATAGATGCGTTAGCTTCTTTTTCAACAAAAAAATCAATTTCAAGAATCGCCCCTATCACTATAGCTGTTTTTTTATGCATCCAAGCCCTTGTACCATGGCGTTATCTTGCTTATCCTGGCGAGCTATTTTGGACTGAAGAAGGCTATCGGTTTTCATGGCGAGTCATGTTGATGGAAAAAGCAGGTTATGCTCAATTTACGGTAAAAGACACCCAATCTGGAAAACAATTTGCCATAGACAATAGGGACTTTTTAACCCCTTTCCAAGAAAAACAAATGAGTACCCAACCCGATTTTATTTTAGAATACGCTCACTTTTTAGGAACCCATTTTGGATCACAAGGTCATAAAAACATAGCGGTATTTGTAGAAAGTTATGTCGCGCTGAATGGTAGATTGAGTCAACCCTATATTGATCCCAAGATAGATTTAATGCAAGTAAAAAATAGTTTTGCACCAAAAGATTGGCTTTTGCCATTTAATGATAAAATAGAAGGACTATAGTCGAGTTTTTAGAACATTTCTAAAAATGAAGCCATCTAGCTACAAGAGTCAAAATCATCACAATAAAACTTTATGCAATTGAGAATATTAATCAGTATTTTTTTATTAGTTCTAAATTTTCACGCTTTTGGCCAATACAGCATTTCAGGCACCATAGATTCAGCCATAGACCAATTACCTATTGCCAATGCCGAGGTATATAATATAACTTTATCTACTTCAGTAAAGACAAATGAAAACGGCGAATATATTTTTCAAAATCTTCCTGCGGGCACCTACACTATTGCGGCATTTGCCTTTGCCTTTGATGTTTTTGAAGTATCAAAAGAAATTGATACCAATACAAGACTTAATTTTGAATTACAACCTTTGGGCGAGTCTTTAAGCGAAGTCGTTATTACTAAGAGAAAAGAAAGGATTTTTGCTTTAAAACAATTGAGAGATGTAGAAGGTACTGCCATTTATGCGGGTAAAAAAAGTGAAGTCGTCGTGGTGGATAACCTTACCGTAAATCTTGCTAGCGGAAACGCACGCCAAATTTATGCACAGGTAATGGGGCTTAATATTTATGAAAATAATGATGCAGGGCTACAACTAAATATTGGCGCACGTGGCTTGAACCCGAATAGGACAGCTAATTTTAATACCCGTCAAAACGGCTATGATATTAGCGCAGATGTGCTAGGCTATCCAGAGAGTTATTATACACCACCTGCTGAGGCACTTGAAGAAATCCAAATAGTGAGAGGTGCCGCTTCATTACAATACGGTACGCAATTTGGCGGGCTTATTAATTTTAAATTAAAACAACCCAATCCCAACAAAAAAATAGAATGGATTTCTAGGCAGTCTGTGGGGAGTTATGATTTGTTTACAAGCTTTAATAGCGTGAGTGGCACAGTAGGTAAATTTAGCTATTATGCCTTCGGTAATTATAAAAATGGAAATGACTTCAGACCTAATTCTCAATTTGAATCCTTTACAGGTTTTGCACACCTGGGGTATCAATTTTCAGAAAAAACCAAAGCGGTGTTTGAGTTTTCCTCTTTAAATTATTTGGCCCAACAACCCGGAGGTTTAACCGACGCTCAATTTGAAGAAGATCCTAGCTTTAGCAACAGAACACGTAATTGGTTTGAGGTAGACTGGAAATTGTATGCCTTAAAACTCACCCATGATTTTTCAACAAAAACTAGAGCTAGCCTAAATATTTTTGCTTTAGACGCTTCTAGGGAATCGGTTGGTTTTAGAGAAAACAGAGTCTCGCAAGTAGATGACCTAGAAGCGCCTAGGGAGCTTATTGTAGGTGCTTTTAAAAACTGGGGAGCTGAGGGTAGATTTTTAACGGAATATAGTTTGTTTGATATGCAAACAACAGCACTTCTGGGAGCAAAATTTTATCAGTCTAATAACGTGTCTCAACAAGGCCCTGGAACAACTAATAGTGATGCCGACTTTAACTTTGCCTTAGATGAATTTCCAGATTATGAACGTCAAAATCAATTCACATTCCCCAATACCAATATCGCCTTGTTTGGGGAGCAAATTTTCAATATTGCAGAAGGATTTAAAGTAACACCAGGAGCCCGTTTCGAATATATTAACACCAACGCGGAGGGGTTTTATAAAAACATCAATCTGGATAACGCAGGCAACCCCATTCTAAATGAAACCATAGAGGAAAACAGGAATTTTGAGCGTAATTTTTTATTGCTTGGGCTAGGCATTAGCTATGATGCGTCAAGAAGCATGGAGTTTTACGGAAATGTGAGTCAAAATTATCGTTCAGTAACTTTTGATGATATTAGAGTTGACAATCCTTCCCTAATCATTGATGAAAACATTAGAGATGAAAATGGATACACCTTTGACATAGGTACAAGAGGAACTTTTAGACGCTTAGTGCGTTATGATATTGGTGCTTTTTTATTGAGCTATACTGATCGTTTAGGGGTAGTGGGCCAGGGATTAGATCTATTTAGAAGTAATATAGGAGATGCAGTAAGTTATGGAATAGAGTCTTTTGTGGATTGGAACATCAACGAAACCTTTTTCAAAAAAGAAGATTACAAGTTTAATTTATTTTCTAATTTGTCGATAACTGAAAGTGAATATATAAGGTCAGATTTTAATAATGTAACTGGCAACAAGGTAGAATTTATTCCTCTTGTAAATTTCAAGACAGGAATGAGCTTTGGGTATAAAAACTTTTTAGGAAGTATTCAATATACCTACTTAAGTTCTCAGTTTACAGATGCTTCAAATGCCGAAAGAGATTTTACACTCCCAAGCGGTATTGTAGGAGAAATTCCTGCTTATGGAATTCTAGATGCTTCTTTTCAGTATACGTACAATCAATTTACACTAGAGACGGGTGTTAATAATGTCCTGAATAATAGTTATTTTACAAGACGCGCCACAGGCTATCCAGGGCCAGGGATTATACCCAGCCAGCCAAGAACCTTTTATGCATTACTAGAGTTTAGATTGTAATTCTGAATACATCATAAGCCTTCACCTCTCATAATTAGAGATAGCTCTTGTGCAATTTGCTTACACCAATTTGAAAAAAAAGGATGCGAAGCACTCTAAAAAAACCTTTTCCTTGTAAGATTCTTGCCAACTTATCGAATTCCCCCTTATCAAAGACGGCAGATCAGTCAACAAATCATATAGCGAACTCTGGTGAGACTCTCGAAATGTTGGTCTATCGGCATCTCATATTCTTAGTTAGTGTAAGTAGTTATTAGTTTATAAATCGTTTTATTTAGTTCCCCAATTTTCTCGAATACTTTTAACTCTGTTCCTTTTTTCAAATCTCTACTTGCAGTTGCTGAAGAAATATCTTTAAAAATAACCATATAGTCTTTTCTCGTAAATTTGATTTTATTTAAAGAAACAAAATATTCTAATCTGTCTTTTTCATTTAACGTCCGATTATTAAAATTCAATAATTCACTTATTGACATATCAATTACTCCTAACATATATTCAATAAACTTTGTTGATTTTCCAGACTTATCACTTTCTGCTAAAGCTTTATAATATTTTTCTTGGTCGTTACTAATTAAAGTCTCGAAAGGTAAAAACTCAAAGATTGGATATTTTTCCATTAAAATTAGAGTTTGCCATAATCTTCCAATTCTTCCATTTCCATCTAAAAAAGGATGTATAAACTCCATTTCATAATGGAAAACGCAACTTTTAATTAACTCAATTTCGTCTGACTTTTTTAAGTATTTAAAAAGGTCTTTCATTAAGTAAGGAAGATTTCCAAAAGGTGGAGCTACATGTTCTATTTTTGCACCTTTTACAATTCCAACACTTTGTTTCCTATATTTTCCTGCATCTTCAATTAGGTTTTCCATTAAGTTTTTATGGGCTTTTAAAAATGACTTTTCGTTAAATGGCTTGTAAGTATCTAAATTTTCATAGATTTTTATGGTGTTTAAAACTTCAACGACATCTTTTTTTGGACCAATAACTCTTTTATTTTCAATAAGCGCTGTTATTTGCTCTACAGTAAGTGTGTTTCCTTCAATTCTTAAAGAAGAATGAATAGTTTTAATTCTATTCTGTTTTCTTAATTTAGGAGAAGGTTTGTTTAGTAAATTGGCATTTACTTCTCCTATTTTTTCTGAAATAGAAGTTATTAATTTTAAAATAGAAGATGTTATTTCGTAAGGTGGTTTCATTTTCGATAATATCATTTGATAGTATCAAAGATAAAATCATTTAACTATAATTGTGGAATGAAACGAAATTTTTTAATTGAGCATAGTGTGATATGTATGGTTAGTTTCGTGTTTAAGTAATGAAGTTAAAAATAAATCACAGATAGAAAGTCCCCTAGTACACTTGTAAGTAAGCTAGAAGCAATTAAATTTACATGGTGTTAATGTGTATAAATACAACAAGGCTTGTAGATATCTTTACGAGCGAATAGTTGCCAAAGGAAAGAGTAAAAAACTAGCACTAATAGCAGTCTGTAATACCCTGTTAAAATAAGCCTTTGCAATAGCTAAATCAGGTTTGATCTACTATGGTACCTATGGAAGTACTTAGGCGAAAAATTAATGGGTTTTTACTTGTTTTTTACCACAGTTCTTTGTTGCTCACCGTTTTTTTTGTTCAGCTTACCCAACTTCCAAGGCTTTCTTTTTCAGTCCATTTCCCGTTAAGAAGTTCATAAATTCTTTCTTCTCCACCACCGCATAATCCTCCGCATACTGTTCCAATTTGAACATATGCCATATCATATGTTTCATTAAATATCGGTTTACTTATTGAGCAATATCCTTTTTCACAATTCGTGTCAAGCCAATCCCAAAATCGAAAACCTTCATTTTCAGATTTTTTCTCAAATTCCTCAAATTGTTTTTGTGTTATAATTTTCTTATTGGGAACTAAATCCGAGGTGAACTTAAATTTAGCATATAATCTTGTTTGAAGTTTGAAATGAACAGTGTCTATTATGTTTAAATTATTTTTTACATATTTGTTAAAATTCGATACCACTGGATGCGAAATTGCTCTTGGTTTTTCCGTTATGCAACTCGATTGTAGATAGCCTTCGCTTTCGTCTTTTAAAATCTGCGTCATTAATTCCATTGTTCTTTGAGCATCTAATATCTCAGATTTTTTCAAATCAGTTTTATTTTCCATTTTGCACCCTAAAGTTAAAATCAGAATTATGGATGATATATAGAATGTTGTTTTTTTCAAATTGTAGATAACGGTTAGTGTATATTGCATAGCATCCCGTAGGGTGCTATGCACTATACATAGTGTTAGGGCGATGTTATTTATCTTTAATCAATACTATTTTATTAGGTTCAACACTTGATATTTCAACTAGATTATTAAAGTCAAGATCTAGAAAACCAGCTTTTTTGATACTATTTTCCGTGTAAGAAATAATTATACTTTTAGATGTGACATCTATGACATGTATATCTTTCGAAGTAAATTCATTCATTATTTCTAGATCGGTATTTATCTTTTGAATGAGGTTTTCCTTTATTACAATGAATTCCGAGTCATTAATCCAAAAGGTCTTGAAGTTTTCAAAATCAAATGGAATCGATCTTTTATTTGAACCGTTGTAAATTCTTAGTTCTTCAATATCATTTTTGAAATCCTTGAAGGTCTCCACTATAAATCCGCTCTTGTAGCTAGAAAAGGAGTTCAACGGAAGAAGTGCAGTTATAATCAGTTCATTAGTTTTTAAGTTTACATTAAATTTTGTTACTCCATTGTCTCGATCAAATGTGATAATATCGAGAGCCCCATTACTTCTTAAATGATATTCAATTTCTTCAAAAGATGTAGTTGAGGAATATAAAGTATCAAGATTTGAATTTTCTGTGTCAATAGATACTAAAGATTTACTAGTATAGTCAAATCCATATATTTTGTTGTTTGACTCAGATAAATACCAAGAAGAAAAGTAATCTGAAAAGGAATATATCTCGCGGACAGAGTCATTTTCCATGTCATACTCTAAAATTTTGTTGTAATCAAAGGTTCCTTCCATTTCATCTGCACTATAAATGGATAAATAGACTTTAGTTTTAGCTAGATTTAATTGTACAGGGTAGTTTGCTCCTGATGTATTGTATTTACCACCCATTAATACATCCTTGAATTTTCCAAAACTCACATAATCTTTGGTTGATTCTAAACTGGTCCCTTTTAAAGTGAATTCATTTATTATGATTCCGTAATAATCTTTTTCGAAGTCATAATTATGAGAAACAATAATAAACTGGTTCGTTGCTGTAATTATAGAATCCTTCTTTGGAAGTTTTATACTTACCTCTTTTGTCGCTCGGTTTGTAGAAACTGTATTTGAATCTTTCTTTTCAGAGCAACCTGAAATAAGGATCATTATTAATAATATGAAGTTTATTGTTCTCATTTTAATTAGCCTTAACATTGAGATAACAAAACCAGTTGTGTTATTTATACTATAGCAATAGTATAAATTTAGTGATTTTTTTATTGTCTTAAAAGTCTTAATATTAAAAAAACTTTAATAAACGGTGAAATCTCAGAGGTAATTAATCTAAATCTTAAATCTTAACACCGGAGTAGACTTTAATAAATACTTAAATAATAACCTCCAAACATATATTAATATGCTATTTAATTCCTGATTAATAGCCTCCAATAGCTCTTCAATCACCTTGCATTGAAAGACCAACGGAGTTGCAAAACCTATTGTTTATCAGTTTGTTATGAAGTTGTGAATCTTTGAGTCTATAGGACTGGTGTCTCAAAATTGATAAGAAAAGAGTTGTTTTTTACCTCGTTTCTTTTTTAACTACTTTTTACTTTCTATGATTTTAAGATTTATTGTTATCTTTTTTATAGCCCTTTTGCTTTAAAGAATTTCCGACTCCGATGCCTATTGCTACTCCAACACCAAGCCATAAACCTAGATTGTCGGTGGCAACTCCAATTGCACTTCCAATTCCAATTGCTATTCCCACACCTAATTTATTTCCTTTTTTCATATAGTTTTTCAATCAATTATCATTTTGATATAATTGGTTAAAAAACATTCCATGTTTATCAGCATTCATTTTATTACATATTGCTTTGAAGTGTTTCATTTTCAAACAATTGTCGCTAAAATTTAGTACATAAAAAGTAGCGGATTTTAAGGCACTACCCTTTCAGTTTAAAACTGACATTACATTTATAAATTTCATTTTCATTTCAGCATTTAGACAGCTATTTTTTATAAAAAGCGTTGTATACTGCCTTTTAGTTATTCATTTGATTATTTAATTTCTCAAATTCAACTAATAGCTTATTCAGTTTTGCATTTTGTTTTGTAATTGCTTTAGGTCTTAAATAAAACCAATTGATCGCAAACCAAAATGCGGTGATTGCATAAGTGATTATTCCCCAAGTCATTGTCATTTTAGAAACATATTCAAACATATAGAGGCCAATTCCTAAAGAAAGAAGTATAAAATAGACACTTAAGATCGTTGTCTGCTGGTATACTTGCATTTCCTTTAACCTTATAAGTTGTTGAAGGTATTCCTTACTATTGAGTTCTGTCTTAGTCTTAGTCAGTAAAGAAAATTGTTTGCTAAAAGGTAGCAAAAAAACAAGCATCGCTAACATAGTTAATATGATTCCAATTTTAGTCGTTACTAATTCAGGTTGATAATAATACCAAATAAAACCAATAAATATAATGGTTAGTAAAAGTGAAATATTGACCATTACTAGCTTTAAAAAGCTTCTACTTTTTAGTTTATTTGCTTTGGTATAAAGAATTTCCACATTTGGAGTCTCTATCTTTTGTGTGTTCCATATTTTTTTTAAATCTATATTAGTTTCCATTTTTCTTGAATTTTTGTGTTAATTTTTCTTTTATTCTGTGAATCTTAACTCGAACGTTACCTTCAGACAAACCAACAATTTCAGCTATTTCTTTTTGATTCATATCTTCTAGTTCCAAGGATATGATGATTCGTTCTACTTCTTGTAGTTCTGAAATACAGTGATATAATAACTGTATATCTTCTTCTATGTTGGTGTCTAAAATTTCATCCTTAATCTCCAATGGTAATTCAGACTTAGGCATCTTATTATCTTTTTGAATTTGACGCAAACAGGTATTAGATGCAATTCTAAAGATCCAAGTTCCAATAGAAGATTCGTTTCTAAACTTGGGTAATTGCTTCCATACTTTTATAAAGGTTTCTTGGGCTAAATCTTTCGCTACATCTGTATCATTTGCATATCCCATACACAGCCTAAAAACCTTTTGCCAATATGTTTTATAAATAGTTTCAAAATTCATTATTCAGTCCATTTTTTTAATGCGTCCATAAATTTGGTTTGCTGGTCTATAAAGAGGTTATGAGAACAGTTGGACAGATATTCCAAATTATTTTCTCCAATTAAATTTTCAATAGTTCTGACTTGACTTTCTGAAAACAAACCATCATCTTTACCATATAAACCGAAAACAGGTGTGCCATTCTTTACTATTTGTTTTAGATTTTCACTTAAATCTAGCATTGTATATTTTTCGTTTTGCCAAAAACCTCTTGGTGCTTTATAAGTCATTTTTGAACCATACTTTATAAGCAAACTATCTGTTTTAAAGGTTGAATAGATATTTAAAGCATCTGTGGTTGGCTCTTTTGGATAATAAAATCCATTTTGCATAGCGTGACTGAAGCTGTATGAACTGTATTCAATAGAATTTTTATCCATTTTTTCTAACATACTTATATAATTAAGATTAACAGAATCTTTATTTTTAATGTAAATTGATTTTGATGATTTTAATATGGTTGAAAGCGTTTCTTGCATGGATAACGGTGCTGAGACAAGAATAATAGATTTCGTTTTAGTTGGATGTTTTTCTGCGTATAAGGTTGCAATTACACCACCGAAGCTGTGTCCTACTAGGGTTGCTGATGTCAAATTGAATGTATCGTAAATTAAATTGATATCATCAAAAGTTTCATTGAAAGTGAATTTTGCATTTTTATCTGGTGACCTTCCTTCACCACGTCTGTCATAAGAAATGACATAAAAACCATTTTCCGAAAGTTTCTGAGCTGTTGTTGCTTCAAAACCTACAGCATTATATCCTGGTCCACCGTGAAGATAGATGAGCGGCTTATCATTTGGATTGCCAAATGCTTTTGAATAAATTGTTTGAGAGTTAACGATTAGTGTAGTTACTATAAATACGAGTACTGTTAATGTTTTTTTCATTTTGTTTCCTTTTAGTTTTCATTTAGAGACAAGGAATTTCAAAATGTTACAAATTATTTTTTTTAGGTTGTAGATACCGTTGTTCTGTAAATAAAATTAGTTACAAAATTTATGCATTAAATTAGCAAATAAAATACAGGTAGAAAGTTCGCGAATCCCGATGCTTTAGGATTGACAAATAGGCTAAAACCAGCAATTAATTTTATAGGGGGTTAGCTTCCGTTTTTATATTTCGTTTCATTAATTTGTTGATTCGTCTTTTATTTTCCTGTTGTAATAATGAAGGATATAAATTCATATAAATATTCGGGATCATCATTGTGAGTCCAAATACTAAGCTTAGTGTAAAACTTTTATAAATGGCAAAAACTGTCACAAAAATAAATCCGATTAAATGACTTATTTCTGAAAGAGTCATCTCATTTCGAATTTCGGTCAAATCAACTTTTCTGTTTTCTAACTTAATTTTCTGATTAAAAAATTTGAAAAACGTATTTTTCACAATCCACTTAAAATAACCGATTCCGATATTTTTATTTAAAGCTTTACTTTCAATAAAGTTCAGATTTGATAGTTTCTTATAGTATTCAGTTTTAACAAGAATACCGTTAAGTACCATTCCGACTATCCAAGATATAAGTGATATTGATATTCCAAATATAAAACCTAATAGTAAGTGTTTCATTGTCATTTTTTTCAAATTGATGCTAACCTGCAGATAACACATCAGGTCGGGTTATCTGCAGGTTGATAATAGTATAAATTTAACAATTTTTTAATTATCTATAAAGCCTTAACATTAGAAACATGCTTTAATAAACGGTGAATTTCAGAACTAATTACTCTAAATTTTAAATCACAATATTAAAGGTAGACACTCCAAATTGTAATACCCTGTTGAAACAAAACTTTGCAATTGCTAAATCAGGTTTGATCTTCGATACTACCTATCGAAGTATTTTAGTGAGAAATTAATGACTTTTTACTTATTTTATACCGCAGTACTTTGTTGTGTACAGTTTTTATTCTTTCACTTCTTTATTCTTGTTTTCAAATCCATTCTTTCGTGCAATATTCTAGTTATTTCAACATAATTTTCACTTTCAGTTCTGTAAAATATTATGTGTCGATTTGCTTTCATTCCTAGAAGTTGTTTCGAAATTCCTTCATAGTTTTTTCCTAATTCAGGATTTTCACCAATTTCCTCACAATTATAAATGAGTTCATTGTAATACTTGTCAGCTTGTTTTTCCGACCAAACTTCAAATGTATTATTCCAAATCTTTGATAAATCCTCAACAGCTTTGTTCGTCAACTTATAGTTAGCCATTTGAGTGTTTTTTTGCTTTTAGAGATTCGAGATGATTTTTTGGGATAAAATCGTGAGCTATTCCGCTGTCAGCTCCTTCTTTAATTGCTTTTTTCAACGCAATTACTTTACTCTCTTCTTCTTCTAAAAGTCTTAATCCCGCACGTATTACTTCACTAACATTTTTAAACCTTCCTTCACTTATACTACTTTGTACAAACTGATCAAAATAATCTCCGAGTGATATTGATGTATTTTTGTTCATTTGTTTTCAATTTAATTCAAATGTACCAAAAATTGGTATATCATTAAAATTTTTCTCAAATCATAACATTAGACTACGCTTTATCATAAACGCTTTAAGAACAACCTCCAAACACAAATTAAAATGCTGTTTTATAGCCACTAATAGGCAATCAAAAACGTCGTAATTTATTATTTATAAGCAGTTTTAATACTTGTAGACCTGGTGACAGGATGGTGGAACACATCTTGCCGAGATCTTTATGAAAGAATAGTGAACAAAGGAAAAAGGAAGGAACTAGCCTTCGTTGCCATAACCAACAAACTACTCAAACAGTGTTTTTTCATTGCAAAATCAGGCAGGCCGTATGTTGAAAGTTACGTTTCTGTGTTGCCTAAATAAATAGAGAAAAATCAATTAAAAAAACTCAAAGAATCAGTTTTACGAATCCATGAGCTTAGACTACTAGTGTTTCAAATTAAAGTAGAAAAGAGTTGTTTTTCACCTCAGTTCTTTGTTAGCTAGAGTTATTTTATGTTTTTTTTCTTTTTCTCAAAATTTTAATTAAAATCAAAAACCCTATAATTATCAAGATGAATGGCCAAACGTTTACTAAAAACACAAAGAATAATATAAGGTTGTCCCAACCATTTTTGAACCCGTTTTTAAACTTTTTACCAAATTCAGTTTGTTCAGCTATAGTTTCATAAATTCTAACATTTAGTGTTGAAAATGAAACTTGATTATTAAGAAATTTTAATCTACCCTCAATCGATTCAATTTCAGAACGTAAATCTCCAATCTGTTTTTCAACTTCGAGAATTTCGGTTACTGTATTTGCCTTCTTTAAAATCTCTAGGTATCTATTTTCAAGTTCTTTTTTTGTTTTTAAACGAACTTCAATATCTAAAAATTCTGCAGTAACATCTTTAATATTAATTTCTTTTCTGTCAAATCTTGTAATTCCAATTGTAATTTCATTTAATAAATTAACAAAATTTTCGGATGGAACTCTTATAATTAATGTGTTACTAATTTCGTGTGAATTTTTATATTCATTATCAGAAGAGGAATAGCCATTGAATTTTTCAATGGCGTTAAAAATATCTTTTCGAGTGTCTACTATATTTTCAGACTCAAATTCAATATCTCCGTTTTTAATAAGTTTTCTTTGTATTTCATTATTTGGTTCGACAATTTGTTGTTCTTCATCATCCATTCTCATTTCTCCAAAATTCATTGATTTAGAATCTGGTTCATAATTTTCACAACCAAAAAATGAAATCAATGTAATAATTCCGATAATGTTTATAATTTTTCTCATATTTTTTTAATTATGGGGTAGAGTAGAGCCTGATTGTTTACCCAAATTTGTCGCTTTAAAAGTAACAAAATAAATAAAAAATCAGCGGCCCCTTCATCAAACACTTCGACAGGTCTGCCTGCCAAGGCAATACAGGCAGGCTCAGTGCACAGCCGTGCATTAAGTTTTCCCTCACCAAGCCTGCCCCGTTTTTTCGGGGACAACTCATCACTAATTTACTGAAGTTTATCCTGAGCTTGACGAAGGGTTCAACTCCTTTATTCGTACCTGCTAATCTCTAGGACTAGATTCTCCTAAACGCTCAATACCAAGACTATTAATCAAAGCACCTTTAGGTGGTTTAAAGCCATCGCCTATACAACGACCTTGATGGATCTACCATCATCTTATCTACAGCATGCAGCCAGTTTAATGCCATGGCTGATTCTTGGCACACTAAGAATAGTAGGGCTAAAAAAACGCGACTACCATTCAATTAAACACTACCCGCCTCAAAGCTTCGGGATTAATTTTTTCTTATTATATTTTATTCGTGATAAGCCAAATTTAAAAATTTGACGACTTTGAAAAAGTACATTTACCATTGGGTTAAGCCACAATTTTCCTATTATTTTTATAAGTTGTTGCCCATAGTGCTTTCCGAAATATTGCTCAATAATCTTGTATCAAAACTTCAGTCGGAATGTTCAATTTGGCGTTTAATTTTCTAATCATTTCTAAAGTCAGTTTGCGCTTTTTGTTCATTATTTCGCTCACACGACTTTTGAAACCAATCATATCTACCAAATCTTTTTGTTTTAAACCCATTTGCTCCATTCTAAAGTTAATGGCTGAAATTGGGTCTGGCATTCCAATCGGAAAATTCTCGTTTTCGTAGTTGTCAATTACGATTGCAAGAATTTCCAATTCGTCGCCTTCATCAGTTCCTCTTTTGGCATCAAAGATTATTTCTAAACGCTCCAGTGCTTTTTGATAATCCGCCTCGCTTCTAATTGGTTTTATATTCATCCTAAATTTCGTTTGCGTTAATCTTGTCATATTCTGCGATGTAAAAATCAAGGTCCATGCTGTGTACTTCCAACAAATACCAAATGTCATAAAAATCTCTAGCTTGCATTCTTTGCATGACACAACGTAGCTTTTCAACCAATACTTATTCTAAAGAATAGCACAGTAATTGGTGTTCTTCTTGGTCGGAATAGCTAATAAATACTTTATTTAAAACAGGTTCAAATACTAATTCTTCACTTCTCGAAATGTCAACTTTCACTTTTTTGTTTGCACCCAATCCACCAAGCGGACCAACATAGCTCATGTAGAAATTAATGCCGCCATCTTGATGTTCGTTATTATCAATAATTTCAAGTGGAATATTTGCTTCTTCTTTTATATATTCAAACACTTCTGCGAACCATTCAAAAATTTACTCGTCGCTTACAGCTTTATCAAGTAAAGTAAAATCAAGGTCTTCTGAAAATCGGTAATCTTCAAAATACACTTTCTTTAAAACCGTTCCACCTTTAAAAACAATTGCTTTTGAAAGTGTTGAATGTTCAGAGACGCCTTGAAGAATCCAAGAAAGCACATAGTCTTTTTCGATTTGCTGGTCTCATACACCATCTGCACGAGCTTTGTTTTGTATTTCTCCTGATTTTATCACGTGTAAATAGCTGATTTAATGGTTTCCGTTTCTAAATTTTGTTGAATACTCCAACGACTAATCATTCTACCTGATTTTGGTAATTCGGTGTCTAAAAGTACGTAAGATGCTGTTTTTATTCTGTTCAGCTTAGGAATAATATCCGTCTCCACTTCTAATATTTCTAATAAAAACCCCAAACGTTTAATAACCGCTTGCGATTTGAAGCGTTCTGCATATTCAAAAAGTCTATCAAACTTAATTTTATCTTTTGAAGTATAAATTGCTCTAGCTATTTCAACAATTCCACCTGCATAATCAGGTTTAAACAAGCAGTCAATAAATGTTTTTTCTAAATCAGAACAAAGGACTTTGTTAAAGCTATCAATCCATATTTTTTTAGCTCCAAAAAAATGGTTTTTGTTATGGTAAATAAATTGAAAATCAACATTCTTTATTTTAATTATTGAAGGTCGAATTTGTTTTGAGACAACAATTTGTTCTTTTATTGATGGTTGAGTAATCAAATTGTGTATGTGCAAGGCAGAGTAATAAGCAATATAGTGATTGTCTCCTTTTGAAAGATGTCCTGCAATGAGATGCCAATCAGGCATAAAAGATTCCGCGTCTTTTTCATAAGGAATGATATAGTAGAGACCTTTTTTTAAACGCATTAAGAGTCCCCTTTTTACCATATCACTCAATAATTCCTTCAAGGCACTATTGCTCGAATTAGGTAATGCATTTTCTGCTTCAGCATAAGCAAAACAATCTTGGTCTAACGTATTGAAATAAGTCAGGATATTATTTGATTGAGTTGAGATGTTTTTTATTCTCATAGTCTATCTGTCAGTTTAAAACTGACCACAATGATACAAATAATTATACACAAAATTTACTTTTTAAAGTAGTTAAGTCAGTTTATTCCTGTCTAAACTGATATGAAACATAATTTATTTGGTCTGGGTGGCGGTGGCAAAAGGCAAGCCATTTTTATTTTTTTAGGCACGATAAAAATGAAATGTGCTTGACTATGCATTGACTTTTTAGCTTGTGACTAACCTATGAGTAAAACAACAAGTTGAGTTATCCCCATTTAATTACAGTATAAATCTAGTGATTATATTATTGTCTTAAAAAACTTAAAAGTCTTAATAGAAAGAACATACATTAATAAATAGTGAAATCTCGGAGCTGATTACTCTACAACTCTTAGTGTTGCTCTGCTTTGAGATAACCGATATTTAATTCTAATTCAGGCCAAGAAGTTGGGTATAATTGATGCTCCAACTTTCAAACTGTAAGTGGCTCTTGTGTTTGGTTATTTAACTCAAAAGCGGACGAGCCACTTCCCATCAATCGAAAAGATTTTAGTTGATCTGCCATCGATTTTAAAGTGAGCCCTATGTTATCTATTCGTTGAGCTTCATCTATAAAAACAATTTTGAAGTTCCCAATAGGATTTTTAAGTTGATCTAATTTGAGATTCAGTACTAATCTTCTAGCCCTTAGATCCTCTCCATTTAGAAACAGATATTCTTCTTCTGCCAGTAGTTTATTGAATAAAGTGGTTTTACCTCCCTGTCTGGGACCGATTAAAATAATCACTTTACCAGCCCCAAAACGATTTTTAATTTTACGTTCCAATTTCTTTTTAGCATAGTCAGGCATTGTATTCCCTAAGTATTACTTGTTAAAAATTAATTTCATAAAATCAAACTTCAAAATAACCATATAATCCCAGGACCTTCACCATAACAACCCTCCAAGATGGATGTTGAAAGCTAAGATGGAGTGTTAAGAAATGTAGTGTAGAGCATAAAATAGAGTTGCGAACAAATTCAGAATAAATTCTTTTTTAAAAACATAAAATGAATTTAATCCAGAGACCATTTGTACTTAAAAGAGGCTAGACCAACTCTCCTAGTTTTAAATTTTGAGGGGTATACCCTTATAGCCTTGCCTTAAAAACTCAAGCTCTTATTTACAATTAAAATCTTTTTGTAAACTGATGAAAGTCATCGTATACTCGAGACATCCCTCCTATTTTCGCATGAAGCTAAGAAGCCTTAAGCTATGTTATTTTTAAAATAAAACACCGCTTAATTGGTAATTATCATAACTCAAAGACTATGACTACAAAAAACAGACTTGTCTCAAAATACAATGTCCCAGGCCCTCGATATACAAGCTACCCTACTGTTCCCTATTGGGATGAGAGTAGCTTTACAGTCGACAAATGGAAAGGTAGCCTACAGAGAGGATTGGGAGTTACACCTAAAGCAAAACATATTAGCCTTTATATCCACTTACCCTTTTGTGAGAGCATGTGTACCTTCTGCGGATGTACAAAGCGAATTACCAAAAATCACACTCTAGAACTGCCCTACATCAAAGCTTTACTTAAAGAACTTTCTATGTATAGTGAGGTTCTGGGAGATGGACTAGTCATTCAACAACTTCATCTAGGTGGAGGAACGCCAACTTTCTTTTCTGTCGAAAATTTGGAGGAATTGCTAATGGGTATTTTTAAGATAGCAGATAAGACGGCAGATTGCGAATTCAGTTTTGAAGGCCATCCTAACAATACAACAAAAGAGCACCTAGAAATGTTTAACCATAACGGTTTCACTAGAGTATGTTACGGTGTTCAAGATTATAATGAAACCGTGCAAAAAGCCATCAATCGCATTCAACCTTTTGAGCATGTAGAACAGGCTACAAAAACGGCTCGCGAAGCGGGTTTCTCCTCTGTAGGACACGATATTATTTTTGGGCTGCCTTTCCAAACACAGGAGCACGTCCTCCATACTATAAAACAGACCATTGCGTTAATGCCAGATCGTATTGCCTTCTACAGTTATGCTCATGTACCGTGGATAAAAGGAAATGGACAACGTGGCTATAGCGAAGAAAACTTACCAACGCCAGAGCAAAAACGCTTGCAATACGAAACTGGTAAAAAGGGATTGCTAGAGGCTGGTTACGTAGAGATTGGTATGGATCATTTTGCCTTAAAAACAGATGAACTTTATAAAGCGCAACAAAAAGGACAGATCCATCGTAATTTTATGGGTTATAGCTCTTCAAAAACCGATGTCATGATAGGTCTCGGAGTTTCTGCCATTGGAGATAGCTGGTATGGCTTTGCGCAGAATGTGAAGACCTTAAAAGACTATTATGAGTTGGTGCGGAAGGGCACTTTACCCTTACTGCGTGGTCACCTACTAACTGAGGAAGACCTCATCATCCGTAAACATATTCTCAACTTAATGTGCAGTTTCAAAACCTCATGGGAAGAGGAACATCTACAAATCCCTCAAATGGAGGATATCGTGTTTAAGCTTTCAGAAATGGAGGCAGACGGATTGGTAGACATCGCTGAAGATAGTATTGCCGTTACCGAAGCAGGAAAGCCATTTGTACGCAATGTATGTTTGCCATTTGATTTGAGATTGCAACGTAAAAAACCAAAAACCAAATTGTTCTCAATGACTGTTTAATTCTGTTTTTAGAATTTAGTCAAAAAGAGGGGTTCAAAATGAAGTACACTTTCGATCTGAAGCTGCTTCAAAGCAGCTAGCTATTAAAATTGTGCATTGTCCGTTAACATCGCTAAACATTAATTAGCCGACTATCGCTTTGCCCTACCAATAATTATGGGGACTAAAGGATGGCGCTATTGTAAAAACCAATAACTGACTTAGGATTTTTGGTCCTTTTAGGGGTGGGGCCGAAAAAAAAAGTCAACCTTAGGCGTGAATTTTTACTCTTTTTAGGGGCGGGACAACAAAAGCTAGGCAAGGTTAGGCGTGGATTTTTAATCACTAGAACAGAAAACGGACATGCCATTAGATTTAGTTCAAAATCTTAAAAAAGTCTATAAAAAACACAAAAATCTTCCTCCCATGTCTAGAATTTAGAAATGGGAGTCAAATTAAAATAACAAAAATTAAGAGATAAGAAAGCTGGTTTTTTAGTGGAGCTTCACTCTTTTTGGTGCTTTTCTATATCTTTATCGCGCAATCTTTTATTTCTTAGTTTGAGATCTTTTCCTTTGCTGATTTTATAGATAAGGAATGTTGCATTGCCTATAAGGGCAATACCCTAAATACGACATTCTACCCCACCCAGACCATCAGTCTCGAAGTACTAGTGTAAATAATACCCATTTAGCATTCAAATGTCGTATAAAATAAGTTTCTTTTTCACTTACTAATCGTCATAAAATAGAACCGTAACTATAGCTATGCTTATATTTTTTTCCTCAATTAAGTAAAAAACCTGTGCTGAGCTACGTCGTAGCATAATTCAAATTTTCAATGCAACATTTAAAAACTAAATTGGTATAATATCATACCTATGGATTTGAATTTGTATGCTTAGATTCTTTTGTCGTATCATCGGTGTTGGGCGCTTTTTTATCGCTGCTTGCAAGACTAAAAATTACGGCTACAAGAAGGATACAAACCACAGCAAAAACAGCAATCATGATTGTTCCTAGACCCCAATTAACAAGTGGTAAAAAATAGGTGTTCATAAGAAAATATTTTAAGTTTATAAGTAAAAAATTAATGACAAGATTGTTCTGCTGATACCTGTTCTATAGACACCATTTCTGCAGGAGATATATAAGGAATTCCAAGACCTAATCCTCTCAAAATAAAAAGCACTCCAACAATCACAACAAATACAGGTATCACCTTCAAGATGCTTTGTTTAAAAGTAGCGTTTAAGAAATTGCCTAAATAGGTTGCTGTAGTCATGAGAGGAATTGTTCCCAATCCAAAAAACACCATATACACTCCACCTTCAAAAGCACTTCCTGCAGCAATGCTAGCAAAAACTGCCATATAGACCAAACCACAAGGTAAAAATCCATTTAGGAAACCAATGGTAAAGAAACTATCCATTGACTTCCGCTTCAATTCTGCACCAAGAGCACTTTTCACTTTACCTACCCATCTGTACATAAAGGAAGAGCCGTTATACCGCCTAAATAGTTTTGAAGGTAACAGAATTGCTAATACCATCAAGACTCCTACAGCAAGGGAAATGTACTGCTGGAATCCAAATAAATCTAGGCGTCTGCCCAAGAAACCAAACAGCAACCCAATAGTGCCGTAAGTCAATAATCTTCCCACATGATAACTGATTATTTGCAGCACGCGTTTGACGGGATTATGACGATCCACAGGTAGCAAAAACGCTATAGGACCGCACATTCCCACACAGTGGAAACTTCCTAACAAACCGAATATGAGTGCTGAAATCAACATACCTAATACGTTATCTCCTTTTTAAAACGAAATTTTTTTCCTTCATACTCCCAATCTATTGTAATATTCCATCGGCCTTTTAGCAAGAATTCATCAGGAATAAGAAAATTGGAATCTGTAAGGTCTAGTGGAAGTTCAAAATCCAGTTTTTTACTGGATGTTCTATAAAGGAACACCATTCCTTCTATGTTCTTAGGATCATAACTTTCTGGGAACTCAAGCACATAGCCCTTCGTATTTTTCTGTCCTATAATCTGCTCTTCCATGGCCATAGAATTCTGTCGCGCATAGATATCGTCCTGCAACTCCATTTCTTTTTGGTAATACCCATCGGTGACCAAATCATGCTCAAGATTATGATCGGTCGTCATTTTATACACCAAAATGAGAATAAAGCCTATAAAAATCACCATTCCAATGACTAGTCCTGTTCCCCAATTTATTTTCATAATTCCTATTTTTTGGTATTTTGCTTTTCAGCATCGAGTTTTGAGCTCATCAGTTTTGCCTTACATAAAGGATTCTTTCCTGATTGACCATTTTTGCAACCTTGGCAGCAATCCTTCTTAATATTTTCCTTCATCCTGATTTAATTTATATTGATTTAATCTATATTTATTTTTACTGTTTTGGGCGTGTCCTTTTTTCGCAAAAGCATCAAAAAGGTCGGGCTATACGTTGCAAGTCCTCGCTCTCCAGAAAGCCTTCAGGCGAGCTGTGGGCTTTCCTCTACTATCCCTCACGCATTTTATAACTCCGAATTACTTATAAGTCCGCGGTCCTAAAAATGCTGTTCGCGTCGTTTCAATCTGTTCATCTCCACTAAATACTGCTATAACAACTTTATCCTTATCACCACTCAGTGAACCCGCATTCAATTCAACAAAAAGCGTCCCTTCTGCCATACCACCTGCAGGAATTGTAAAGGTGTCTCGGCTTACTATTTCAACGCTTCCCTTATGGGACACCAGTTCAAAGCGTACATCTTCAATGTCCGTATTCGTTTTATTAATGAGTTTATAGGTGTACACATTGCTTATAAGGTTATCTGCCTTATACTCATAGAGCTGTCCAGGTAGTCTAAAGATATCCGCTTCTACATCGTTCCGTAAAAAAAGCATCCCTACCAGCACCGAAACCAATATCCCCAAGACCACGGTATACCCTTTTAAACGCGGAGTGAATTCAAATTTTGTTTTCTTTTCTATATTCTCTTCACTAGCATAGCGAATTAGACCTTTAGGGAGATCCACCGCTTTCATTATAATATTACAAGCATCTATACAGGCTGTACAGTTAACGCATTCCAGTTGAGTACCGTTGCGTATATCTATTCCAGTAGGACATACATCTACACATTGATGGCAATCTATACAGTCCCCTTTTCCCGAAGTTTCGCGATCTTCGTTTTTCTTAAATTTGGCGCGTCCCTCCTCCTTTTCTCCGCGTTTATGATCATAGGCAACAACAATAGATTTATCATCGAGTAAGGCGCCCTGCAACCTTCCGTAAGGACAAACGATAATACACACCTGTTCTCTAAACCAAGCAAATACAAAATAAAACACTCCTGTAAAGATCACTAGCGAAATCAAAGTACTTAAATGTTCCATAGGGCCATCTGTGATGTATCTTAGTAAGCGATCACTCCCTATGAGATAGGCCAAGAAAACATTGGCAATTAAAAAGGAAATCACAAAAAAGACAAACCATTTCAAAGAACGCTTACGGATTTTCTCTTTATTCCAAGGCATTTTTGCGAGACGCTTCTGCTTTCCTCGGTCTCCATCTATCCAATATTCAATCCTACGGAATACCATTTCCATAAAAATAGTTTGTGGACAGATCCAACCGCAGAAGAGTCTTCCAAAGGCGACGGTAAAGAGGATGACGAAAACGACACCAGTGAGCATCATGATTACAAAAATGTAAAAATCCTGAGGCCAGAAAGGGAATCCAAAAATATTGAACCGCCGTTCTAAAACATTAAATAACAAAAATTGATGCCCACCAATTTTAATAAAGGGTGCAGCAAATAAGAAAGTTAAAAGCACATAACTCACATATTTTCGATATTCGTACCATTTACCAACAGGTTTTTTTGGAAAAATCCAGGCTCTATCTCCTTCTTCATTTAGCGTTCCAATGGTATCCCTAAAATTATCCTTGCCTTGTTCTGCCATTATTTTATGTTTTGCCGATATAGATCAGTATTTAAATTTTGAGCTTTTGGAGCTTTTGATTCTTTATCCTTAAGATGGTCTATCCCTCAGTTAAAAAAAGTAGAACTAGTGCATCCTCCCACGCCTCAAGACTATATCTTAGATTCATAGGAATATCATAACTTTCAAAACAAGCATAACGCCTACTCTCTGTTTCAGTGTTAAAATTAATTTCACCTTGTACAACCATTAATTTAGTTTTAGAAGGAGCTAAGTGTTCTGCAGATTCCACCCCACGTCCTAAACCTATAGCGATGATGGTCATATCTCTTCCTTTGTAAATAGTTTTGATGACAGGCTGATCACTTACTTTTAACTTTTCTGCTATTTCTTTCATATTTAGGCTTCAGTATTACTATTCTTTAATTATATCTTCAGTCACAGGCTGATCTTTTATCATCGCCTCTACGTCTTCTACAGACGCCATCGGGTCTACCCAAATTTCACCTTGTGGTTCTTTTGGATCTGCAGGATTGGTGCCATGCAGGCTTAAGACATAGCTCGCTACCTGTGCCATTTCAGCGGGCTTCAATTCAGCCTTCCAAGACACCATGCCTTTACCAGCACGACCCCCTTCAGAAATTACCTTAAATACATTTTTAATTCCTCCACCTAATATCCAATGGTCATCGGTAAGGTTTGGACCTATCCCACCACCACCATCTACCTTGTGGCAGGCGACGCAATTGCCTGCAAAAATACCCTCGCCAGCATCTATATCGCTAGCCTCAGTAAGTCGTACGACTGTATTTATATCAACGAGATCCTTTGCTGTCCTTTTATACTCTTCGATTTCAATTTTCGCTTCGGCTAAAGCAATTTGATATTCTTCAATTTGATCGGTACCGTCAAAAACATGATAACGAACCATATAAACTATAGCAAAAATGATGGTCGCATAAAATCCGTAAACCCACCATGGTGGTAATTTGTTATTCAGTTCGCGAATACCATCATAGTTATGATCCAAAACAATCTCACCCTCTTCTTCTACAGGTTTAATTCCCACTAGGTTTTTGTAAGTGGTCTTAATCCAACTGAACTGGTTTTCTTTGGCCAGAGCGAGGTCCTCATCGTATTTTGCCTGCTTTTCAGGTTCTAAACTTCTATACAATATGCTGCTTAGTGCTGCAATACAGACTTCACCAGCAATGTAAATAAGCATGAGTATTCCGTACGCTCCCCACAACCAAGGCTTCTCTATAAATATAGAGGCCTCGCCTGTTGTCCCAATATAATTCAGGAATAAAAACCCAAAAATTGCAAAGCCTGATAGTCTTAAAAATGCTGCGGTCTTCATAAGATGTCATCTTTTGGGTTATTCTCTAATGGGATATTACTCACTTCTTGAATATGCTCCTTTTTGGTAGTGAATACCCACCAGAAAAGAGCAACAAAGAAAACGAAGAATATGACTAAGGAAATGATAGGGTAGATCTCTACCCCATCTATATTTTCCAAATTGCCTTTTATATATTTCAACATAATTATTGGTTTTTGGTTAATGTGACTTCATCCGGAGACTTAATTTTAAGATCCGTTCCCAACCGTTGCAGGTAAGCGATAAGAGCGACAACTTCACGGTTACGCATTTCTACAAAATCTTCTCCATTTTCTGCGGCATATTTTTTATCTGCTTCATACGTTTTTACAAAATCGGGATCTGCATATAGATTTTTCTCAATTTGCGCGCCTTGTTCTGCCATCCATTCTTGAGCACGCTCTACCTCATCCAAACTATAAGGAACTCCAAGTGTCATCATGGCTTCCATTTTGTCCTCCGTCTGACTTTTATCAAGTTTGCTATTGATGAGCCATTTATAGGATGGCATTATAGAACCCGAAGAGGTGCTTTGCGGATCGTAGAAGTGATTTAAGTGCCAGTTGTCACTGTATTTTCCACCAACACGAAACAGATCTGGTCCCGTTCGCTTACTTCCCCATAGGAAAGGATGGTCGTAGACATATTCTCCAGATCTCGAATAATCTCCATAGCGTTCTACCTCACTTCGGAAGGGACGTATCATCTGCGAATGGCAAGACACACACCCTTCTCGTATATAAAGATCTCGACCTTCAAGTTCTAAGGGGGTATACGGTTTTACAGTAGATATAATGGGAACATAATCGTCTACAATTAGTGAGGGTATAATTTGCACCATACCTCCTATTAAAATAGCGATAGTCGCAAAAATGGTGAGTTTCACTGGTCGTCTTTCCAACCAAGTGTGGTAACCTTCTTTAGCAGTCCGCTTTCTAGTCACTCTTTGTAGTGATTCAGCTTCCGCTAATTCGTCGGTAACCTCGCCTCCTTGTCTCACGGTTCTCACAACATTATAAAGCATGACAAAGGCTCCTAGAATATAGAGAGTTCCCCCTATGGCCCGCATCCAATACATAGGAACGATTTCGTTGAGTGTTTCCAAAAAGTTACCATACATAAGGGTTCCATCTGGGTTGAATTGCTTCCACATAGACGCTTGTACAAATCCTGCAACATACATGGGTAAGGCGTACATAATAATACCTAAGGTCCCCACCCAAAAGTGAACATTGGCTAGTTTGATAGACCATAATGACGTTTTGAAAAGTCTAGGTACCAGCCAATAAATCATACCAAAAGTTAAGAATCCATTCCAGCCTAAGGCGCCCACGTGAACGTGTGCAATAATCCAGTCGCTATAATGAGCAATGGCGTTTACATTTTTAAGCGAAAGCAAAGGGCCTTCAAAGGTTGCCATACCATAACAAGTAATAGCCACTACCATAAATTTAAGAACTGGATCAGTACGCACTTTATCCCAAGCTCCCCGTAAGGTTAAAAGTCCATTTATCATACCACCCCAAGACGGAGCAATAAGCATGATGGAAAAAGCTACACCCAGATTTTGTGCCCAATCTGGTAATGCAGAATATAACAAGTGGTGAGGTCCTGCCCAGATGTAAATAAAAATCAACGACCAAAAGTGAACAATAGAAAGTTTGTAAGAATATACAGGTCTATTTGCCGCTTTAGGGACAAAATAATACATCAAGCCAAGGAAAGGGGTAGTAAGGAAGAATGCAACCGCATTATGTCCATACCACCATTGTACCAAAGCATCTTGAACTCCCGCATAGACCGAGTAGCTTTTTAAAATACTAATAGGCAATTCTACACTGTTTATAATATGAAGAACAGCCACAGTAACGAAAGTTGCTAAGTAGAACCAAATTGCTACATAGAGATGGCGCTGTCTTCTTTTTAAAATGGTCCCTATTAGGTTGGCGCCAAACGCTACCCAGATAATTGCAATGGCAATATCAAAAGGCCATTCTAGCTCTGCATATTCTTTAGAAGTGGTGTAGCCTAATGGTAAAGTGATTGCTGCACCAACTATAATGGCTTGCCATCCCCAATAGTTAAGGTTGCTCAACCAATCTTTCCACATACGTGCTTTTAACAACCGCTGTGAGGAATAATAAACCCCAGCAAAGATGGCATTACCTACAAAAGCAAAGATGACGGCATTGGTGTGAAGTGGACGTAACCGCCCAAAACTCAACCATGAAATTCCGTCTGTTACGTTTGGAAATAAAAACATAAAGGCCAGCAATAGTCCAACGGTCATTCCTACAATACCCCAAAATATGGTGGCATTTACGAACTTCTTCACGATCTTATTATCGTAGTAAAATTGTTCTGTTTGCATATTCTATGAGTTAATGTATTAAGTTGATTTTAAAATTTGAGTGTTGGTTTTGATATATAAATACCTCAGCATTTTCCTCTTATTGAAAGAAGTAGTTTCAGATTTGCTTGAGTCTTTTTTTGATTTTCTCCATTTAGCTTTCCTTTTTGGTCTTTAGTCTTTACCAATTCATTATCAAAAAGCATCCGTACTGAAGGAGTATAGGTGTCATCGTACTGCCCCTTTTTTACAGAATACACAAAAGCGATAAAAAAAATGATAGCGACTAAAACACTCACGCTAATCAGTAAATAAATGATGCTCATACCTAGTTTAATTATGTTGTAAAAATATCATGATGATTATCCTTAAAAGATGACTTTTGTCAGTTGTTGATAAATAGTTAAAAAAAATAACATTTATCAGTATCTTATAACTGTCCAAATTGATTCTCGTGGATAGTTTTGACTCAAAATTGACTTTTCAACACCTTTATTATTTCTCTTCTTTTAAATTCAAAAATTGAATCTCCTACCTAATAAAAAAGTGCTAAGTGTTGTGAAAATGACAATACTGATGGAGCTTAATGGCATCAAGATAGCCGCTACCACAGGAGATAAATTACCCGTAAGTGCAAAGCCGAGGCCTATGAGATTGTAAAATAAAGAAAAGATAAAGGCGTATTTAATGACGCGTACAGATGCTTTTGAAAGCGACATAAAGGCGGTTAATTCCTTTAATTTAGTGGCATCAATAATCCCATCGCAAGCTGGAGAAAATACATTCACATTTTCAGAAACAGCTATACCGATATTACTTTGAGCCAAGGCTCCGGCATCATTAAGACCATCACCTATCATCATTACTTTTTTTCCTTGTTGTTGAAGAGCTTCTATGAAATTTAATTTGTCATCGGGTTTTTGATTGAACTTCAATTGCGCCGATTTTGGTAAGATACTTTTGAGATAGTTTTTTTCACCATCATTATCACCGGAGAGTATAACTAGCTCTACTGTGTTGCTCATTTCAGAAAATAAGGCTTCCATACCTTCCCTATAATTATTATAGAAGACGTAAGTGCCTTTGTATTCATCATTAGTACTTACGTGTACTTGTGTATTTGTAGCATTTTCTTCTTGCTCCCCAGAGCTTACAAAAGCGAAGCTACCAGCCTTTACACTAGTACTACCGTAAACTCCGACAACCCCCTTTCCTGTTACTTCGCTAAAATTATCTAACGTACAAATACCCTGACTTTGAAGCATTTCATACAATGCCCTGCTTAAAGGGTGGTTGGACGCCCTTAAAGTACTCGTAAGAACTTGTTGCTCATTTTCGGTGAGTGTTACTCCTTTATAAACGATGAGATTCTTCTGGTGTGAAGTCAGTGTTCCTGTTTTGTCAAAAACCACCGTGTCAATTTGAGCCATTTGCTCGATAAGACTACTGTCTTTGAGGTACAGCTGTTGTTTACCAAAAATACGCAACATGTTGCCTAGCGTAAAAGGAGCCGCTAAAGCAATGGCACAAGGACAGGCTACGATTAAAACCGCAGTGAACACATTGAAGGCTTTTGAAGGATCTAAAATGATCCAAATGATCCCAGCAACAAAAGCTATGCTTAAAATACTAATGGTAAAGCGACGGCTAATCTGGTCGGTTAGGTTTTCGAAAGTGGTGGCTTTGGTCTTACTAAACACTTTATTATTCCAAAGTTGAGTAAGATAGCTTTGCTCAACAGCTTTAGTCACCTCTATTTCTATGATTCCAGCTTTTTGCTTCCCTCCTGCATAGATTTTATCACCTGATTTTTTAGCAACTGGAGCCGCTTCACCAGTAACAAAACTATAATCGATTAATGCATTTCCCTTCATCAAAATTCCGTCTGTAGGAATAAGCTCGTTATTTCGAATCAAGATACGATCCCCGGGTTTGACCTCGTAAACAGGAGTTTGAAGTTCATTTTGTTTTGTTTTGGTAGGTTGACTTTGGCTATCACAATTGTCTTCAGCAACAGCTGTCTTGCTTTTAATAAGCTGGGTGACTGCAATGGGAAAATAAGACTTGTAGTCTCGCTCAAAAGATAAAAAAGCATACGTTTTTTGCTGAAAAAACTTTCCTAGCAGTAAAAAAAATACCAAACCTACCATACTATCGAAAAAGCCTGTCCCCCAATCCATAATTATTTCTAAGGTAGAGCGAAGGAATAATACCAGAATTCCAATAGCAATAGGGACGTCTATATTTAAGATCCCAGCACGCAGGCCTTTATAGGCTGATATAAAATAATCTCTCGCAGAATAGAACACCACCGGTAATGCAAAAGCAAACATCAGCCAACGAAATAAAAATTTAAACTCGTCTAGCCAGAACTCACTCACTTCAAAATATTCTGGAAATGACAAAAACATAATATTACCAAAAGCAAACCCTGCAACACCGAGTTTATAGATAAGAGATCGGTCTATGTTTTTTTCTTTTTTATTGAAATCTTCCAAAGAGATATTGGGTTCATAGCCAATTCTACATAGTAAAAGAACTAATTCCTTCAAGCTGATCTCTGAAGAATCATAAGAAATACATATAGATTTTTGAGGAAAATTGACTAAGCCACTTTTAACGGCGGGGTGGAGTTTATCTAAGTTTTCGAGCACCCAAATGCAAGAGCTACAATGAATGTTTGGGATTACAAATGAAACAACTTGTGTCTCTTGCTCGTCGAACTCCAATAACTGATCTATAATATTTTGATTATCCAGATAATCAAAACGGTCTTCAAAATCTAGAGGAGTTTTACCTGGAGTAGCCTGGAGATCGTAGTAATAGGTAAGATCATTCTCGTTGAGAATGTCAAACACAGTTTTGCAACCATTGCAACAGAAATATTTCTCTTGATGTACAATTGCTGGATCAGGGCAAGCATCGCCACAGTGATAACAAGTTTCCATAATTCACTCTATTCCTCTTGCAAAAATGCCATGAAATGCATCCTTAAAAGATGATTTTTATCAGTTGACAATTATCTTTTTTAGGAATAGATTAATATACTACTGAAAAGAAATAGTTATATTGAATTAAAAAAATTATGAAGATTACTGGTATAAAATGCTTAGGTATGAGCACATTCCTCTTATTAACTGTGGTTATTTTTGCAATGATGAACTTGTCTTTTGGATGGATTTTTTATGCAACCTGTCTAGGGCAGATAGCTCTAATTTATAGTGTCTACAGAGTTCTGAAAGATGATTACACTTCAGAGAAAACCTTTAGTGACCTTTATGAAGGTAGTCCTGATTTAGGAGAGTAATACCCTTATGCTTTATAACTATATTTAGACTATAAGGAGGGAGCATCAAAATTCACACTGCGTAAATTGTATCATCAAACAGATTAATAGTTTTAAAGTTCTTAAAAAAAGGAGTTGAAACAAATGTCTGATCATCCTCTTTCAAGTTGGCAAATTGTAAATTAAAATTTCCAGTTGCATTACAGTCCCGCTTGTCGGGATCGACAGTACTACAAATGAGTCTGCCACTGTTTACAACTTCTCCCGATATCTATCAGGATTATCTCTCGATTGTTTCGATTGTATATTTCCCTTTGACTTGTAGCGAATCCTAATGCTGTAGCCTTAAACAAGTCTATCATCCAAAAAAATTCCTCCTTCAGATAACCAACTGAATAAAAAGGGATGTAAAACACTCTAAAAACAATCTTCTCCTCTTGTAAGGTTATTGCTAACTCATCGTAATCCCCCTTATCTAAAAATATCGGATCAGTCAACAAATCATATAGCGGACTCCAGTGAGTCTTACTGTCGTGCCTTTGAAGGCAGGCCTGTTAAAGTGTTGGTCTATCGTCAAACCATATGTTTAGTTATTAGGATACATTTTTTTTAATCCCACCAATCAAATTTTGTATTCGCATTTACTCTTAAACATTCAAAATTCCCATATTCTATGAGGTCTAAACACATTCTGATATTTCCAACTATTAAGCAGTATGGGCAGTCATAATCTGGAAGAATAATTTCTATATTGTTTGTTTTTATATGTTTCGAAAATTCAATTTCTCTAAATGCATCAAATATATTTTTTTGAATTTTCATCTTTTTATTTTCAGCGTCTGGAAACCTTAAGTTAGAAACAGTTTCAATATTTTCCACACCCATATTTCTCAAAAATTTTAAAAAGGGAATAAGTATTACTTCAGGTATTTTGTCAGCTGCGTAATCAGGTAAGTCAATTTTCTTAAAATCACAGAATTCGACTAATTCATTTTGGAATTGTTTATCTAATTCAAGAATGCCTTTTACAAGTCTTTTGGTTGAGTTGAATCCAATTTCATTAGATATTGAGTTCCAAGTTTCAGTTCTTAATAGCTTGAATGTATTGTCGATATTACTTTCCCAAGAATAGTGGTCAGCAAATATTTGATGGTAAAAAGGAAATAAACAAATGAATATATTCTTATCCTCTGAGAAGTGATTTGCAATCGGTTTTTTATAATCAAATATTATTTCGAAGTTCATTTTATTAATTGCTTATAACGTCTAGGCATCGAGTAGACAAGGGGAATTTCACCCCAAGCCTCTCACAGAACACTTCGACAGGCTCAGTGCACCACCGTGCTTGAAAGTCTCCCCTCACACGGCTCTTGTTGTACAAATCTAAGCGATAATGTTTATCTGAGAAAAGTTCCAATGGTAAAACAAAGTAGGAAATTGCTTTCTTACCGTTGCCAACCATTTGTACCCTTTCCTAATACTGGTTTTATATCGTTCATACCTCTTCCTTGCCCACCAAACTAATCGTTTACTTAGTAATCGAAAGACTTTTGTAAGTTCATACATCTTAAATTTACCATAGTAACGCACCCATCCCCTAATCATTGGATTAAGGTATTGTGCCACTCCTACAATGCTTTTAAACGTAAGTTTATTTACCTTGAGTTCTTCGAGCTTGTCTGCGATTCGTTTTCTTGAACTAATACTTATAGCACAATCATAACCTAAAAATAGCTTTCTCTTTTTCTTAGAATAAGCTGTTCTTGGTTGAAAAGAGTATCCCAAAAAATCAAATCTGACCATTGGGTGATTTTCTTTTCTTCTGTAATCTCGGCAATAGACAATTTTTGTCTTTTGTGGATGTAATTCTAATCCTACCGATTCCATTCTTTGATGTACTAATTGCAGTATTTGTTCCGCATGAGCTTTTGTATTACAGTGTAATATCACATCATCGGCATAACGAGTGAAAACTACATTTTTGTCTACCTTTTCCAACCATGTATCAAAAGCGTAATGCAGAAAAAGATTTGCCAGTAAGGGACTGATTACTCCGCCTTGTGGCGTTCCTTTTCCTTTCCTTTGGGTCAGCTTTCCAGACTTTGTAACAACGGGTGCTTCCAGCCATCGTGTGATGTAGAGTTTAACCCAATTTTCAGGTACATGTTTCTCTACTGCAAGCATCAGTTTGTTATGGTCTATATTGTCAAAGAAACCTTTGATGTCTAAGTCAATTACCCAATTTTGTTTCCAACAATTTAATCTAACTTTTGATAATGCCTGATGGGCACTTCTTTTTGGTCGATAGCCGTAAGAATTTGGACTGAATACTAACTCTAATCTTGGTTCAAAAAACATTTTAACCACCATTTGCCCTACTCTGTCACTAATAGTGGGTATACCCAATTTACGGATTGTACCGTCTTTCTTCGATATCTCTACTTCTTTGACAGGTGGGGGGAAATAACTCCCTGATACCATCCGATTCCAAAGTTTGTAAAGGTGTTTCCTGCGGTTGGCATCAAATTCTTGCATACCAATAGCATCTATTCCCGCACTTCCTTTGTTGGAACGCACTTTTTGATAAGCCTCCCAAACCATTAGGCGACTTATCGGTATTGATTTTGTTTCATTCCATAAATTCATCCTCACATTTTGTAAGTTGATTCGTAAAATGCAACTGTACAACTTAACCCCTTTGCTCCAGTTTCATTACAAAACCTTCTTCACTACTACGGATTAATCTGCCTCTGCTTATAACTTCGGTATTCTATCTCTCGATTGTTTCGATTGTATATTTCCCTTTGACTTGTAGCGAATCCTAATGCGGTAGCCTTACACAAGTCTATCATTCATAAGCAGTTTCCCAAGTTCCGTAAATAAGCCTGAATAAAGTTCTTGCCATCTGAATGACGCCAGTCTTACAGAAAATAAATAGGTTATCTCTGTAATTAATAGTATCAATACTATTACTTTTCACTCCGTATCATACTTCGTAGCTTTTGACTGGAGGTTCCTACTTCTCGACACCTCTTCAATGGTTCACTTTAGTTCAACTCCTTTATTCGCACCTGCTAATCTCTAGGACTAGATTCTCCTAAACGCTCAATACCAAGACTATTAATCAAAGCACCTTTAAGTAGTTTAAAGCCATCGCCTATACAACGACTCTGATGGATCTACCATCATCTTATCTACAGCATGCAGCCAGTTTAATGCCATGGCTGATTCTTGGCACACTATGGTTAGTACGGGAATTAACAAGCGATTAATTTCCGATTAAGCACTTAGCCAAAACTTTTTATTTTGTTTTATCTTTTTCATTTTTAACGCCAAATCAAAAAGATTTGGTGGACTTGGTTTAAAGCTCTAAACTTTGGGCTAAGCAACAAAACCCGTATTAATTATAGCCATTGTTGTAGCCAATTATTTCTCCATTATGTTTATTAATAATACTCTCAACTTCAATTAACTTAAGGTCAAACCACTCGCGTTTTATATTTTTGTTTTGATAAATTCTATGTATTTCTTTTTCTAATTTTATATAGTTTGAAGTCTCAATGTATCCAATTAATTTTAAGTCATAAGGTAAGGATGTCTGCAACTGACTAATTCTTTGTTTTATGTTCCTAGCTCGCCCAATTTTTATTGGACCTTCTTCATTCTGAGGTTTTAAAAAATAGATATATCCTTTCGTATTAGGAACCCGAAACTCTTTAAGACGTTCTTTCTTTTTACTAATATCATATTCCATTTTCGCCAATTTTAAACATAACAATGGACTAATATTTCCTGATTTTCTCTTTGAATCTTTAAATGAATTGATTTCCCAATTCCCAGTTTGATTGAACGAAATATAAGATTCAAGCTCTTTATAGGTTTTAAAAAATCCTAATTCGTTATCTCGCAAAATGTCATAAGCCAAGTCTCCAATCAAATCATCTCGTTCTTCTTGCTTTTTTATCCAAAAGAAAAAGGGTAAATTTTTATCTGTCTTTTTTTTAAAAGATTTGAAATTTCCAATCTTCAACAGCTCCTTTGTAATCTTAAGTGTTTTTAAATCTGGCTTTAATCCATTTTCCCAGTTACAAGACTCCAAAAGGCTCAATGCTTTATTTGCACTCAATTCTTGGGTTAAATGCCCTTTATATACACTATCAAACATCTTAAACCTTATGAAGTTGTTTTCTAGATTACTTTTCAAATCTATTTTAATTATACAACTATCTTTTTGTTCAAGATACAATTTGTAGTAATCTGAACTTTCCCCAACCAAATATACTGCCTCAATAAATTCAATTGGTAGAGAATATATAATTGCGTCTATAATTTTCATTTTCATTCAAATTTGAAGTCTATCTAAAGTGTTCTTCTAATTGGCTACAAAATACGGATAACACAACAAGTTGTGTTATCCGTATTTTATTCATGATATAAATTTAGTGATTTTTATATTGTATTTAAAAAACTTAAAAGTCTTAACATTAAAAACAGGCTTTAATAAACGGTGAAGTCTCAGAGCTAATTAATCTACCTCTCAAATCACAACACTAGAGTATACTCTATTATAAATATTTAAAGAATACCCTAATTACACTTATAGATATGCAGGGCAAACGCATTAAACTTTCATTAGATTCAGCACTTTTATCAGATAGTGATTGTCCCATCCCGCTTGAAGTCTTCTGCTCTTCACCCCTGTTTTTAATGATTTTTCATTTTTCAATAAATTTAATGCAATTTTATTGAGTATGGAGAAATTTTGAGTGGAGTTACCTGTTCTTTTTCTAGAAGCATCTTCTGAAAAAGCAACATCTAAAGTCCAGTGTAACTTATTTTCTATAGACCAATGAGAACGAATGGCTTTTTGAAAATCTTGGGAGCTAGCCTTTATACTTGAAATATAATATCGTATTGCGTGTTGTGCAGGCTTTTGTGAGTTTTTAAACTCACGTTTGCTTTCTATTTTTATAACACTTGTTAGGTTTTCCCAGTTATTGTTTTTTAAAATAAACTTAAAGTTGCTTATTACACTGCACGTCCTGGTTTCTATTCTGCCATGGTCTAATTCTTGGCTAAGGTTTGATTCCATAGTTTTTCCAAATCTAAATTCATCTTCAATATGCTCTAGTAACTGAGGTTGATTCTCTTTTACAGCCAAGATATAGTCTGCATTTTTTTTAACGATGGCCTTAGCTATTTTAGTTTGACATCCCATAGCATCAATAGTTACAATAGTATTTTCTATGGATAAGACTTTTAATAATTTTGGAATGGCAGTGATCTCATTTGACTTGTGGGAAACTTTCACTTGTCCTAAAACCAAATTATTGTCATTTGCCCAAGCACTAACCATGTGTACTGGGGATTTTTTACCGCCAGCTTTAGCACCTCTAATTGTTTTACCATCTATAGCAATGATTTCTCTGGGCTGTAGTTGTGCAAGAGCACTAACCCATTGTATAAAGCATTTTTCAAATTGATTACTGTCAATATTAGAAAAAACGCGATTAAATGTGTCGTGCGAGGGGATACCATTAGGCAAATCAAGGAAGCTACGAAGAAATTCTTCTTTTGAGTTGGCGTAGTTTTCCATTTCATTCCATGAATCTGCTCCACAAATCACTGAAATAATCCCGATGAGAAGGATGCTTTCTAAATCGTAAAGTTGCTTGTGAGAACGTCTAAAGTCGGGTATTTGACCAAATATGGTCTTTAGCTTTTGGGTAGTTTTCAAAATGTATAAAGTATTGGTTATCAATATAATATACAATATTTTAAACTAAAAAACAACAAATAATATGATGAATTTTAAGTGATTAACACTCATTTTTACCCAATTAACTTAAACTTTTTTTAATGCGTTCGCCCTGTATAGATATGTTGATTTCTAGCTATAAATAGGCAATCAAAATCTCATAATTTATTATTTATGTTCAGTTTTAAGGCTTGCAGAGATCTTTATGAAAGAATAGTAGCCAAAGGAAAATGATAAAAAACAGCAGATTCTATCACAAAAAAAACAATCACCCTAAAAATTCCTCCTTCAGATAACCAACTGAATAAAAAGGGATGTAAAGCACTCTAAAAACAATCTTCTCCTCTTGTAAGGTTATTGCTAACTCATCGTATTCCCCCTTATCTAAAAATACTGGATCAGTCAACAAGATATATAGCTTTGGCCTATCGCCAAGCCATATACTTAGTTATTGGGCACAGTTTTTTATACCGTTAAATCATATTAGAAATTTGAATCAACATTGAAATTCCGTAGATGATTGATATTATAACTAATCCTTTTCTTATTGTTTTTCCGTGTTTATTTGTCCACTTCTGATAGTCGGTTTTTTTTGATTCAGATATTTTCCATTTTCCATTTGCATATTTAAATCCGAAAAATATTATTATAGTAAAAACGACAATTCCAATAATAGAAGTCAGAATGTTTGGTTTCATATTTTTTATTCAGTTCTAGTGAAATTCGGCTGGAATTTTCTTTTCTCTTTGGTAATCAATTTTTTTCTTAAAATTAAAAAAAGAATTGAGCCTAAAGCAGGGAAAAACAAAACAACTAATAGACAAACAGTATTCATAATTGGATTTTTAAACCTTGACCTTGTGATGTCAATTATAGCCCAAAACCATAATGCTATTGTCATAAAAATTAGCCCAATAATTAGATTTCTATCCATAAAGTTTTGTCAAATTTCGTAGAACGTACGGATAACAGAACTTGTTGTGTTATCCACATCTCAGTAAAGATATAAATTTAGTGATTTTTTTATTGTATTAAAAAAACTTAAAAGTTTTAACATTAAAAACAGGCTTTAATAAATGGTGAAATCTCGAAGCTGATTAATCTACCTCTCAAATCAAAACACTAGAGTATACTCTATTATAAATATTTAAAGAATACCCTAATAACACTTATAGATATGTTGAGTTCTAGCTATAAAAGGAGGGCGCTGTCTCAATTTCGGGTAAACGAATCATACTGGAAGACAAAAAATTACTTTACGCTAGTGTGGTAGGGATTTAATACCATCACACTTTAGTAGCGCGAATTAGTTTCATTTTTTAGAAAATGTCGCGGACACATAAAAAATAAATATACTCTTGTTATTAGCCATATATTTAGCCTTGAATAGGAGTGGAAGCAAAACAGTTACTGCGCTAATTGGTATTTAAGGATTAGTGCTAACTTATAGCCTTTAAAACATTAGTGAAAAAAATATAATTATGCCGACTACTAAATCTTCGATATCGGCAGACATAATTTAAGGATATGAGTAGATCTTTTCTAAGAAGAGGAACTTGGATATGTATCATTGGGATTTTAATAGTCTCCATTTTACCGAATATCAGTCCTGATTATTGGTTATTCGATATCCTTTCCAATTTCAAATTACAATACCTAATCATATCAGTTCTGTTGCTCATTATTTCCAGCTTAACACTGCAACATAAGGTTTTGGCTATAGGATTTATTGTGATATCGATACTATGGAACTGTTATTATATAGTTCCTTATTATCTGACCCCTCCTAAATTAATATCGAAAAGCAACTTTAAAATTTCAAGTCTTAATCTATTATCAAGTAATACAAAAATCAACTTAGTCAAAAGTTATATCGAAAAAGAGGATCCTGATATACTCGTTCTAATGGAGTTTACACCAGAATGGGAAAGCCTTATAATGCCGATACAAAAAAATTATCCCTATAAAAAATTCGTCGCAAGAGCTGATAATTTTGGAATTGCATTACTGAGCAAATTTGAGATGAACAGCTCTATTGACTATTTTGAGTTAAATAACAAACCCTCTATACGTGCTGAATTAAAGATTGAAAACGAATGCTTTACACTCATTGCTACACACCCCATGCCTCCTATGAGTCAGTCAGCATTTGAAAATAGAAACAAACAACTATTGAATATTGTGGACAAGCGATCTAACTTTTCAGAAAATTTAATTGTTGTAGGAGATTTTAATACCTCCTCCTTTTCAAATCATTTTAGGGCTCTAGTTGAAGGAAATTTAAAAGATAGCAGAATTGGTTTTGGACTTTTGCCGACGTGGCCTGCAAGTTTTGGAGTGCTCCAAACAACTCTTGACCATTGTTTAGTTTCGAAAAATTTAATTGTTTTAGACAGATCTGTAGGAGAAAATATTGGGTCTGATCATTTACCAATTAGTATTGGGACAAATTAAATGACTTTATCTAACAATTAGAGAAGTAGACATCAAGACCCCAATTAAAAAAATGCTTCCATACTTATTTTTTATACCTGCCTCTATTTTAAAGCTTCAGGGAAACTCAAATTATCCAAACCAAAGACGACAGGCATAAAATAGTATACCGCCAGTGTGATCACACTAATAAAGATAATATTCATCAGGAAGCCTTTCTTAACCATGTCCGAAACCTTAAGGTAGCTAGACCCAATAACAATATCATTTGGAAATGTGGCCCACAAGCAACATAAAAGCGCAGGAGGCTGATAAGGTCACTGCAAACATCACTAAAAAGAGATGCATGTCGAAACTAAGTGCTACAGGAAAAAGAATAGGAAGCAATATGGCTGTAGTGGACAAATTGGAGGTTACTTCTGTAAGGAATACCTCAGCTATCTATTATTTTTTTTTCGGTTTATACATCACGATAATCTGAATTATAATCGCTAAAAAAACGAGTAAGTAGATTTCAATATGAGTAAACAATTCAACTATATCGATAGCTTTTTTGCTGATAGACATCTGTCTTTTTCCCTCACTGATCTGGATTTTAGACAACTCAGATAAGTTTTGCTTCAATTCTGAAATGCGCTGATTTAAGAGGTCTTTTTGCTTAAATTTTGACTTGATATAAGTGATTTCTAAAGTCTTTAAAGTCTCAAGATTATTCTTAAGCTCCTTAAAAATCTTGCTTTCGTTTTCAGTTAGCCTCGTTGACTCATATCTCGAGATCAACTCCCCTATCTCTTGGTTTACCTCTTTGTTTTGCCTCGTATAATAGATCGAGTCCACTAAAGCTATCGCTAGCTCTTTGGTATGGACGGCTTCCGACATTTCAAAAATCAAATCTGTAGCTACAAGTCTATCTTCATAAATGGTAACAACCGAATCCCTAACACGAATAAAATTATTTCTATCGATTAAATTTGTTGAAACGATAATAACAAAAACCATTAAAATACCTAGAACCCATTTCAGTTTATTATAAAAACCCATAGAAAATCTTATATTAATAACAAATTAGTCTCAATTCTACCTTATCGATATACTCCTAAACCTTTTGTAAAAAACTTTAGTTTAGACCTCATAAATGAAGGTAAATATAAAGTATAATTTCTGTATGCCATCACCTGTAGGAGATTATCAGACACATCTATTTAAGCTAATTCCTAAAATTGGTTAATTGAAGTAAATTATTTAATCCAGACTAAGGATGGATTACAATAGACTACTCTGACGAGAAAAGACTCTAAAAGGATCTCTGAACACTAAAATAATAAGAGCCCTCTCTACAAAGCTATTTTATTATATGATCTCCACATCCTTTGTCATCTCATATATCTAAATGAAGAACAGCAAAGCATGAAAAAGAGGTTGGAGTGAGACGAACTGATCTAATTGATTTAAAATCTTTGCCCTATGAACTTAAAAATAAAATGATTTACTCAGTTTTATCGATTAAAAAAGATGAAAGCGATACCAGATAATGTTATTTTTAGGCACGATTCAGGTATTCAAACTGAAGAGCAAAAACATAAATACTATGAAGAGAATTTTATCAGAGATTTTTCAAATTGCAATAGGTATTTTCCTTGCTAGTATAGGGCTTAAAATGTTTTTAATTCCCAATGGGTTTCTAGATGGTGGTGCAACAGGGATTGCCATATTACTGAGTGAACTATTCGATATTGATATTTCCTTTTTCCTCATACTTGTCAGTATTCCATTCCTCACTTTAGCATGGTTTAGCTTGTCTAAGCGAATTTTCACAAAATCATTAATTTCAATAATCTTATTAGCAGTAATTATCCATTTTGAAAACTTCGCTTCGGTCACAGAAGATAAACTTCTCATCGCAATTTTCGGTGGCCTTTTCTTAGGGGCTGGGATTGGATTATCTATTAGAAATGGCGCTGTCTTAGACGGTTCAGAAGTATTGGGAATAGTCGTAAATGAACGTTTTGGAATTAGCATAGGAAGGGTCATCCTCTTTTTTAATGTGATTTTATTTGGATCTACTGCCTTGTTACTTTCTCTTGAAATAGCGATGTACTCTATATTGACTTTTATTGTTACCGCTAAGGTTATCGATGTTATGATTGAAGGTTTTGAAGATTACGTGGGCTTAATGATTGTTTCTGAAAATACAACTTCAATTAACGAAGAGCTTATCAGGGTTGTAGGAACAGGAACCACATTATATAGGGGATCGGGAGGTTTTGGAAAAAGAGGTCTTCAAGCTAAAAATGATATCATCCATACAGTCATCAATAGGATTGATATCAGAAGAACATATAATTTAATTGATTCTATAGATAAGAATGCCTTTATTATTGAATTCGATGTGAACCACATCAAAGGGGGCATTTATACAAAAGTTCTTTCTAAAGAAGGTCTAAAAAAGTTATCACCAACAAAAAATTAAGATAAAATATCGTTTCTAATAAAAAATAAACCGTAAAATTGAATTGAATTCGGTATCACATAACCTCATCAATACGTCTCAAATTTCCAGAGGTCTCAACTATAATTAAAATGGTAAAATCTAATATAAGGAACATAACTCATAAGCATTCCTCCCTCCTAGGTTTTAAAGTAGCCTTGGTGTAGATCTTAAAAATAACAGGTGAAAGCGCCAGATAAGATGCTTTTTTTTCGAAAAAACATGTTTTATCACTCGAAGGTTCGTCTGTAGGCATCGATACAGATAGATTTAATCAAAAATAAAGAAACAGGAATTGTACAATCCTTGTGGTCTTTCTAAGCTGTCTAAACAAGCCTTTGCAATTGCTAAATTCGGTTTGATCTACAAGGCTACCTATCGCATTACTTTGGTGAAAAATAATGACTTTTTACTTGTTTTTTGCCACAGTACTTCTTAAATCAAAATAGTAGAGTGCACTCTACTATTTTGATTTAAGAATAACCTCCAAACATATTAAAAAAATGCTGCTTTATAGCTACTAATTGGCAATCAAAAACGTCATAATTTGTTATTTATTCTCCTTTAAGACCTGTAGAGAGCTCTAAGAGCGTATCGTCAACAAAAGGAAGAGAGTAAAAGAAGCTTATCTTAATCGTCGCAGCCGACAAGCTATTCAAACACTGTTTTGCAATCGCTAAATCAGGCAGGCCATATGATAAAATTTACGTTTCTGCGATGTCTAAATAAATAGAGAAAAATCAATTAAAAAAGCTTGATGAATCAGTTTTATGAATCCATGTGCCTATACTACTAGTGTTTCAAATTAAAGTAGAAAAGAGCTGTTTTTTACCTCAGTTCTTTGTCGGCAGTATGACTTTCAGCAATCTTATTAAATCTTTGGTTTAGACCATGGATAAATTTATGTGTTTTTTTAACAAATCCAATGATTTTCCCTAAACTATCTCGTTTAAAGTGAAACCATAATTCTGCGTCTGTATCAAAGAATATGTCTTTTTCGTATGTGTATATTGGAATCGGGTCACGAACACTATTTCTACGTACAATTTGGAATTTCAAAGTGTCATTTTCAATTACGATGTTGTTCCAAAATACCTTGCTTTTTTCAAATAAATAAGTACCTAAATATTCCTTTTGCTCGTTGGAAGCAATGTCTTTTGGTTCTAAAAACTTATTTCGTTGAACACGTCTCTCTTTTAGATTATATTTGTCTCCATTTTTTAAAATATAGAATTTATTTTTTCCAGTTTCGAGTGTGTCAATCTCATTGAAATAGGGCGACCAAAATGTGTTATCATAAATTGACACATATCTATTACCAATAACTTGAAATTCATTTCCTTGTACTAAAATCCCAGTATCTTCATCTATACCAACACCTAACAATTCCGGTCTAATTTTTAATAAATCAAACATATCATACTGTCTGTTTCTATCAAGATGATGTTGGTCAAAAGCGGTATTCGTTACAAATCCAAATCCTACTTCGGAATTGCTAATTATTTTGTAATTGCCATTTAGATCTCTTCCGCCTCTTGCTAAATAAGAACCTTGAATAGATGCGCCTGCCGAATGTCCCCCAATAATTCCGCCACGTTTTAAAACGTTTTTTAATTCTAAATGAGTTTTAGTATCTAAATAAGCATCTGCTGTTCGCCATTGCCTTCCGCCTGTTAACCAAACTGCTGTTGCAGTTTTTAAAGGTTGTACAAATTCATCGCTATCTGCAACCAAAGTATCTCTTGTGTGCATAAATAGAATGTCATCAAATCCCCGTGCAGTAAACTGTCTTTTTAAAATTTTAAATTCTGGGTCATAGTTTATCGAATTTTCATCAAAAGCGGTTGGAATTATAACAAGTTTAGCTGACTTTCCATCAGCGAAATCATAAAACACTTGCCACATTTCATCTGTTATTCCACCACCACCAATTAACAACGCTCCATTAGTTGGTCCGATAGATTGACTTTGAGTTTTTTCCGAGTTATTTATTGTCTCTTGGCAAGAAAATAATAAAATCAGAAGCGAGAATATTGATAGAATTTTGAGAAGATTTAATGTCAAATTAATGATTTTCATATGATGCAGAATATTTTTTTTCAAATGTGTGATATCGTATACGTAATCCAGTAGAAAAGTGGAATTTCACCCCAAGCCTCTCACAGAAAACTTCGACAGACTCAGTGTGACACCGTGCTTGAAAGTTTCTCCTCACCAAGCTTGCCCCGATTTTTCGCGGACACCTCATCAATGATTCACTGAAGTTTATCCTGAGCTTTATGAAGGGTTCAACTCCTTTACTCATCCCTTGCCAACCTCGTGGATTGGATTCTCCTAAACGCTCAGCACCCCCGAAGCTTCTGGGCTCTTTACAAAAGCACCTTTAGGGGTTTAGAGCCATCGCCTATACAACGACTCTGATGGACCTGCCATCATCTTAATTACAGCATTCAACCATTTTATGTATTGCCATGGCTGATTCTTGGTACACTAGACTAGTTGCGTGATTAAGCAACTAGTCTAGTAAATATAAAATCCCAGCGGTCCCGACGCTTCGGGATTCGTAAGTAGGCTAGAACTAGCAATAAATTATATACGGTGTTGGCATTTCGTTGTTTATTTTACTGTTATTTCCTTTTCTATATGATTATTTTTATTTCTTATTAAAATTATAAAAACTATAGAAAATATTAGACTTGATATTATTGATCCAAAAGAATTGTTACTTAAACTATCAAAATCTAATTTAACAATATTTGAAATTAAAATAATAACACTTGCAATTAATGCGATATATAGAATGCATTTTCTCATTTTTATTGGTATTAATTTATGTTTTTAAATTTCCGATTGAGTGGGCAATTCCGCAACTTGATATACTCCGTATTCAATTCGGGTTTTGCTTTTAAATTCAATTTTTAATTCCACAAACGAGCTAAAAGTCAAACGTTTTATTTTAAACTACTCTTTTTTATATTTCTTATGTTCAATATTTTTCTTTTCCAAAATCGCATAAAATTTTCGTGGCGATATTTTCAGGTCTTTTGTTATTTCGCTCACTTTTTTCTTACCCTTTTTATACAGTTTTAAATTCTCATTTACTTTTTTGTTAAAGTAATGTTTTTCCAGTTTCTCAACGATTTGTAATTCAGTCAAATTTGAGTCATTCGCATATATTTCAATTTCCGATTTAATGTCTTTTAAATTACTCATAATTGTCATTTTTATCGGTTCTTCTCAATGAATCACAACATACTTATAAAACAACAAGTTGTATTATCCACATTTTATTCATAATATAAACTTAGTGATTTTTTTATTGCCTTAAAAGTCTTAACATTAAAAACAGGCTTTAATAAATGGTGAAATCTTGGAGGTAATTACTCTACATCTCAAATCACATTTTTAGTTTACACTCTATTATGAATACTTTAAGAATAACTATTAAACATAGTAAAATGTTGTTTATAGCTATAAATAGGCAATCAAAAACGTCATAATTTGTTATTTATGTTCAGTTTTAAGGTCTGTAAACCTGCCGACAGTCAAGTACAACATATCTTGCAAAGATCTTTATGAAAGAATAGTAGCCAAAGGAAAATGATAAAAAATAGCAGATTCTCACACAAAAAAAGCATGATCTCCCTAAAAAGTACCTTATTTAGATAAGCAACTGAATAAAAAGGGATGCAAAGCACTCTAAAAACAACCTTCTCCTCTTGTAAGGCTTCTGCCAACTCATCGAATTCCCCCTTATTTAAAAATACCGGATCAGTCAACAAATCATATAGCTTTTGCTTATCGGCAAGCCATATGCTTAGTTATTGCCTTGCGTTTTTTTAATCAATACAAACTTTAAATTATGAATTATTATATTTGTTGTGAAAAAATTTGATTCCATCTAAACTAATAAATAGAGTTAAGACCGAAATATTTTTTTTGATTGATTTTTAATTTAAATTTGCACATAACTTATAAGTGAAGTCTAAGAAAAAGATTAAAATAGAGCTGTATGAAGAGTTTGAAGAAGTAAATTTCTATACTCTCAATTATGATTTAAAGAAAGAGTCAGAAGCTGATGATTTTTTTATTAGGTTTTGCGATGAAGAAAAATTTGAAGAAGATATTGATATTATATCAAGAATGTTTGAAAAAATAGGTCAGAAAGGAGCTGAATTAAGATACTTCAGACCTGAAGGTAAAATGAATGATCAAGTAGGAGCTATTCCTGAAAGATTATATGTTGCTAATTTAAGATTATATGCAATTCGATTATCAAAGAATATTGTTATTCTTAGAAATGGTGGAGAAAAAAATACAAAAACGTATAATGAAGACCCTTATTTAAATAATTGTGTAGAAGTGTTACAGGATATTAATCACATTTTGAATTCTAGGATTCAAAATGGTAAAGTTTTTGAGCATAATAAAGTATTAACAGGTTATTTAACTTTTTACATACAAGATGAAAAGAAGTAAGATTTTAGAAAGAATAAGAAAAGTTCGAGCTAAGTATATTGATATTTTTGTTGATAATACATTCGATTTATCCGGTAGAATACAATATCTACTAGATAAGAAGGGAATGGAACAAAAAGATTTAGCTAGGGAATTAAAAAAGAATGAATCTGAAATTAGTAAATGGTTATCAGGTTCTCATAACTTTACATTGAAAACTTTAGCAAAAATTGAAGCTGTTTTAGGTGAAAGATTGTTAGAAGTAGTCGCTAACGAAGGAGCAACGGTAAATAAAATTGAGATTATTTTGTTGAAACAAAGCACAATTTACTAACCAAAACATTTTGAAAATTCAGATAATTCATACAGAAGATATTCTCCATCTTTTAAATATGAAAAAAATTATGCACCTATTTTTTAGAAATGTCAGAAAAAAATACAAATATTGGGCTTAAAATTATTAACATAAGAGAATTATCTTTTGTTAATAAATTGACAGATTTTATAGTGGATAATTTTTCTGAGGATAAATTAGATCTTAATATTGGGATGTTTGTTAGAGGTAGTTCTGATAAAAATACTGTGTCATTAACAGTTTTTGTATCCTATTCATTTGAGGATGAAGAGAAAAATAAAAAGATTGAATTTATTAAATTAGAGACTGAAACTATATTTAAATTATTTGATGTCTCAGAAGATGAGTTAAAATTTCTAGATGAAAATGATGAGATATATATAAGTGATGATTTGATGAATCTATTTTTAGATGCTTCAATAGGCGCAATTAGAGGAATGTTTGCTTATAAAACGGCAAGTTTACCAATTAATCTAGTTTTACCGTTGTTAGATGTAAGTAGATTCATAAAAGAGAACAGTATATCAGAATCTGAATAAGGTTTTAAATCTCTCTAAATATGAGGTAACACACGTATAAAACAACAAGTTGTATTATCCCCATTTTGCTAACAGTATAAACTTAGTGATTTTTTTATTGCCTTAAAAGTCTTAACATTAAAAACAGGCTTTAATAAATGGTGAAATCTTGGGGGTAATTTATCTCAAGTCAAATTAGAGTTTCAAAATCCCTGACTTTTAATAATTCCAATCGTTAAGGTGCATTTGGGACAAATTAAATGACCTCTAATAACAGCTAGAAAATAGACATCAAGACCCCAATTAAAAAACTGCTTTAATACTTATTTTTTATGCATGCCTCTATTTTAAAGCTTCAGGGAAACTCAAACTATCCAAACCAAAGACGACCGGCATATAATAGTAAACCGCCAGTGTGATCACAATAATAGAAATAATATTCATCAGGAAGCCTTTCTTAACCATGTCTGACACTTTAAGGTAGTTGGACCCAAAAACAATAGCATTTGGAGGTGTGGCCACAGGCAACATAAAAGCACAGGAAGCGGATAAGGTCACTGCAAACATCACTAAAAAGGGATGCATGTCGAAGCTAAGTGCTACAGGAGAAAGAATAGGAAGTAACATGGCAGTAGTCGCCAAATTGGAAGTCACTTCTGTAAGGAAATTAACCAAGGTCGCTACCAAGAGCATAAAAACAATCATACTTAACCCTTCAAATAATGTAATTTGAGTAGCGATCCAATTTGCTAGACCAGTTTCTGTAAAGCCTTTGGCCAAAGCCATACCTCCACCGAAAAGGATGATAATTCCCCACGGTATTTTTACAGCCTCTTTCCAAGTTAATAGTTTTTTTCCGCTTTCTCTGGAAGGAATTAAAAATAGCAACATTGCTGCACATATTGCTATTATGGTATCATCAAGACCTGGAATTAGCTTTTCCAATAGCCCTCTAAATATCCAACCCAAAGCAGCAAAAAGAAAAACCAGTCCGACGACTTTTTCTTCATATGAAAACTCCCCTAATTTAGAAATCATGTTTTTTACTTGGTCTTTGCCAACGGTAAATTTCATGTGTTTTAGCTTAAATGCCACCAGCGTTAAATATTTCCAACATATAAAAAGTAAAATTAAGGACACTGGTAATGCAAAAGTCATCCATTCAAAAAAGCCGATTTTAATGGCATACGTGTTTTCTAAAACTCCAGCCAAAACCAAGTTAGGCGGTGTTCCAATAAGCGTTGCAAGCCCACCAATCGATGCACTATAAGCGATAGAAAGCATCAACGCCTTTGAAAAATTGGAAGTTGATTTATCTTCAATTTGGTTTTGCTCTTTGATTTGGTTGGCTATAGCAATAGCGATAGGAAGCATCATTACAGTAGTAGCAGTATTTGAAATCCACATCGATAAAAATGCGGTGGATAGCATAAACCCTAAAATTAAATAAGAAGCTTTCGAGCCAATTGCATTTATGATGTGAAGTGCGATTCTACGATGTAAATTCCATCGCTCTATAGCTGCTGCTAAAATAAAACCTCCTAAGTACAAAAACACAAATTTATGTCCATATTGAGCCGTGGTTTCAGAAATAGAGAGTATGTTGAAAATCGGAAATAATATAATTGGCAAAAGTGCCGTAACCGCAATAGGAACTACTTCAAAAACCCACCAAATGGCCATCCAAACCGTAATACCCAATAGCATAAAAGCAACTGGATTTAAACCTTCTGGTGGTTTGATAAATTGAAATAGTACAAAGGCTAAAGGGCCTAAGAGTTTAAAGATATATGGTTTTGATTTTCGCAAATTCTAGAGGTTTAATCAACGTATTTTTAGATACAATTAAAAACAGCCTTGGTTTTCAAAGCTTAGTAGTTTTCTATTGATCATGCTATTAAAATAAAGCATTATTTTATTTTTTCAATAACTTTATATAGTTCTCATTTATTTTAAGAATATAAAGCCCTGAATTCAAATCTGATAAATTAATTTTTTGTGATTTTTCAAAGGTGCTAAATTCGAAGGTTTTTACAAACTGGCCATGACTAGTGTAAAGCTTCACTTTTTTGAGTCTTACACTTGAATTATCAAAAAAAATGTGGTTTGATGTAGGATTGGGATAAAGGTTAACGTCTGTTTTTGATTCATATTCAGTTGGAGACAAAGTTCTCATCAAGATATAAGGCAGGGCAGCGTTGGCCATCTGCTGGGCATCATGTCCTATTCCAGCAACCTCGTGCTTTTCCCAATTAAAAGCTGTGTTTAGCCCTTGTGCTATTGATTGGCTCGTGCTAAAAAAATATTGACCTCTCTCTAAACGATGGATCCCTTGTTGATTATCCACAACGTTATTACGCCGTAATCCTGGAGAATTAGGGTCGGTATCGTTCTGTCCTAGATGTACGATAAGCTTTTTTGAAAATGCAGTTATTAAAGTACTACTGGGCAACTGTCCGTTTAATATACCATAAGGAAAAGACACTGTGTTTTCAGGCACCGTATACCAACCAGCGTTTGAACAAACCGCAACATCTAGTTTACTACTTGGCATGTACATGATAAAGCGATGTAGAAATTGTGCACCCCCTGAATGTCCCCATCCATTATAAACTTCTTGTGTGCCAGATATATCTGATTTTATGTCTTCAAAAATGGGGTCTAAAACAGAAAACGTCCATTCGTCAGGATTGTTATAAGATGATAGACTTGGATTATCACCATCATCAAAGATATTAGCCATGAGGTAACTGTCGCCCAAACCAGGATAATTAGAGTCTGAAAATTCTGGTGCAAAAACCATAAAACCATTTGCATTGGCCATAGTTATCCAATAATCTCTATAGTCACTTCCATTCCTACTGCTTCCATGAAAGGACATTACAATAGGCATCGTGCTAATATCGCCATTGGGGATATGGTAATAAACTTCTACAGGTTGATTACTCAAGGGACCTGTTGGTGTGAATGTAAATGAACCTGTGCTGTTTTGACTTAAATTTTGCCCAACAAGTTGAACCGTCGATATCAAAACTACAAATATGAATGCTAGAAATTTCACTATAATGCTATATGTAAAATGAGTTCAATTTGATTTATAGTTTCGCCCATGGAGGGTTCAATCCTAGAGTATGAGGCTTGAACTTTTAGTGCATTTTTATAAAAATACTTAGACAGTCCAAAAGTTGTTTCATTCATATCAGATAATACTGAATCTGCATAATTTTCAAACTCTGCTGTAGCGGTTCCATATCTGACATCGAAGCTATACCCATTTTTTGTAATATATCCCAATTGAAAATTATAGCTATCTCCTAAGGCTAGAAATTCACTAATTTGTTGAGGTGCAAGAATTTGTGTTGCAGCGTCGTCAATAAATACTTTGTCTATACCAGCTGCTGAGGTATTGGCATATTCTGCTAAAAATGAAAAGCCTTTATACTTCATAAGTATATCTGTATAGAGTTGTCTATAATCTGGAAGGCTATTGTTACCATTTTCGTCAAATAAGAAAAAGTCACCATGGCTTTCACCAGCAGCACCACTCGCCCCATTGTTTTGACTACCAGCGACACCAATAACAAATTTAAAAATGTCTTCTCTTTCAAGATCCACGTTAGTTAATTCATTTCCTTCTTTAAAAAAACCAAGTGGGTAAAAGTCCAATCTACCTCCAATCTTCACTCCTCCAATGTCAGAATCCCTAGAGTCCTCACCAAAAGAATTTCTTCCATCGCCAGAAGTAAGGGCAGCCATGGGAGCAATTCCCATTGTATTTCCCAACTTAAATTTTGACTCTACAAAAACACCAAACTCACGACCCGTTTGCGAAAGGCTCTGGCTTAACATACTTCTACTCACAAATTGTAACCTATCTTCTCTATAAGTCATTTCTCTGTTATTGACAAAAGTTTGTTTTTGTCCAAAGCTTATTTTTACCTGTTCTATGGGTTCATACCCTATCCATGCATCCATTAAAGGATTGGTTAAGCTAAAATCCAACTGTACAAAAAAGGACACTTTTTCCTTTAAGGCTGCACCACCAAATTGTAAAAACGTACGTTTGGAATTATATTGGTTTACATCTTCCAAACCCTCTACTCTTTCGTTAAAATAGCCAGGTTGTAAAAACCCAGTAATGTTAAATTGGTAAGCCTCTTCATTAAAAGCAAAGTTTAAACCGTTTCCTAAGCTATACGACGCTTTGTTTCTTTCAGTTTCAGTTTCTGAACCTGTTTCTTCTTCTACACTTTCTTCTTGTGCGTAACCTGAGCTAGCAATACCTATACAGCATACAAGAATAAAAAATTGAATTGTGTTTATTAATCGTTTCATATCGATTTCGTTTTATTGCGCTTAGTTAAGTAATCTATAAATGGGTAAAGTTTCGCCTTTGTTTGTTCTTAAAATACCAAAACTCACAAAGCTATTTGGGGCTTCTGGTTCTAAAACCTCTGCTGCGATATTTGCACGCCGTTGGTTCATCATGACGATTGCAGTACCCTTATTAAAAGTTTTTCCTTCTTTTTTTAAATCTACTTCGACCGTTTGTAGTTTCATTTTCTCATACCGAATTGGTTTTCTGTAAACGGAAGCCACTTCGTAGGTTTCTACCTCATAGGTTTTATCTTCTTCTAGAAATTCAATTTTAATCCCTAAGGTTTGTAGTTTTTGAATGATTTCAGTCTGATTTGCCTCAATGATATAGGCTTTTGGGCGTGCTCTAGTGAGTTTTGCTTCAGCTTTCCAGGCATCGCGCACAGTCATTTCAAATTGGACATATTCATTCGTATTTATATCAATAAATTGAACTGAGTCTTTATATATTCCTCTATTACTTTCTAAAACAACATCATTAGTTTGAGCTGTTGCAATTTCAATTTCATCTTTTACCAGATTCATGTGTTCTGAAGCTGTTTTTAAATAGGATATGGCAATGAGAAAACTAGAATGTATTCTCCGCTTGAAGGACGTTTTACCCAAACCAACACCTCTTATTTCTATTAATGAAGATATGGTATTGGTTAAAGCGTAATTTGAGGCACTTGATCTTGAGCTAATTGATCCTTGATTAATATGAATATCGCCTTCTACTTTTCGAGTAGATATATAAGGTTGATGGGTATATCCATATTCATCTAAGTGTTGCCTTGCGTTTTCTACGAATAATTCGTCGGTTAACGTTCTTAAGTTTTGTGGAACATTCAGGTTTCCACTGAACAGAAACATAGCATCATACATATTAGTCAGTCCAAAATCTCCCATTCTGGCATAGTCTCTCCGGTAAGGTCTATATTCATGAAAATCTAAACCTACATCTGGATTAAAGTTAGAAAACGCCTGTTTTAATACCACACTCTCTGGCGCCATGAGTTTGGTTTGGTCTCTGTTTAAATCTAGTCCGTTAGCAGCATATCTATCATTTTTAAGATACCCATCTATATTGGCCATAGGTACAACTGCAAGTTCTATATTTTCTAAAATATCAGCATAAGATTCATCATTAAGCAGGCGGTCTAGTAAATACAGCATAGATTCTGTACTTGCAGGCTCATTACCGTGTAAGCCGCCTTGCATCCAGACTTTTATTTTTTCTTTTCCGTTGGGTACGACCAACTTTACTAAGGGAATTTGTCTCTTTTTTTGACTTTCTCCTATATAGGATAAGGATACTATATCTGAGTGCTCATTAACTAATTTATCTAGAAATGCAATCAGCTCTTTATAATTGGTAAATCCTCTTTTCTTTTGAAGCGCTGGCGTTGTGTTTAAAACTTCTTCACTGTCTGGAAAGAATTTATTGGTAATTTTTTTAGTCTGAGGACTAAATTGAGCATGGATGGTAAAGCTCATTATTAAAATTAATATGATAACTAGTTTTTTCATCTTAAAAGGCTAGGGTTAAAATTAGTCTCAACAGTCTTTCGTCTCCAGGTAGAGGATCTCCTTGGTTATCGCTGATGCCGAATTCTCCTGCGTTTATCCAAGTGTAAGAGGCTTGAATTTTCGCACCATAGCTTCGGTTTAAATATTTACTTACACCAACAGTGTAATAATCTGTTCTATTAAAAAATGTAGCATTATTTAAAAACGAATGTTCATCGGCATTGATATGCGTATACCTAGCATCTAGAGAAAAGCCATTTTTAAAGAGATATCCTCCTTGAATATTGTAGGCTTCCCCTAGCATCATTTGTCGTCGCACATATTCATCTGGTGTGAAATCCCTGAAATCTTCTGAGGTTGGATTTACACGACCTCTAAAACGATCGGTTAACACAGTGTTGTCGTCTCCAAAAATGTCATTTCTTAAATTAATATCATCAGCAATATCGGAGGCAAAACTTTTATGGTATTCACCAATCACAGAGAACCCTTTGTATTTAAACAAAAAATCTATCCCTACTTTAGAATAATCAGGAAGTCTTTCCTCACCATCATCCAATGCACCATTGGCATTTATATCGTTAAGGTATACTATTCTACCGCTATTTCTTCCTCTTCTACTCGTAATGCCATCGTTATAATTTGCCGTCACTCCAAAAACCAATTTAGGGGTTTGTTCTCTTACCACATCAGCTTGTCTAAACTGTCCAAAATTGGTAAATAATCCGAAGGGTAAGAAATCTAAACGTGCGCCATATTTTAAACCCCCATTATCATTATTAAACACATTAGCCCCATCTCCGTTGGTTATGGTTACGTAAGGTTTTAAATAAGTACCTCGACCGGTTTTAAAAGTACCTTTTGCAAATAATCCAAATTCTCTAATACTAGCAAAAGCAGATGTTAATCTACTCCGTTCTGGCAGTTGGAGTGCATTAGAATTCATAAATAATTCTCTGTTATCTGTGTAAGTGGCACGCTGACCAAATATAAGCTCTACTCTTCTTGCCACTTTATAGGAGACATAAGCGTCTAATAAATAGTTTCTTAAATCGCTCACGTCGCCTTCTCTTTGAGCTTCGTCTTGTCCTGCTAAATCTACTTGCAATCTATACCCAAATCTTTCGTTTGCAGATTGACCAGACAGCCTTAATCGCAATCGCCTCATTCTAAATCTCGTTTCATTGGCTAGGTCTGAGTCTTCGTAAATTTCTGTTTCTGAAAAAGGCTGAATATACCCTTGTAGTTTGATGGTACTTCCGTTTGGATTGGTAAAATTAAAACCCTCTCCAAAATCATAACTACTCAATTTTGTGTTTTGTGCATAGAGATGAGATAGACTTACACTAACCAATACAACAAAAATAATTCTGGAAATTTTCATATTTATGTGTTTCATACTATAGTTCAAAATTTCCTTTAACTATAATTTTTTTATTTTTCATCATCTGTTGTCCTTTTGCAAACACATCAGTAAGAGTTAAGTCTTCATCAAAAAAACAGAAGTCGGCATCATTACCAACTTGTATGCTTCCTTTGTGCTTAAGCCCTAAGTTTTCAGCAGGATTACTGGTGACTAGTTGAAAGGCTTTTTCAATTGGTAACTTACCTTCTTTGACCAATAGTAAGGTTTCAGATAAATTTTTATCTATTGGTGCTTTTCTTACGCCAATGGCGCTACCCTCTTCATCAAATTTTGTTAAGCCTGCATGGCCATCTGTACTAAAGGTCATTTTGCTAATATCTACACCGTGTTCTAATGCATATAAAACCGATTTATAAGGCGCTGTATATTGAGATGCCGCTGTTGTTATATCTATCATACCGCCAAGTTTGGCAAATTCTATTGCTTGGTCAAAAAGCTCTTTTGAACGGCCAACATGCGTTGGAGAGATGTGTTTAATAGGAAAGTGAAAGTCATTAACCAATTCAAACAACAGGTCCATTTTGCTGGGTAAGTTTCCTAAATGAATATGTAGTATCCCTTTTTTGCCTCCAACCATGCCACCTACCATGATGTCTCTAAGTTTTCTTACCAAATCTGTAGCCGATGGATAAGAAGATCGAATATCACTAATGGCTATTTTTACACCCAATACTTTATCAATAAACAACATATCACCTTGAATACTCTCTGTTATGGTTACGGTGTCCATACCATAATAACCGCTAAACATGTATGCTGAAATGCCTTCTTGATTTAAGCCTTTTACTTTTGCATATAAAGTTCTGATGTTTCTGGCAGTGCCATCTGTTCCCAAAAGACTACAAACGGTTGTTGTACCACAGGCAATGAGTTCGCTAAGTTTTACTTCTGGCGTCATAGACCCAAAACCTTCTTTACCACCAGCACCTATGACATGTATATGTTGATCTATTAAGCCAGGGGTTACTATTTTGCCTTCAGCATCAATAATCTTTACATGTTTATTTTCAAATTCGCTAAGGTTATCTTCAATAGCTATGATTTTATCATTTGCTATCAAAATATCTTTTTTACCCATTTTTGATGGGGCGTATAATTGTGTATTTCTAAGTAAATTTAGCATTGTTCTAGATAAAATGATAGGTTAACATGATGATTAAAGCCACTCCTAAGGGGATGATATTTCGTTTCACTATAGATATGGCAGATACCTGAGCAATTTCAGCCGTTGCAATAATGACACCAGCAACAGGAGAAACAGTTCGTCCCATTGAAGCTGAAAATTGCATAGGTAAAATTATAGAGCTAGATTCAACCCCCAAGGCTTTTGAGATTTTTGGGACTAGAGGGCCAAAAGCAAAAAATGAAGCATTTCCACTACCCATAAGCATGGAGGCTAAAAATATCATCACAGACATAACAATACCTATCCCAATTGCTCCAAAACCTGCATTTTGAGCAAAAGCTAGCAAACCATCTATAAGACCTAAACTTATCAATCCTTTTGCAAAAATATCAGCTGTTATAATTAAGGTGACTACAGTCTTAAAAATGTTACCCATTCCGCTCCAAAATATTTTTAGCGTATCAAAAACCTCTTTGATATTTCTTCTTCTAATCGCTTCGAATATCAAGGCTATAAATAGACTAATAAACATGGCTGTAGTGGTGTCTAATGCGATGGGTGAAGGAAATAAGTTGAATAGTTTTGAAAAAACAATGAGCAGAATTATGGGTAAAATGGGGATGAGCGCATAAATTACAGGAACGTCTGATTTTTTATCACTTTCGGTTTCTACCACCTTTTCTTTTTCGATTTTCTTGTCAAAATGTTTATTTACAAAATAATAGGTCACCATCATTGAAATGCTCAACGGCCATACTAAAGGAATTTGATAGTCTACTAAATAATCTATAATTGGTATGTCGCATAATGCTGAGGCACTTACAGTTATGGCAGATGCTGGTCCCATGCCAAAGGCCGTTGTTGCTGTAATTACAGACACTGCCGATAATCTGCTTACTCCTAAATTGACCAGTATTGGAAATAATGATGCCATGAGCAATAAACTTAAACCTGCTGCAGATGGGATAGAAACAAATAATATTTGACCTATAGGTATAACCATAGAAGCAGCTATGTAAGGTTTTTTCTTAAAAAGCTTTAGTGGTTTCATAGCGACATGAACCAAGGCCTTAGAAGCGCCAATTTTATCAATATAAGCAACAAAACCACCAATGGCCATGATCATAAGACCTACGCCAGCATTGGTTTTACTAAAAGATTCTTTGATGTATCTAAAAAAATCAAAGCCAATAAAACCAGTTTCCTCTTTTAAGACAGGCAATTTGTAATTTAAAAAATAAGAGATACATAGCATTAGCAATCCAGAAACCAATAAGACGGCATGTGGATTTTGTTTTTTTAATAGCAACCGGGCTACAATGACTATAAAAACAAGCGCTATAATTACTCCTAAGTATTCCATTTATTTTTATAAGGTTAGAAAGAACTCCCGTCTAGTTTTGTACCTGGAGAAAACAAAGCCCCATTTGCAGCATCTAGTCCTGCGTGTTGTTCAAATTCTCCTATAAGGTCTGGATTACGTGTATAAGACTCATTTGGATTATTGGATAAAGGCTCAACATCAAAGGTTAATACTGGATCTCCACTTGGGTCTGCTAGAGTCATAAAATCTCCAGAGTTACTCATATTTAATTGACCTTCTGATGCGGTTTGAACAATTGCTCCACCAAAAGCACCTGTTGGTGTGCCTCCGCCAAAAACGACTAATACACTATTTACTGGTAAAATAGTTCCTTGAGGAAAAGTATGCCTAATTTGATCTGCGTCTGAAAGGGTATAGCCTGAAATATCTAAAGCTGAACCAGAATTAAAAAATTCTATAAATTCATCATTAAGAGGACTTCTTGTGCCATCTCCGTTAGCATCTCCTAGAGCACCTGAGGCAGGATCGTAATTAACTTCATTTATTAAAAATCCTAAAAAAGGACAGCCGTTGTTTTCGATATCGCCAGCTACATCGACACATTCATCATCAGAATCCAAAACACCATCGTTATCGGTATCTGTATCATCATCCAAAATTTGTATCTCTAAGCTAGAACCTGATAAAACTAGAAATCCTGCACCACTCTCTAAGGAGATGTTTAGGTTTTCCACACCTTCGATGTCTTGGTCTTGAAGCCCATTGAGGGAAATACTTCCAGAAGTTTGTCCGTTGCTAATTGTAATTTCTGTTGCAGAAATAGAGAAATCAACACCCTCAGTTGCAGTACCACTAATTAGCAGAGGTACCGTTACAGTTTCACTACTTGTTGAATTTAAGGTTGCCGTTATTTGAATACTACCCTCATCTTCGCTTAGGTTGGTATCACTTGTTGTCAATTCTAAAGCAGGTAAAATATCATCTGTAGTACAGGAGTACTGTAAAAGACTTAGCAAAAAAATGCCAAAAATACCGTTTAAAGTCTTGCTTTTACTCATGAGTCATAGAATTATAAAGTTAACGCTGTGTTGCGTTCTTAAACAAATTTAAATACTAGTTATGCGCATTTTAAGTCACAGATTTATTATCACTTAATAAAAAAGGCTGCTATTTAGAATAGCAGCCTTTGGAATTAGTCATTAGTCGATAATCAATTTGTTTGTTGAAGTGCGATTTGAAATCGTAGCCCTTAACAAGTAAATGCCACTTCCTATACTGGAAACATCCAATATGCTTGTACTTAATTTTGTTGACATGACCAGTCTACCGGTGAGGTCATATAACTCGATAGTCTTGGTGCCCTCAATTTTAGAATTGATATTCACAAATCCGTTTTTTACAGGGTTTGGATAAAATGTAATATCAAATTTCAAGCGATTATCTTGAATTGATAAGGTTGTCCCGTCTACTTGCAATCCTGGCGAATAAACTAAATCTGCATTTGCATCCGTATGAAGTACATAATCACCAGTTATATCTGGGCTTCTAGTAATAGATTGATTGTCACCAAAATTTAAACTTAAGTCATCAGAATCAAAATCGATTACCGTTAAGCCTGATGAATTTTTGACTATAATATCATCTCCACTATTTGTTAAATTTAGATCACCTGATGAGGATGTTTGAACAATGGCCGTTCCGAAACTGCCAGTTGGTGTTCCACCTCCAAAAACAACATAAGCGCTATTAGCTGAAATTATTGTATTTGCGGGCACCACGTGTCTTGGTGTATCAGAAGATAAACCGTTAGAGTCAAATATAGTATATCCACTGATGTTTAAATCTTCATTCGAATTATTAAAAAATTCCATAAATTCATCTTCTGAAGCATCTCTAGTTCCATCGTTATTGGCATCACCTTCTACTTCTGCTGTTTGGTCATCGTCGCTAGGAGGATCAAAAAGGACTTCATTCAAAACCAATGGTACACAACCGGGACTGTTGATATCATCAGATAAATCACATATACCACCATCTGCTAAATCACTAACCGAAACGGTAATATCTGTACCTTCTGGGATATTGGTAATTACAATAGTGCCCGTTTCGGTATTTGAAGGATCATCGCCACCAACTGTGCCTGCAGTTGAGTTTACCACAAAAGTATTATCATTATTTCCACCTATAAAATCTAGCGTAGCAGTATAAGTGTCGTCAGTATCTCCATTTGAAAATGTTGTACAAATTACAGATGTACTTCCTAAAGCTATTGTACATACCTCTCCAACAGGGGTCCAACCAGAACCTGAACCTAAAGGAAATGTACTTCCTAAGGTTCCAAAATAGGTTTCTAAATTAGGACTTGCTCCACTTCCTTGGCAAGCAGTATGATCATCTAAATCGTCTTCTGCGGTAATAGACCACTGCGCAGGATCCCAAGTTCCTGTATCTGAGATACCATCTAATCTTGTAGCTACAGCATCATTATGATTCCAATTAGATTCAGTGTCATCATCAGCGTCTGTTTCAGTTTTACCAAACTGACTAACTACTGTTCCGTTTAAAACCAATTGGTAGCCATCATCGCCACTTGTTGAAGTTCCAACCTCTGTTGTATTGCTAGCATCAAAAATAGTTGAAGGAAATTCAGCTTGCATTAGTGGAATGTCTCTGACAATGTAAACGAAAGCATCTGTTTGAACTCCTAAACCAGAGATGTCAATCTGATTATCCTGCCAAGCATCTCCATTTTGCATATAATTTAAAACTATATCATCATTAGCAAAATCTACAGTACCGTCTACATAGAGCTCTACTGTTTTAACAAAAGGATTTGAACAGCCTGTCTCAATAACCTTTGTTATAGTTACATTTTGTGAAAATGCACCTATATAAAATAAACAAAATAAAAGGTAAATATTTTTCATATCTATAAATTTTGGTTAGTAATATTTTTAATAATGTAAAATAGACAGTTTTTTCTTTATATTTTGCATACCAATCCAAAAAAATAATGCATACCAGTTCCGATTTCATTCTAAACCTCATAAAAGGGGAATTAAGCTTAACAGAGGGTGAACTCGGTCTTGCTAAATATCTGAAAATCAAAATCTTCATCAAAGCAAAAATTGAAGATCAAAGTATTCCTAGAGAAAGCCAGCTTCCTTCTACGAGAAAACTTTCTGAAGTGTTGGGCGTTTCAAGAAGTACAACGGTGAAGGCCTTTGAGCTTTTACTGATAGAAGGTAGCATAGAATCTAGACCAGGGTCTGGTTATTGGGTTAAAAAAATTGACATCTCATATACCAAAACGGAAAGAATAAGTCAACTCTCTAATTATCCTGAAATTTCTAAACGTGGGAAACTCTTTTCAAAAAACGTAGGTCTACTCCATTCCACAGATGAAAAATTTGTAGCCTTTAGGCCAGGTTTACCTCCCTTGGATGTCTTCCCTATTAACCAATGGAAGAAAATTTCTGATGAATATTGGAGACGAGTAAAGTTTTCATCTCTATCTTTTTCTGATTCCTCGGGTATAGAGGTTTTTAAAAAGAATGTTGCAAATTATTTAAATCTTGTTCGTGGTATTAAATGTGATTATCAACAAATTATCATAGTATCGGGTTCATTACAATCTTTATATTTAATTGGGAATGCTTTATTGAATCCAAAAGATACTATTGTGATGGAAAACCCAACATTTCCCAATGTGCAATCTATTTTTAAAAGTTTAGGAACTAAAATTAATGAGCTTCCTCTAGATAACCAAGGCATTAAAATTAAAGATTATAAATCAAAAGGTAATACATCCCCAAAACTTATTCACCTTACACCTTCAAATCATTATCCTACAGGCGTGAGGATGAGTAAGCAGAGGAAGCTTGAAATTTTGGAATGGGCAAGTAGTCATAAAGCAGTTATCATCGAAAATGACTACGATCACGAGATCAGTAATTGGAAAGATAGACAAGAAGCCATTTTCAGTTTAGATCGAGAGAACCGAACTGTGTTTTTAGGTACGTTTAATAGATTGTTACATCAATCTGTCCGTTTAGGTTACATGGTAGTCCCTTACTATTTATTGGATGTTATTAAGGCCTTACAAAAACACTCACATAGATTCGTTTCGCCTTCAAATCAATTTATTATGAGCCAGTTTATTGAAAAAAATTACATTTATAACCATATCAAAAATGTTGTCAACATAGCAGAAAAACGCCGCTCTATATTTATTGATAATTTCAAAAAGTATATGCCACCTTCAGTAAAAATAATGTATTCAGAAGCTCGAAGTTTACATCTTTTAGCAGAAATTCCAGACCACTTGTCTGATAGGATTATAAAGGATAACTTAAGCATCTTAAATATCAACGTCCACCACTACAGTAATTGTTTTATAAATAATAATAAACAAGGTTTTATTTTCGGGTACTCTTGTGTAAAACGTCCAGTGATAGAAAAAGCAATTCGTGAGCTTTCACACACCTATAAATCCTATGAAAAGTCTAATCACTAACACAAGTTGAAAATTACAGAACAACTTGTAGATGATTTAATGATCTGTTAACCACCTACTTTAATCTAATTTTTCCTACTCTTTATAGGTTGTAATGACAATGAAGTTGACCTTCCATCAATTCAGAAGAGCTTTCATTTTCCGGATCTTTCAATTTTACTTATAACAAATTAAACCTATAATGTAGCATAAATTTAATTTGGTATTACTTAGTATAAGCGGACTTTTAGTTGCAAAAAGAATTGAAAACCCTGAAGTCAAAAATTATTCGTTTTGGACTTCAATGGGTATTGGGATTCCTTATCTTTTATTTGAATTGAATTCAAAAAAAGGACGAAACTAGTAAATGAAAAAGAAAAAAGATTCCAAAACATTTTACTACAAGAAAAGCAATGAAAAAGAATAATCTAACTATACATCCCCTTAATAAAAGCATAAATAAAGCCTTTTACCTTTTTTATTAAAGGGTTTATTTATTTCTTCTCTTTGTAAAACACTAAATTGTTCTGGGGTTTCAATACCGATTTTTTTACAAATACACAGTGGTAAATAATTAAGCAAACACATTCCAAATTTCAGAGAAAAGTAAATGACTGATATAGAAATTGCACAGAAAGTTAAAGCGGATCACATTAAAAGAATAGCTGAAAAATTAGACATCAAAGAAGCCTATTTAGAATATTATGGGAATGAAAAGGCTAAACTACCATTAGACTTAATAGATAAGGAGAAAGTTGATCAGAGTAATCTTATCTTGGTTACGGCCATCACGCCAACCCCAGCAGGAGAGGGAAAAACAACGACTTCCATTGGCCTAAGCGATGGATTGAACTGTATTGGCAAAAAGTCAGTTGTGGTCCTCAGAGAGCCAAGCCTTGGGCCTGTTTTCGGTATGAAAGGTGGAGCTACAGGGGGAGGCTGGAGTCAGGTTATTCCTATGGTAGACATCAACTTACACTTTACAGGTGATTTTCATGCCATTGCTATGGCTAATAATTTACTTGCAGCACTCATTGATAACAATATACAAAACAGAAGTAAAAACTTAGGCATAGACCCTCGCACTGTCATATGGAAACGCTGTATGGATATGAACGATCGCTCTCTTCGAAATATCGTTTCGTCCCTTGGGGGTAAAGCAGGTGGAATTCCTAGTGAGACAGGGTTTAACATTACAGCAGCTTCAGAAATTATGGCTATTCTATGTTTGTGCAAAAACTTAGAAAACTTACAAGAGATGTGCAGTAACATCTATATTGGAGATACTTTTGAAGGTAAGGCCGTTTATGCTAAAGACTTGAATGCTTCTGGAGCTATGGCTGTTTTATTAAAAGATGCCATCAAACCTAATCTGGTTCAGACACTTGAAGGAAATCCAGCGATTATACATGGAGGACCTTTTGCTAATATCGCTCAAGGAACCAACTCTATTATCGCTACAAAAATGGGCATGAGCCTAGGGGATTATGTCGTTACTGAAGCTGGATTTGCGGCCGATTTAGGTGCTGAAAAGTTCTTGAATATAAAATGCAGAAAAGCCAATTTATCGCCCAAGGCTGTAGTAATCGTGGCAACAATAAGAGCGCTCAAGTATCATGGAGGACTGCCACTGGATCGCTTAACGGAAGAAAATCTGGAGGCCTTAGAAAAAGGAATCCCAAACTTGGAGAGGCATATAGAAAGCATTCAAAGTTTTGGGTTGCCCATAGTTGTTTCTATAAACGCCTTTAACGGTGATACCGAAGCTGAAAAAAACCTTATTTATGTCTATTGTAAAAAAATAGGAGTACCTGTAGTTTTAAGCTATGGCTGGGCTGAAGGAGGGAAAGGCTGTATCGAATTAGCTGAAAAAGTAGTAGCTGCTGCTCAAACTTGTAAAGCTAAGTTTACTCCTACTTATGATCTGAAAGATTCCTCCTTAACTAAAATAGAGAAAATTTGCAGAAGGATATATGGAGCTAACAATGTGGTGCTTACAGCCAAAGCAAAAAAGCAACTAAACAAATTTGAGGGTTTAGGCTATGGTAACCTACCCATTTGTATGGCTAAAACCCAGAAAAGCTTGAGTGACAACGAAAAATTACTAGGCCGCCCTAGAAATTTTGACATACACATCCGTGAGTTTGAAATAGCTGCAGGAGCTGGATTTATTATTCCAATTGCTGGTAACATACTTAGGATGCCTGGTTTGCCTTTGACCCCTTCATCTGAAAAGATTAAAATAGATAGAAAGGGAACAATCTCAGGATTATTTTGAAAAAAATAAAGATTTGATCTGATTTTAAGATCAGATCATTCTAATTCTCTTATGAAGGAACAATCCTTTATGAAGAAATGGCTAGGAGTTGATATGTAGAAATTCATTGTCTAAACGGGTATTAGTGAGGCATAATTTTAAATAAGTGGTGATTTAGCTTTAATTTTACTTTTGAAAAGTAAAATTAAATTTTGAAAAAAATATTCCAAGTCCTTCTCAACTTATTCCCAAGACCTTTCCTGATTCAGATGAGCTTAATCGTAAAGCCAGTATTGATTTTGGTTTATAAAGGAACTGCCTATAAAGATCCTATAGATGGCAAAACCTTTTCGAAATTTCTACCCTACGGGTATGAAACACAAAGGCCTAATGTTTTGGGTCCCTCTACCTTATCTTTAGAAAGGCACCGTTTGCTTTGGTTGTATCTACAACGGAAAACAGACTTTTTTACTAGACCACAAAAGCTACTCCATTTCGCACCTGAACAAGCTTTTTTTAAAAGGTTTAAGGACATGGAAAATTTGGAATACACGACCACAGACCTCAATTCTCCAATTGCAGATGTTAAGGCAGATATTTGTGATTTACCATTTGAGACTGATTTTTTCGACACGCTGATTTGCAATCATGTCCTAGAGCATATAAAAGACGATTCTCAAGCCATAAAAGAACTTTTAAGAGTTCTTAAACCTGGCGGAATGGCTATACTCCAAATCCCACAAGATCTTTCGAGAGCAACTACATTTGAGGATGATTCTATAACGGATTCAAAAGACAGATCTCGAATTTTTGGACAGTACGACCATTTAAGAATCTATGGTCGCGATTATTTTGATAAACTAAGGGAAATAGGGTTCCAAGTTAAGGAAGTGGATTTCACTTCTGAATTGACGGAAGAAGAAGTTGATTACTTTAGACTTAGCCAAGGTGAACTACTCCCCATTTGCTTTAAACCCTCTTAGAATTTCTCAACTGAAGATTGAATCTCTGGTGAGATATAAGTCTTTTGATTTCCCTCTGAGTCACTATAAATTAAAATCACTTTAAGGGCATTTTGTTTCTCGATGAATTGCAGAGACTTTTCAAATCCCATCGCCATAAATGCAGTCGCATAAGCATCTGCATCGGCGCAAGTGTTTGTAATGACGGAGGCTGAAAAAATATCTGTTTTTTGAGATTGTCCCGTATTCGGATTGATAGTATGTACATACTTTTTACCTGACAAGGGATCTAATCTAAACTTCCTATAATTTCCCGACGTGGCTAAAGACTCATCCTTAAGTTGAATGCCGTACATCAATTCTCTGGAATTATTTTCTGATGGAAGTTCTATTCCAACTTTCCAAGGAGAAGCCTTCTCTAGGTTCTTGCCTTTCACTCTCACTTCTCCACCAATTTCTACTAAATAATGAGTAACACCTTTGGAATTTAGATAGTTTCCAAACACATCCACAGTATACCCTTTAGCTATGGCATTAAAATCTAAATAGAGCACAGGAAGGTTTGAAATAACTTTAGCCTCTTCAGATAATTGAATATGGTTAAAGCCCACAAATTGAAATAGAGAATCTATCTGACTCTCTTTGACATCTTCTGAATAGCCTTGAGGCCCGAACCCATAAGCATTCACAAGCATCCCTACACTAGGATCGAAATATCCATCAGTATCATTATAAATTCGTTGAGAAGCTCTAAAAACCTTTTGGAAATTATCATCAACAACAACTGACTCTCCAGCATTGATTCTTGAAATATCAGACTCACGCATGTAAGTGCTCATAGATAAATTGATATCCTTTAGGATAGAATCAATTACAGATTCTTTTAGGATATAGTCTTCTGAAAAATATTTAACAGAATACGTAGTGCCTAAAGCACTTCCACTTAAGGAGTGTGAATTTGTTGTGTTTTTTTCGCAAGATAGGAGTAGAAAACTTAAGGTTAAAAAAAAATATTTCATTTAATTTCTATTAAACCTGTGTAATTTAAAACATAATCTTGTTCGGAGTCTACAGGCAGTTCATAGCTTACAGAATTGGCTACACCAACACCTGCATAAAAAGTTTTAGCCTCGTAATTAATGCCATGTTTACTAACTTTCCCCATTAACTCCTCATCATAAAGCACGGGGTTATCAGGGTAGTTGACTGCTCGGACAACAACAAATATCAACTTCTTTTCTTTGGTTGCAACAAACTGTGGGTTTTTAGATTTTTTACTGTTTACAGCTAAAAATTCATATCCCAGTTCTTCGAGATCCTTACCAACGAGATTCATAGCAAGGTTGTGTAATTGTTGATCTGTAAGTAACCCCATATTTCTTTAATATAATAACCCCAAACAGTTTCCTGTTTGGGGTTATAAAATTCAATCCATCTTATCCGCCGAAATCATCAAATCTGATATTTTCATCGGGTATACCGAAATCTTCACCCATTTTCTGAACCGCTTGGTTCATCAATGGTGGACCACAGAAATATAATTCCATATCCTCAGGATCTTCATGATGATTTAAATAATTATCGATCACACATTGGTGAATAAATCCAACAAAGCCATCACCTTCTCCATCAATTCCATCTTTCTGTTTCCAATTATCTTCTTCTTGAGGTTCAGATAAAGCTAGGTAAAATTTGAAATTAGGATAATCACGCTCTAATGCTCTAAAATGTTCTGTATAGAATAATTCTCTTTTTGAACGACCACCATACCAAAATGTGACTTTACGGCCTGTTTTGATGGTTCTGAACAAGTGGTATAAGTGAGAACGCATTGGGGCCATACCGGCACCACCACCTACATATAGCATTTCTGAATCACTTTCATTGATGAAAAATTCTCCATAAGGTCCTGAAATTGTAACCTCATCCCCTGCTTTGCATCCAAAAATATATGAGGAAGCAACACCAGGATTTACATCCATCCAGTCCCCTTTTGCTCTGTCGAAAGGAGGAGTAGCAATACGTACATTCAGCATTACTTTTCTGCCTTCTGCTGGGTAAGAAGCCATAGAATATGCTCTTTCTACGGTCTCTGTATTTTTCATAACAAGAGGCCATAGTTTGAAAGAATCCCACTCTGCTTTGAATTTATCTACATCACCAGGATGCTCTTCTGGATGTGCGGAAATATCTAAATCTTCAAACTTCACTTCGCAAGTGGGGATTTCAATTTGAATATATCCACCGGCTTTGTAGCCCATATCTTCAGGAATTTCAACAATAAATTCCTTGATAAAAGAGGCTACGTTATAATTGGAAACAACAGTGGCTTTCCATTTCTTAATACCAAAAACTTCTTCAGGAATTTGGATTCTCATGTCTTGTTTCACTTTCACCTGACAGCCCAGTCTCCAACCTTCAGCAATTTCTTTTCTTGTAAAGTGTGGCTCTTCCGTAGGAAGAATTGCACCACCACCATCTTTTACAATACATTTACATTGTACACAAGTTCCACCGCCTCCACAAGCAGAGGGTAGAAACAATTTGTTTTCACTCAACGTATTTAATAAAGTAGATCCTGAACCCACTTCTAAATCTTTCTCTCCATTTATATTGACCTTAACTGGTCCGGACGGAGATAATTTCGCTTTGGCTGATAGTAAAATAACCACCAACAACAAAATTAAAGTTAAGAATACTGCAACACTCGATAATATAACTGTCATAATCCTTTTTGTTTATAATTTAATACCCATAAAACTCATAAATCCAATCGCCATCAGTCCTGTAATAATGAATGTAATCCCTAATCCCTTAAGCGGTGCTGGCACATTTGAATAAGCTATTTTCTCTCTGATTGCCGCAATAGCAAGTATAGCTAAAAACCATCCTAGTCCACTTCCAAGCCCATACACTACAGCACCTTCTATGCCATTAAAATCTTTTTGTTGCATAAACAGGGACCCCCCTAATATAGCACAATTTACAGCAATAAGGGGTAAAAATATACCCAAAGAACCATATAAAGCAGGAGCAAATTTCTCTACAATCATCTCAACAAGCTGAACCATAGAAGCAATTACAGCAATAAACATGATAAAGCTAAGAAAACTCAAATCCACGTCTAAAAATTCGGCACCTAACCAAGATAAAGCACCTGGTTGAAGCAAGTAATTATCGAGAAGATAATTAACAGGAACTGTAATCAACAATACGAATATGACAGCAGCTCCAAGACCTACCGCGGTTTTTACTGTCTTTGAGACTGCGAGATAAGAACACATCCCTAGAAAATATGCAAAGATCATATTCTCTATAAAAATACTTTTAACAAATAGGTTTACTAAATCCATTACTAATGCTTTTATTTAATTTTCTTCAATTAATTTTCTATTACCTGATCTCTGAACCCAGATAATGATACCTACCACGATAAGTGCCATTGGGGATAATAGAAAAAATCCATTATCTTCATAACCTAAGCCATATAATCCAGTGGACTCTGCTAAGGTTACACCTTTATGTCCTAAAACTTCATAACCAAGCAATTTACCTGAACCAAAAAGCTCTCTAAAGAAAGCAATAACAATTAAAATAAGTCCATAACCTGCAGCATTTCCAATTCCATCTAAAAACGATTTATAAACACCGTTGCCTAAAGCAAAAGCTTCAAGACGACCCATGATTATACAGTTTGTAATGATAAGACCAATGAAAATAGAAAGTTGTTTACTCACATCGAAAGCATAAGCCTTTAAAATTTGATCTACAAGAATCACCATAGCTGCTACCACAACAAGTTGAACAATAATTCGGATTCGACTTGGTATTGAGTTTCTAAGTAAAGAAATAATCACGTTACTGAAAGCCATCACAAAGACCACTGCTAGTGACATTACAATTGCAGGCTTAAGCTGAACTGTAATCGCTAATGCTGAACAAATTCCTAAAACCTGAACGGTAATAGGATTGTTATCATTTAAAGGATCCTTTAAAATTTTGCGATTTGCCTTTGACAAAAAATGTTCTTTCTCTTCTGAACTCGATAAAAAGAGAAGCATTTCAACCTTCTTCTTTTCGGCTTCAGTTTTAGAGTTTTGATTTGTTTCTGAGCTCATAACTTATCGTATTGCAACTTTAATATTTTGACGCTTTTTGAGGAAAGGTAGATAATTCTTTAGTCTCTTTTCGATCATTATAGAAACTCCATCACTAGTTATGGTCGCTCCTGAAATTGAATCAACTTGGTTATCATCCTTATTGTTTCCTCCGCTATATCCTTTTTTAACGCTGACCCCAACAAGCTCTCCCTGCCCGTTGAAAACTTTCTCATCGACAAAGCTTTGCTGAAACCAGTCCGTTGTAATTTCTGCACCCAAACCCGCGGTTTCTCCTTTGTGGTCGAAAACAACACCTTGGACAGTATTAGCATCCTCTTTAAGTGCGATATAACCCCAAATAGCATCCCAAAGTCCGTTACCTCTCAATGGAGCGATATAAAATTCGGAACCTTCGTAATTCGCTACATAGATAGGAAAACTTTGTTCTTCCTCTGGTTTTGATAATTCTTTAGATAATTTGACATCAAAGGCATTGACACCTTCTTTCTCTTCACCTTTTGAATTTAGAGAGATTTGCTGAGTAATATATTTGTTAAATAATTCTTCTGCATTCTCTCTACTCGTTTCAATGCCAATAGTAGAAAGTATATTTTGCATTTTTTCTTTACGCACATTTTCCTTTTGCAGGGGTCCTAATGTAGTTGCAGTAAAAGAAAGTGTTACCGCAACGACAACCACCATGATTATTGCAAAAATAAAAGTGTAAGAATTGCTATTTTTATCCATTGTTAAGCTGTTTTAACTGTTTTCATTTGTAAACGCTTCTGTCTTTTCTTTACATTACCTTGAATGACGTAATGATCTATCGTTGGGGCAAAAACATTAAGTAATAATATGGATAACATAATGCCCTCGGGGTATGCCGGATTAAACACTCTAATCATAATTCCGAAGAGTCCTATTAAAAATCCATAAATCCATTTCCCACGTGTCGTTTGTGCTCCACTCACAGGATCTGTTGCCATAAATACAATTCCAAATGCAAATCCACCAACAATTATATGCTGATACCAAGGGAAATTAGTTAGGCCATTACCTTCAATATTTAAGACGTTAAAGATCATCCCCATTACCGCTGCTCCTATAATACCACTCAATATAATCCTCCAACTCCCAACTTTTGTCAAAATAAGAATTAAAGCACCTATAGCAATACAAAGGGTGGATGTTTCAGAAATTGATCCTGGTATAATTCCAGTGAACATTTCTGCTGTATTGTAAGTTATTTCCTTGTTGGCAGCTAGTGAACCTAGAATTGTTTCACCAGATATAGAATCAACATTCGATGCTTCACTCACCCAAATCTTGTTTCCAGACATATACGTAGGGTAGGCAAAAAATGCAAAGGCTCTAGCTGTAAGAGCAGGATTTAAGATATTCATCCCCGTACCTCCAAAAGCTTCTTTCCCGATCAAAACTGCAAAGATAACCGATAAGGCTACCATCCACAACGGTATGTCTACAGGCATAATCATAGGAATAAGCAATCCTGTGACGAGGTAACCTTCATTCACTTCGTGACCTCTCATGATCGCAAACGCAAATTCAAGACCCAATCCTACACCATAAGATACTACAATCATTGGAACAATTTTATAAGCTCCATGAAGAATAGCCTCAAATATAGCTGGATTCTCGCCTAATTGAATGTAATGTTGATAACCAGCATTCCACATTCCAAAAAGCAAAGCAGGAATTAAAGCCAAAACTACTGTGATCATAGTTCTCTTTAAATCTACAGCATCTCGAATATGAGCTCCCTTTTGGGTTGTATGGTCTGGAACAAATAAAAAGGTATCCAATGCATTAATAGCTGGGCGATACTTTTGAAGTTTGTTACCTGGCTCAAAAGGCTCTTTAATTTGATCGATTTTGTGTCTAATCCAATTCATAATTATTATAAATTTATCCTACTTCCGTTAACATAATATCCAAACCACCACGAATAATCGATTGCGCTTCGATTTTAGACGTGTTCGTGTAATCTATAAGTGCGAAATCTTCAGGAACAACTTCGTAAATTCCTAAGCTTTCCATTTTTTCTATATCACCTGCCATACAAGCCTTAATGAGTTGCATTGGAAAAATATCTAAAGGCATGACCTCTTCCATTTCCCCAGTCACCACCAAAGCTCTCTCTTCTCCATTTATGTTGGTATTGACTTCGTATTTCCTTTTAGGAAACAACCAGGATAATGAAGTTTTGGACATGGAGTGAATATTGTTATCTATAAAAGGTATCCATCCAAACATCCTAAATTCATTTCCTTCAGGAATAACAGTAAGTTCATTAGCAAAAAAGTTTAAATAACCATCTGCCTCTACTTTTTCACCAGTCAATACATTACCACTTATGATCCTTGAGTTATCTTCAAAGTCTTTTAAAATCGACTTTACTTCTGCCCCAGCGATAGTTTTGAAGTATTTTCTATTTTTTGCAGATGTCCCAGTAACAGCGACTGTTCGTTGAGCATTATACTTTCCCGTTTTAAATTGCTCTCCAATTATAGCGACATCTTCAGGGTTTACAGTCCAAACTCTCTCGCCCCTATTCATAGGTTCTGTTTCATGAATAAGAGTTCCTAAGTTTCCTGCTGGATGAGGACCAGAAATATTTAAAATTTCCACATTCTCAATATCCTTTAAAAAAGAAGCAGATTGTTTATCAACACCTAGGTATACTTTTCCGCCTGTAAGTTTCGTTAAAGCATTTATACCAGCCTGAAAAAATTCAACTCTGGCTTTTAGAATAAATTCTGCTGAACCAGTTAACGGAGCTGTGTTATAGGCAGATATGTAAATTGCTTTTGGGGTGTCATCGGCATTTGCTGGAATATTATAAGGTCTTTGGTTTAAGAAAATTCCTAAGCCTGTTGAAAATATACGATCTTTAACCTCAGTAGAATCCGATTTTAAGGGATCCATCACTCCAAAATCTTTGTACACTTGAGTCTCATCTGCTTCGATGATGACGTCCAGAATTTTTCGTTTTGCACCTCTACGAACCTCCTTGAGTGTGCCACTTACAGGGGATACCACTCTAGTTTTTGCTGAATATTTTGAGAAAAAAACCTCATCTCCAGCTTTTAATTTAGCCCCTTCTTTAAGTACCATTTTAGGAACTAGAGAATAGAAATTAGCTGGCCTTAAAGCTACAGTTTTAGTATTTTCACCTTGTTCAAAAGTTTCAGTAGCTTCACCCTTTAGATTTAGCTTTAAACCCTTTTTAATTTTAACGTCTGTGGGCATCTTAGATTATCGTTTAATTTTGTTGCACAAATTTAATAATTAAACTTGCATTCTTATGGCAAAGGAATCTTATAGTTATATTATTTATAATCATTCTAAACAAATAAATTTTAGATTTGTAACTTTACTCTCAAATATTTTAAAAATGAAATTAAGTCTTGTTTTTATAGCCATGTTTATAAGTTCTCTAAGTCATTCTCAGCAGGACTACGAAACCTTGCCCCCAGATTTTATCAAAACCATCGAATTCTTCGGCTCTAATGAGGAATTCAGCGGGACTCCTATCATTTCTAGAGGAGAAAGTTTGATTTTGAAATTTGATGACTTAAGAGCTGCGGAAAATGATTATTATTATGAGGTAGAACATTATAATTTTGACTGGACTCCTTCCATTCTCTCAAAAAATGAGGTTTTAGAGGGTTTTGATAACATTAGACTTTTTAATTTCAGAAACTCATTTACGACCCTTCAACCTTACACGCATTATGAATTAAGATTACCTAACACCAATACAAGACAGCTTAAAGTCAGTGGAAACTACATGTTAAAAATATTTAACGACGATAGGCAGATCATTTTTTCTAGGAAGTTTATTGTCTATGAAAATTTAGTTAATGTAGATCTTACAATAAGACGGTCTCGAGAACTTGACTACATCGATAAAAAGCAGGTGGTAAATTTTGAAATAGGCAGAGATAATTTCATTTTCAGAAATCCTGAACAAACTGTTCAAACCGTTGTGGTTCAAAATAACGATTTCAATACAGCCATTTACGATCTAAAACCCCAATTTGTTCAAGGTAATACTTTAGTTTATAGATATAATGACGAGTCTGCCTTTTGGGGAGGCAACGAATACTTAAATTTTGATAATAAAGATATTAGGCAAGGAACTTTAAGAATTGAACGCATAGAATTGCTAGACATCTACAACTCTTATCTTTACCGTAACTTCGTAAGAGACGGAAGAGAATACACTTTTAACCCAGATATTAATGGGGCTTTTAGAATCAATACTGTCCAAGGTGATGATCTAGACATTGAATCTGAATATGCAAAAGTTCATTTTTCTTTAGACAATTACAAAGACTTAGAAGGTGGAGAAATTCACCTTTATGGGAGATTCAATAATTATGCATTAGATGATAGCACCTTGATGACCATGGATGAATCTAGATCTATGCTTACCAATGAATTGATTTTAAAACAAGGCTTTTATAATTTTAAATACATTTATCTAAACACCAAAGGAAATTTTGATGGTGGTTTTATAAGTGGAGACCACGACGAGACTGAAAACGATTATCAGATTCTAGTCTACTATAGAGACATCGGAGCAAGATTCGACAAAGTTATAGGGATAGGTAATGGGACTAGTAGAAATATTATTAATTAAATCCTTATTAACAGGTATTAATAAAAGCTTATCATACTAAACTTTATAGTTAAATTATATCAATTATATTTACATAAATATTAAATAACAGATAAATTATGGGAAAAGGATATTTTCAAGTGCCAAAAGCAATAAACGAACCTATCAAATCATACGCACCCGGATCTCCAGAGAGAGAATCGATACAAAAAATGTATAAAAAGGTGTATAACGAAAAAGCTGAAGTCCCCTTATATATTGGAAGTGAAGAAATTAAGACAGGGCATACTAAAAGCATCCGACCACCTCACGACCATCAACACGAAGTTGGCATCTTTCATAATGCTGAAGAAAAGCACGTAGAACAAGCCATTGATTCTGCTCTTGAAGCAAGAAAAAAATGGGCCAAACTTCCTTGGGAACAAAGAGCTGCTATATTTCTAAAAGCTGCAGATCTTATTGCAGGGCCATATAGAGACAGAATAAATGCAACGACCATGATTGGTCAATCTAAAACTGTTTTACAAGCCGAAATCGATTCAGCTTGTGAGCTTTGTGATTTCTTAAGATTCAATGTAGAATATATGACTGAAATCTACAGAGAGCAACCAGAATCTGCAGACAATGAATGGAATAGACTAGAGCATAGACCTTTAGAAGGATTTGTGTACGCTATCACTCCCTTTAATTTTACAGCCATTGCGGGAAATCTGCCCTCTAGTGCTGCATTAATGGGTAATGTTGCCGTTTGGAAGCCAAGTGATAGCCAAATGTTATCTGCTCAAGTTATTATGGAAGTTTTCAAAGAAGCTGGTTTACCTGACGGTGTTATCAATATGATTATGGGAGATCCTGTCATGATTACTGATAAAATTTTAGCAAGAAAAGAATTCGCTGGAATCCATTTTACAGGAAGCACTGACGTCTTTAAAGGAATCTGGGCTAAAATTGGAGAAAACATACATACCTATAATACCTACCCTAGAATTGTAGGAGAAACTGGTGGTAAAGATTTTATTATCGCACACAAATCTGCAGATGCACAAATGGTTGCTACTGCTTTATTAAGAGGTGCCTTTGAATTTCAAGGTCAAAAATGTAGTGCAGCTTCAAGATCTTATATTTCTAACAGCTTATGGCCTAGTGTAAAAGAAAGATTAGTGAAAGACGTTACGTCTATTAAAATGGGTTCTACAGGTGATTTCGATAATTTTATCGGTGCCGTTATCCACGAACAGTCCTTTGATAAACTAGCAAAATACATCGACAGAGCCAAAGATAGTGATGAAGCTGAAATTATTGTAGGTGGTAATTATGACAAGTCTAAAGGTTATTTTATAGAACCTACAGTAATTGTGACCACCAATCCACAGTATGAAACTATGGTGGAAGAATTATTTGGTCCGGTATTGACCCTTTATGTTTATGATGACACTAAGTTTGAAGATACTCTTCACCTTGTCGATGAAACAAGTCAGTATGGGCTAACAGGCTCAATTATCTCTACAGATCGCTATGCGGCTTCTGTAGCTACAGATATTTTACAAAATTCTGCTGGTAATTTCTATATCAATGACAAATGCACTGGTGCTGTTGTAGGACGCCAACCCTTTGGTGGAGCTAGAAATAGTGGAACTAACGATAAAGCAGGTTCAAAATTCAATTTATTGAGATGGTCTTCTCCAAGATTGATCAAAGAAACTTTTGTACCAGCTACTTATTATACCTACCCACATATGGGATAATTGATTGGACTAAATTGACATGAAAGAGCCTCTGGACACCTAGTTCAGAGGCTTTTTCAATTTTAAAGCTATGGTTTGCCTTTATATTTCATCGGTAAATAAACCACTTTTTTGGTGTCGAAAAATTCTTCTTCAAAAATATCTGAGAGCTCAAAGACTTCTACAGTTCTGTAGGGCTCTATTTCCTCTGATAGATCTCCACCTTTTAAATAAAGAATACCGTTTTTTCTTTCGTGTAGTGAGTGCTTTGCGATTTTACCTTTTACCCAATGCACAAAGCTAGGCATAACAGCAACTGCTCTACTGACTATAAAATCAAATTCACCTGAAATATTTTCAACCCTATCGTTAATAGCTTTTACGTTTTGAAGACCGAGTTCTTCAACCACGTCCTCCACAACTTTAATTTTCTTACCAATGCTATCCACTAAAGTAAATTCAGTTTCTGGAAATAAAATTGCCAATGGAATTCCTGGAAACCCACCGCCAGTTCCAACATCTAAAACTTTTGAGCCAGGTAAAAAAGGTTGAATTTTCGCAATCCCCATGCTATGTAGGACATGGCGAATATAGATTTCATCGATATCTTTTCGAGAAACAACGTTAATTTTCTGATTCCAATCTTTATAGACTTCAGAGATTTTCTCAAACTGCTTTAATTGATTGTCGTCTAAATCGGGGAAATATTTTAATAGTAAACTCACGCTTATATATTTAATGAACGTCAAAAATAACAGATATTATTTGTTTTTAGAGGTAAACACTTGTTTTACCTTATTTATTCAAATTGTTTACCTGAAGAGAAATACTTAATTAAACAAATTTCTAGTTGAAATTATTATAAATCAAACACAATTGGGAGGCATACTTAATGTTGATAAGAATTAATTTTTATATTTGTTATTATAATAATTGTTACAATGGTAAATTCAAGTATCAAATTTTCAAGGAAAGATCCACAAAAGTTCTTTAAAACGCTTAACAAAAGGGTCAATGCTTACTTCAACGACAACAACATTAAGAAAACAGGAAACTGGAAATTGCATGTTAAGACTATTGTTATGTTTAGCTTATTCTTAAGCCCTTACTTCTTAATTTTATTCCTAGATATTTCAGATTGGTGGAAATTGCTTTTCACTGTTCTTATGGGAATAGGTATGGCTGGTGTTGGTATGAATGTTATGCATGATGGAAATCATGGGACTTATTCAAAGAAAAAATGGGTAAACAAGTTTATGGGAAGTTCTATTTATATACTTGCTGGAAATGTTTATAATTGGCAAGTTCAACACAATGTTCTTCATCATACCTATACCAATATTCACGGTCATGACGAAGATATTGATGCTAGTGGAATTATTCGTTTTTCTCATAATGCGAAGTGGCATCGTTTTCATAAATTTCAGCACATTTATTCTGTATTTTTATATGGGTTATTAACGTTTAACTGGGCGTTAACATCAGATTTTAAACAAACTAAACGCTATTTGAAAAGACAATTATCTTACGGTAAAATGCCAAGTCCTTTTAAACAATGGGGGTTATTGGCCATTACTAAAGCTTTATATATTTCTATTTGGATTGTAATTCCTATTTTAATTGGAATTGGTTGGTGGAAAGTGTTGATTGGTTTTTTTGTAATGCATTATACTGCAGGAATCATGTTGAGTGTAATTTTCCAATTAGCTCATATGGTTGAGAAAAATGATATGCCAATGCCAAACGAAGTCGGAGAAATGAAAAATACATGGGCTATTCATCAATTGTTTACAACCACAAACTTCGCCACTAACAATAAGATCATGAATTGGTTTAGCGGTGGTCTTAATCACCAAGTAGAGCATCATATATTTCCAAATATTAGCCATGTTCATTACAATAACATCAGTGAAATTGTAAAGGAAACAGCTCAAGAATTTAATTTGCCTTACAACGAGTATAAATCTACTCGAGAAGCTATTAAATCTCACTTCAGACATTTACGAACGTTAGGCAGCGAACCTCAACTTTCTTAATTTACTTATATTTATGATTCAACTTTCTGATAAAATTCAAAAACTTGAAACTTCAGCAACCCTAGCTATGGCCTCCAAAGCCAGAGAATTAAAAGCTGAAGGCAAAGATATTATAGGACTTAGCCTCGGAGAACCAGACTTTAATACTCCAGATTTTATCAGAGAAGCTGCTATTCAAGCTATAAATGATAATTATAATTCTTACACGCCAGTAGATGGTTATGAAGATTTAAAAAGAGCTGTTCAATTAAAATTTAATAGGGATAATAATTTAGATTATAATCTCAACCAAATTGTGGTTTCTACGGGAGCTAAACAGTCTCTTTACAATATTGCCTCTGTCGTTTTAAACCCAGGAGATGAAGTCATTTTACCATGCCCCTATTGGGTGAGTTATAAAGACATGGTAAAATTGAACGAAGGTGTTGCAGTTGAAGTTCAGACAGACATAGAACAAGATTTTAAAATGACTGCAGATCAGCTTAGATCTGCCATAACACCCAAAACAAAAATGCTTTGGTACAGTTCTCCTTGCAATCCAAGTGGGTCTGTATATACCGAAGAAGAACTTCGAGCTTTGGCTGAGGTGCTTAAAGATTATCCAGATATTGTTGTGGTAAGTGACGAGATTTACGAGCACATTAATTTTGGAGAGAAAAAAACTTTCTCTATGGGGGAAATTGACTTTATGTACGATAGAACTGTTACTGTAAACGGGGTTTCCAAAGCTTTTGCCATGACAGGTTGGAGAATCGGATATATAGGTGCTCCAGAGAAGATAGCTAATGCCTGTAAGAAACTTCAAGGTCAAGTTACTAGTGGTGCCAATTGTATTGCCCAAAGAGCAGTTATTACAGCACTAGAAGCTCCTGTGGAAAAGATTCAGTTCATGATTGATAAATTCAAATCAAGACGCAAATTGATATTGGATTTAATTAGCGGAATTCAGGGTTTTGAATGTAATGAACCTATGGGTGCTTTTTATGTGTTTCCGAATATCTCCTTTTATTTCGGCAAAACCTTTAATGGTAAGAAAATAGAAAACGCAACTGATTTCTCCATGTTTTTATTGGAAGTTGCCAATGTAGCTACTGTAACTGGTGAAGCTTTTGGTAATCCAAACTGCATTAGAATTTCTTATGCTGCCAGCGAAGCTAATATTGAAGAAGCCTTAGAACGCATCAAGAAATCCCTTACTTAATAGGTTTATACGGTACTAATTAAATTGAATTAAGTTTGAATTTTCCACCATGAAATACCAAACGGTGAGAAATTTGAATTTCTATTCTATGGTCGTCTCATGATTTTTTAATGGCCTCCATTTGTTCCCAATAAGCTGGTCGATACTCATGAGAATTTATCTAAGTATGGGAGGTGATTTTCATATCATGTTCACCAATTGAATCTAACCGAACGTCTGGCTCAGGTGTCTTTAAAATTTCGGGGTGAATTTCCAAAGCTTCTAAAATGATTATTCTGATGTCATCAATATAAGCATTGTAGTTAAACTTCAAACTTTAATCTAATCTACGAGTTTCTTATATCGTACAGTTATCAACATCACTATTTGCAATATTTCGATTAGGGCGTAATACCAAATTATACCAAATTAGACCTATAATGTCGCAATAAATCGTTTCTTTTTCACCTGCTTTTTATCAAAAATAATTACCGTAGCTAAGGCTATGCTAGTTATTTTTGATTTCAATCAATCAAAAAATAATTCAATTTATTCATACGGCATTATAAATATAATTTGGTATTAGACCTATAATGACGCAATAAATCGTCTTACCAAAATGATTTCGGCTCAGGCTTTTTTCGCCTGCTTTTCATCAAAACTGATTACCGTAACCCAAGGCTGTGCAAATTATTTTAACTTCAATCCATCAAAAACTTGTGCTGAGTTAGGTCGTCGTTTAATTCAATTTATTTAAACGTCTTTATAAATTTACTTAAGTATAAGACTGTTTCCACAGAAAAGAAGCTAGGGGAAGAGAAAAGTGTTGGAAAGGAGGAAGTGGTAAAAGAAAACTGAAATTGCTACAGTCAAAATACATGTAAGTGGTTCGACCTGCCTTCCAAGGAATGCAGGCAGGCCTGCCTCCTACTCTAAAAGGATGAAGTCAAGTTTCCACCAGTCAAGGCACTAACCCTCTATTTCAAAAGGTTTCTTTTGATTATGACTTCTGTAGTGAAACATCTTTAATCTATCCTAGAGATTGGCGGGAGTTTTTTCTCGGTCACTGTGAAATGGAGTAAGCCTAATAAACTATTTATTTCCTCATATACTCTTGCCATTGAACAATAAGGTATTTGTCCTTCCCTGACTTTTTAAGGTCTAAAAATCCATAATCGTAAACGAAAAGATAGATATTTCCTTTGCTATTTTTCCAGTAGTGTGTGAAGAAATTTGGATCAAAACCATCGTTGATAAGCAATTCTTTCCGCACAGTAGTAAATCCCCTAAAATTATATGTTTTTAATACTTTCCGATTCGTTTTCAATCGTCGGTCTACTTCCAAATAGAAGGCTTCTTTTTCCTGCCGAGTTTCGTACTGGTTAATCGACTTGCATTTTGTAGAGCAAAACTTTTTATCTGATCTTCCTTTGAGAGGAGATTCACAAACTGGACAGATTTTATGATCAATCATTTTCAAACGTATATTATACGACTAATATACTTTTTATTAGTTAAAACTAATGTAGTATTGAATTATGACTATGCGAAAAAACATCACTCTCTATCATTTGATGCTCAACAATAAAAAAATGATAGGTATCAAGTTTACACCAGATAAGGTTTTACAGGCGCTTATAAAAAGTCTAGATAAGCCTAAGTGGAGTGCACGTTATAATATGGCCTATGTTTTAAATACCAAAAACAACCTGTCTACTATTTACACTACTTTTAAAGGAGTGGCTTGGATTAATTATAACCGATTTCTAACCAATAGACCTATTCATACCTCTAACGAAGAGGTAGATATTGACTGGTACAAAAAACGAAAAGTCACAAAACAGCACCGCCGTTGTCCAGAAGAATACTTACTAAAACTAGAGCTTAAACGGTATGCGAATAGCACGATACGAACTTATGTTCATTTTTTTGAACACTTTATAAACCAGTATCCACATATAGATTTGCAGGCCATTAATGAAAGCCACATACGGGCGTATCTGCAACTGCTTATTCGCCAAGGTAAGTCCAACTCTTGCGTTAATCAAGCCATTAACGCCATCAAATTTTATTATGAAGTTGTATTGGGTATGCCCAATCGGTTTTATGAGGTAGAAAGACCTAGAAAGGAGTTTCATACCAATATAGTATCTAAATGTCGGATAAAATAAGTTTCTTTTTCACTTATTAATCGTCATAAAATAGAACCGTAACTAATGCTATGCTTATATTTTTTTCCTCAATTAAGTAAAAAATAATTCAAATTTTTAATACAACATTTAAAAACTAAATTGATATAAGCTCCCTACTATAATTTCCAAGGAAGAGGTTCTGGCCGTTATTGCTCACACCAATAACCTTAAACACAGGTGTATTGTTGAACTTCTGTATGGCTCTGGTTTACGCCGCAGTGAATTGATTAATTTGGCTCTAGTTTAATACAGCTATTATATGTATATTTAGATTATGAACATAGATAATCTAAAAGAGGAAATACTATCACTATCCACTCTAGATCGTGATAATCTGTTAAAGGATATTACAGATTCACTTGAGCATAATCAATTGGTTGAGCGGGCTTCCCGTCGCCATATTTTAGATAATAAAATGGGCGGATGCCCACATTGTTTACATGAAAAATATGTTCGTTTTGGAGTTGACAAAGGCTCGCAGCGCTATAAGTGCAAGTCTTGCAATAGAAGCTTTACTGAATATACTGGCACTTGGATGGCGGGACTTCAAAGAAAGGATATGATTTCATCTTATTTAAGTCTTATGGTTCAAGAAAAAAGTTTAGATAAAATAAGTTCAGAATTAGGCATCAATAAAAAGACAGCCTTTGATTGGCGTCATAAGATATTAGCTTCATTCGATACTAAAAATGACGATGACCAAGACAACTTTACAGGTATTACAGAGAGTGACGAAACCTTTTTCCTAAGATCAGAAAAAGGTATGGAGGTAAAAGATAGGGAATCAAGAAAAAGAGGCGGTAAGTCTAAAAAGAGAGGTATAAGTAAAGATCAAGTTGCGGTAATTGTAACACAGGATAGAAAATCAACATTAGACCTTAGCGTGGCTAAACTCGGTCGAATAGGAAAAGTAGATATAGAAAATGCTATCGGTAAACGTGTTATAAAGGATATAACCATATTGTGTAGCGATGCCCATCACAGTTATAAAGGGTTTGCCAAAGATAGCGAAACAGAGTTCCACATCGTAAATGCATCAAAAGGAGAAAGAGTAAAAGGAAAGTATCACATACAACACGTTAATTCTACTCACAATAGAGTTAAAAAATGGATTGAAAATACCTTTTGGGGAGTATCAACAAAATATCTACAACAATATATGAATTGGTATCGAATAAAGGAAAATATAAAGTCTAGAAGCGATAGAGCCAACGCCTTTGTGGAAGAAACAATTGCTCTAGGTACATTGAAACGGTATAATCAAATCGAATCTAGATATGAAAACTTAATATCAACGCAGACCTAAACTAGAGCCATTAATTTAAAACTTGAAGATATAGATAGTAAACGTATGCTTGTGCGGATAAAAAAGGCCAAGGGGAATAAGGATAGGCTTACCCTATTATCGCAAAATGCATTGTTAGATTTACGCTGCTATTACAAAAAATGGAAACCGAAAGAATATTTATTTGAAGGGCAGAGGGGTGGTAAGTACAGTGGTCAAGCGGTTGTTAACGTTGTAAAGAAAGCGGCCTTTAAAGCAAAGATTAGAATTCCTGTAACTCCTCATATGCTCAGGCATAGTTTTGCTACACATCTTCTAGAAGCGGGAGTTGACTTAAGACAAATACAGGTATTATTAGGGCATCAATCGACTAAAACGACAGAAATTTACACTCATGTAGCAACAAATACTTTTAAAACAATAAAAAATCCCTTAGATTAGTGTTTTAATAATGGAGATAACACAACTTGTTGTGTTATCCGTACGTTGGCAACAAGCTGAAAAAAAGGACAATGAAGAACTTCAATCTTTTCGGAAAAACCAAAAGGCAGAGCTCAAATTCTGAATCTGAAAAATCGGAATTTGAAAAAATTAAGGTTTTTAAAAGCTTACCAAAAGAACAATGGAAACCAGCTTACAACGAACTGAATAAAATAATTGGTGCTAACCTCAAAGAATACGGATTTAAAAAGAAAGGCAGAAAACATTATCGACTGACAAATGACTTGTTGGAAATTATAGACATTGATAATCGTGGAAGTTGGTCTGGAGCGAGAGATGATATTGAAATCCGAATTGGATTAGTTCCATACTGTTGGCAAGGTTTGACAACAGAACATTATTTAGTTGGTTCAAAACCAATTGAGGAAATTGACAAGACCATCCGAAATCATTTTAGAATTTCAAAAGAATATTTGATTTTAGCAGATTATATATCAGAAAGAATTATAAAAAATATTCTTCCATATTTTGAGAAATATAACTCGACAAAAAAAATAACAAGGCAACCGTATATTTTTCCTTATAAAGCTTCACATTTGACATTTGATACTTACAATAGTCATTTGTTAATTCTGTTTGCCGAAATCAAACAACACAAAGCAAATAAATCAATTGAGATTCTTGAGAAATTAATTGAAGTCAGCACACATTTCGAGAATGAATTGGAATTAAAAAAGTGGACGGAAATTAAAACTCTGATTGAAAATAATGACTGGGAATCAATAGACAAAATATTAACTAAAAACGAACATAAAGAATTAAACAAACTGAAAATAAAGCCTGTTGCCAACACGGTGTATAATTAATTGCTGGGTCACTGCCGACTTACGAACATTCCTGCGGAATATTCTATCTGTGATTTATTTGCTAAATTAGTTGCTTAACCACGCAACTAACCATACACAAGACCGTTGTAAGCCATTTAAGAAAAACCGTAGAACACATTGAAAATAATTGAAGGAAACATATTTACAACCGATTGTCAAACAATAGTCAATACTGTGAATTGTTTCGGAATTATGGGTGCAGGAATTGCACTCGAATGTAGATATCGCTATCCCGAAATGTTTGAGCGTTACAAGGAAATGTGCGACAAAAAATTACTTGATATTGGTAAACTTTACCTTTATCAATCCAATACCAAATGGATATTAAACTTTCCGACAAAAAATCATTGGAAATTCCCAACAAAACCAATTTACCTCGAAAAAGGACTTCTAAAATTCAAAGAAACTTACGAGCAAAAAAAAATTCAATCAATTGCTTTTCCATTATTAGGTGCTCAAAATGGAGGACTTTCCAAAGATGAATCACTTGAACTGTTACAAAAACATTTGAAAGGAATAGAAATCCCAATCGAAATTTACATTTATAAAGAGAATGCTTCAGACGATTTGTATAACATTTTCAAAACTGCGTTTTTATCTAACAATTTGGAAAGCCTAAAGCGATTAACTGACTTAAAGAGTAATCAGATTAAAAAAATCACAGAAATTTTAGAAAATGAAGATTTGAAAAATATGGGACAACTATCGTCTTTTAAAGGCATTGGAGAAACAACTATTTCAAAATGCTTCAATTACGCAATGCGACCAGATATTAAAAACATTCAAAAAAAATTATTCTAATATGAATAAAGACACTGCAAAACAATTATTAGCACATTCCATTACAAATTTACAAAACAGAAGAGGGCAAATTACAATGGCCGATGTTGAGGCTGAAGTTATTAATAATGCTTGTCTAAACATTTTAAAAAATAAGGACACACAAAATGCAATAATTTATGCTCAATTATTTACTGAATCTGCACAAGAATTAATTCCTCAATACTCTGAAAAGGAATCTATGTCTGCTTTAATGGGTATTCAACAAAACGTATTATGGGATGGAATGTGGGATTTTTTGAGAGATTATTTTCAAAAAAATCACGGCATTCAAATTGACGAAGTAGAAACTGAACCTGCAATTTTTTACTCTAGTAAACACAAGCGTTATGAAAACAACTCGCTTGTCTCGGAAAGCGAAGTTGAGAGAACGATAAATTTGAATTTTATCGATAATAAAGAAGTATTAGTTGTTGGAATTGCACCTTCTCTTTCGCCTAAAAAAAGTTACAAATTAGAAAGAAACGGTAATAGTGTAAAATACAAAGGAGATGACCCAGATTATATTTTCACAGTAACTTATGATGACTTTGATGAAGTTGAGCAGTTTACATTGGAAATGCCAAATAGAGGACTTAAAATTGTTTATTTCGAGTAAACCTATGAAACACATTGACAGCTATAACGACAACGATTACATAAATATCCTCAAACTTTTACAGGATGAAATGGCTGTTATTGAAAATTTCCTAACCTCTATTATTCAAAACAACAACTTTAGTGAAATAGATGATTTAGAAATGTTTTACAATGATATTTTTAGTAAACCAGTAATCAAAAAACATATTGTTTGCAAAATAAGCCAAATATACAAACCTCTTTACCTTTCAAATCCAGGACCACATTCAAAAGGGAATTCATATTATCATTTAATTCTAAAATTAGAGAGCGAAGAAATTAATTGGCTTGATAATCTTTACAATAAGGTTTTATCAAGGTTCATAAGATTTTACAAACACTTTTTTTCAAAAATTGACAACTATTTTATTTCAATGAACAGCAGTCAATTAGAAAATTATCAGCAAGTATTTGAAAAAATAAAAGAAGAGGTTAAAGTGTTTATTGATACGGTAGACAAAAGAGAAATCTTATCAAGAAGACAGCAGCTTAAAACAGAATTGCTAACTAAAATACCCTTTGGAGGTCTTTTTTATATAACACATTTAGACAATGTTGCAAGTATTTTAAAACTTGGAATTTTGTCTCATAATTTAGCACATAGTAATGGATTTGTAAGTACTGATATTTCAAACCAACAAGTAAATGCACGAAGAAACAGAATTGACCCCAATTTAGGTGGGAATATTCACGACTATACACCTTTGTATTTTAATCACAAAAATCCAATGTTGTATACTTTGTGCAAAAATACAGATAGAAACAAATTGATATTACTTAAAGTAAATCCACATATACTTTTGGCTGAAAACGTTTCCTTTTCAGACGGTAATGCTTCTGTTCGCTCGACCAAGTTTTATAACAATATAGAAGAGTTTAATAATATTAATTGGACCTTAATAAATAGTGGCTCGTGGAACCATTATGAATTCAATATTAAACGAGAACAAAGCAGAATAATGTGTTCAGAAGTCTTGGCAAAAGAAAAAATACCCTCTTATTACATTAACGAAATATTCGTTTATAGTGAGGAAACTTTAGAACAGATTTTACCAATGTTTCCAAATCATTTAGGAATTAAAACAAGTATTAATAAAAGTCTGTATTTCTGATGATAACGGAAGAAAAACAGCTTACAACAATGTATATAAAAAATAGGCGAGTTAGTGCTAAATTCATGGGTTTTGGCTCATATCAAACCTTGCGCTTAACCCAGAGTTTCGTGCTTCGAAATCGCCTACTTTTCATATACTAAACGTTACCACACATTTTGAACTGAAATAATAATCTAACATTAAAACAAATAAAATGATTTCTAACACAATTAATTACACACTTTTATGTAAAAGTTGTAACAAGCGATTTCCTAATTTAACATCTTTTTTAACAAGCGCAGAAAGTTTTCAAAATTATTCAAGACATGATCTTTTAAATGTTTTTAGTGAAAAACTCCTTGAAAGAAATTGTGAAGTTTGTGGTACTAAAGGCAATTATGCCGTGTGGGAAATATGGTGTGGTGCCCGTCCCAAACAAATTCACATCCAATTACAAAAATCTGGTTCTAATAAAAGTGTTAATATATGGGATCAAAATCAAAGATATTTAAATGATATACTACAGACACTTCCTTTAGACGATTTATTATGTATTTTATTGCTACATGCAGTTACTGAAATAAAAGCTGAGCTTGATTCGTGGAATAATGGCATAAGTGAAACATCTATCAGAGATGGAAATAATGGAGATATTTTTTATTGTATTTATGAAGAAAGAGATTTTATGAGGCCAGGTTCAATTGTTTTTGTAAATAATAATTTTAGTCATTCAGAAATATATAATCTATTATTATGGATAAGAAAAGTACATGTTTTTAAAGATTAGATTAATTCAAATATAATATCATGAAAAATAATAAAATAGTTTTTTTGTTAACATTTTCATTTTTAATAAGCTGTCATTCCGAAAAAAATAAAAGACCTTCAGACGAATTAATATCTATTTATGTTCAAGATAAAAAGTATAATTATCAGGATTTAATTATAATTGGCAAAATTAATAATGATACAATAATTCCAATTACAGATTGGGATAATGATAATAAAAAAGAAATAAAAGAAAGAAATTCATTATTAAATAAGTACAATGAATTTTATATAAAATATTCTGATATAAATGAAGTTATAAATATTGACAAAATTGAAGAAAAGAATTTCGCTTGTTCCGAGTTAACTGTTGGTGCAAGCAATAAATATCACCTTAATTTAGAAAATAAATTTAGTCTTGCAACGAATTTCCCCGATTATGATAATTTCATTAATCAATCTGATACGATAAGTCTTGACCCAAAACATTCTGAAATTATCAAAGAAAAAATGTTGATTTCATACTCAATTAGAAAACATGGAAAAACAGGAAATGATTATAATTTTTTCAATTACAAAACCAATTATTTAAAAATATTAGATTCATTCACAACAGAAAAAGAAGACAGTTTACAGGTTTTAGTTGAAGGCTCTATTTTAAATGAATCAATATTTATGGTTTTTAAACTTAATAATGATTACGTCGAATTTATTGGAGAAATAGAAAGTTGGTCGAATGGTTTAGCATTAATTGGAGTTACTGATTTAAACGATAATGGTAGCATCGAATATTTTTTTCGTGGTATAGGATATGAATCGACAGGTTTTGATATTTATGAAATAAAAGATAATGAATTGAAATTAATTTTTCGCACAATACCATATGGTTGTTAGAATTATAGTTGATGCATTTTAATTAATAATTCGATATAGGTAATTATTACATTTAGCGTTGAACATTAGGAATAAATAAAAACGTGTGGTAACAGCACATAACAAAAATGGCGAGATTTGTGCTGAAACGAGAGTTTTGTGAATTTTCAGAAACTTAAAGTTTAACCGAAAAACTTGTCCATTTTAAGTCGCCACTTATGTTATGCGCGAGACGTTAGCGGCAATTTAAAATGAAGAGACAACTATTTTTCGGACACCTTTTGACCCTATTCATTGGAGGGCTGATATACGTTGCATTTCGGACAGACTCTTTGTTAATGTTCAAATGGTTTTCTGCTGCTTCGATAGACACGCCAATTGAATTAATAAGAGGAATGACCTTGACTGCTAAAAATAGTTTACCTGATTGGTTTTTGTTTTCACTTCCAGATGGACTTTGGATTTTTTCATATACATCATTGGTTTTGTTAATATGGAGAAACAAAATAAATAGAGAGAATTTCTTTTGGATAGCAATTATTCCAATTCTCATTATATTATCTGAATTAGGACAACTTTTTAACATAGTTCCAGGCACCTTTGATTTAATAGATGTTTTACTTTATTCATTAGGTGCAATTCTTCCTATTTTAATTTTCACAGAATATTTAAACTTTAAAACTGAAACAATATGAAAAAAATAATGAAACACATTTTTTCCGCCTTAACAATAACAGCATTTCTGTTTTTTGCTTTTGGTAGCGGGAGTGATAGTACACCTGAAAAAAGAACTTCTATTTCTGAACACGAAGCAAAAGCGGTTGCGGAAGGACAAGTAGAAACTTTATTAAAATCGCCATCTACAGCGGATTTTTCGGGACTTAGAGACACTAAGATAACATCTATAACTGATGGGTATAAAGTAGTTGGTTATGTTGATTCCCAAAACAGTTTTGGAGCTACAATTCGTTCAACTTATAGTGTGGAAATTTATCTTGACAAGGCAAGTGGAAATATTATGTACAAGAATATAAATGTAGAATAAAAGCCGCTAACACTGTGTAAAAATAATAAGGGTTTTAGTGCTATATAGAAAGTTTTGAGCATTTAATTAAGTCCGCAAAATTTTCAATTTTGCAAGTATATTAAAAAAGGTAAAATTAAAAAATTTGCTAAGTGCTCAACCGAAAAGTAAATGTTTCAAAATCCCTTACTATTCTTACACTAACCGTTGTTGCAACTATATCCGCGAAAATTTAAACTATGAGAAAATATATTTTATTTCTAATAATATTCAGTGTGAATAATTTTATGTATTCACAATCTGAAAAGGAAATTATTGAATACAAAGCAGATGGAATTTATGTTGTTTTACAAAACGACAAAGGAGAACAATTAACTAAAATACCTTTTGGAAAAGGAGTTTTTATTTATTACGATACTTTTTTTAAATCTATTGAAATTTTATACGAAAACAGAGAAGGACAAATTGATGCTATGAAATTGTTGTTTTTAGGCGAAAAAGAAAATGATGGTGTAAAATACTTACAAATGAAAGATGCTTTTGGAGGTAAATTCAGCGTTTTTGGAAATATTGCAAAAAGTGGGGTTTTAATAATAATAATGGAGAAAAAAACTGAAGATGGAAACATAATGCTTTTAACAATTACCGGAGCTAAAAAACAGTAGACAATTTTTTTAAAAATAAAAAAAATCTGATATGGTTCAATATATTACAATTGCAATAATTATGTTTATTATATCTTTATTTAAGGTTATCAACTCATAACATCCGAACGATATAGAAACTAATTTTTTTAAAAAAATCGGAATTGCATTAATTGCTGCCCTAATATCACCTTTAATAATTTTAGGAGCGTTATTGTTTTTTGGAATTGGTATTACTGCAAATGGAGATTAAACTTAATTGTATAAAATATGAGTATTTACAGCTTTAAAGAATTGAAATTAAAAGCTGGAGACATTATTTATATGCAAAATGAAAACGGAGAAGGGATTACAGGAATTTTTGAAGATTATAATTCAAGTCAAGAAACATTTAGATTTCAAAATTATTCAAATGGAAAAAATGAAATAATACAAATTGAAAAACTTCAATCAATAAGCAGAGGATAAATAATAATTAAATTTGAGAGAAAAATACAGTTGCCAACATCGTATAAAAAAAATTGCTGGTAATAGCTTACTTACGAACTTTATTGCTTAAAACACGCAACTTTTTTTATACAACAACGTTGGCAGCAACTTAAACTCTAATAATAAGTGAAGTTTGTTTTAATCATATTGTTCACCGCACTTTTAACTTCCTGTCAAACGGATAATTATGGACCAACTAATATTTCAATTAATTATGACTTTAATAAAGGGTTTAGAATTGACTCGCTCGATTTAAATATTGACAATCAAGAATTCTCAAAATATATTGACTCTATTGAATCCATTGTCGTTGACCTAACCAGTAAAAAAGATGTTTTTCTTTCAAAGAAATTCATTGAAATGTATGAACAGCCAAAGAAATACATAAATAATGTAATCTTTTATATTGCAGATGCAACGAATTCGAGACAAAATAAAATGATTGCAATGCTACTGATGCATAAGAAAGACCTCCAGAATAATATCGACATTCTTTATGCTTGCAACTACCTATATAAAGAGGACAAAATACTGACAGATGACTTAATTCAATTGATTTTCCCGATACACTTGGAAAATCGTAACATAATCAAATATTACAAAAATGAAATAGTTCGCAATGTATTGTCTGACATTAGGGACAACCCTAAAACAAATGAGCAAAATCAAAAAATTATTACTGATATTTTAAGCGGAAAGATATATGCAAAACAGCGAGAATTTTTAGATGGTCAATACAATATTAAAATATAAAAGCAGCTGCCAACAACGTATAAAAATAATAGGGCAATGAGTGCTTAACCTAAAGGGCAAGGCACTTTTGCGAGGTCGCCAAATTTTTAAATTTGGCTTATTGATATAAAAAAATAATAAGAAAAATTTAAAAATTCGGCTTGTGTTTAACCGAATGGTTTGCGACTGTTTTCAGCCCTACTATTCTTATACACGAACGTTGTGCGTAATTTGAGCAATGAACTCTAAAACAAAAATAAAATACGGAATTGGAATTCTCATTCTTGAAATTATTCTTCTTGGATTATGGATTTATGCAATGAAACCTGACCCAAGCGTTTCTATTGGAATAATATTAATTGTACCAATTCTTTTTGGAATAAACTTGATAATAGGTCTTATCCTCTATTTTCTAAAAAGACCATTGTCGAAATTTTTTTTTGCTAACTCTATTATTTGTCCATTAATTTTTTACGCCTTTTGGAGTTTGTGGTTTATGAATTATCACGAAAGAAATAATACGGAATATAAATTCTCAGTAAACGATATTGTTTATGAATTGAGCATCGGAAAGAATAATGAATACTTTTATTTGTGTGACGAAAATAATAACGGAAGAGTTTATGTTGGCAAATATGAAAAAAAAGGAGATAGTTTAATATTAAAAGACTCTGAAGCCGAAATGTATATTATCAAAAACAAACTTTTTGAGTTTCCTGAAAAAAGGACTGAAATAGACTTAATTAAAACGGAATAAAAAACTACGCACAATAACTAAGCATATGGCTTGCCGATAGGCCAAAGCTATATGATTTGTTGACTGATCCGGGATTGCTGGTAAGGGGGAATTCAATGAGTTGGCAGGAACCTTACAAGAGGAGAAGGTTGTTTTTAGAGTGCTTTGCATCCCTTTTTATTCAGTTGCTTATCTAAATAAGGCACTTTTTAGAGAGATCATGCTTTTTTTGTGTGAGAATCTGCTGTTTTTTATCATTTTCCTTCAGTTTAGGCACTAGTAAGTCAAGGCTCTTTTTAGAACTGTTTTTTAATTTTTGTATTCCAGTTTATCCTTTATAATTTTTTTGTAATCCTTTGGTGGACCACGACTATCAATGGTAAAAAGTGTGATTAATGTCTCTTTTTTACAACTCGGACAACAGCGATATAGAGATTCCTCTTGAACTTCAAAGGTTTCCATATATGATAAGTCCTTATTGGCTAATTGTAATTGCAATAGCGGTAACTTTTCTTTTTTCCAACTACTACTCAAAAAGCCATAATGCCTTATTCGAGTAAAGCCTTTGGAAAGAATATGGAGTTGAAAACGCCGTATAAATTCTTTAGTGGAGAGTGTTAGTGTGGTTTTTTGCCCACCTTTTCTATAGTCTTTTAAACTAAATGTAATCCTCCTTTTTTCTTTATCAATCGACAAGATACGGTGATTACTTATCGCTATTTTATGGGTGTACCTACCTAAATATTCAATCACATGTTCTGGTTTTCCAAAAGGAGATTTGGCATACACCACCCACTCTTTTTTAAACAACTTATCATATAAAGATTGCGGTAATTGGGGAAGTGCCTTTCGTAATTTAGACACAAAACGACCTCTAAATTTATCACTCATCGCCTCTACTGAAAATAGAAAATCATCTTTTGCTGTTCCTCTTTTCCAGAATCCTGCCTCACAAACACCTCCCCCTGGAACAATACAGTGCAAATGCGGGTGCAATTGTAAATTCTGACCCCAAGTATGTAGCACGGCAATCATCCCTAGTTTTGCACCTAGATGTTTGGGGTTGTTGCCAAAGGCAGAGAGGGTTTCCCATGCGCTATCAAATAAGATTTTATATAGCACTTTGGGATAAGGTATTGCCACAGAATTGAGATGGTCTGGGAGTGTAAAAACAACATGAAAATAAGGCACAGGAAGGAGTTCTTGCGTTCTTGCAGCAACCCACTCATGCTGCTTATGCCATTGGCAAGTAGGACAATGCCTATTGCGACAGGAATTGAATTGCAAATGGAGCTTCTTGCAATTCATACACCAATCTAAATGTCCACCAAGAGCTTTAGTGCGGCATTTTCTTATCGCATGCAAAGCGCGCTGATTCCAACTGGTATAGGCTATTTCTTGCAGACGATCTACCTCTAGATTCAATACCTCTGCTACTCTATGTTTGGGTTGCATTACCTTGTATACAAGGTATCCAGGGGACTGAATTTCACTGAACTTCCAGAATTGGACACCTGCAAATAAACCAGCGTGGTTTCTACATAAGCAAGGCAGCGCAAGTAATTGTTTAAGGTGCTTTTTGCTTTACCAGTGATGGCAAAGCTCTGTGTGAGTTTATCTACTAATACCTCAAATTCTGGAACTCCGTTCAAAGCGATTTGCTCAATAATCTTACTTTTTTTTTATACATCATTATAGATATTTTGTGAATCCATTAAGATAATGTAATTTTATGACTAACTGAAAAAGCTTCCGAGGTACGAGGATTAGTTCAACACTATATAAAAAACATAGGGCACTTTGTACTAAACTGAAAGTTTTGTGCATTTTAACAAAGTCCGCCAAATATAAAACTTGGCGTTTAAGATGAAAAATAAAAGCAAAATATTTATATTTGGCTAAGTAATAAACCGAAACGGAAGTGCATATTAATTGCCCTACGTTTCTTATACTAGAGGTTGTAGCCAATTAAAAAAAGACATTGAAAACTATAATACTACTCCTCCTCGGACTGACAGTTTTAAGTTGCAAAACAACAGATTCAAAATCCGAACCGTCCAAAAAGGAAACGATACAGACATTTGAGCCAAATTATCAGGTCGCAATACAGTTCATAAATGACTACCTCGCCTATTCTAATGACTTTAAATCTGAAGTTGGATTAATTGAATGGGTAAATAAGCGGACTGATGTGACAGTTGGATTCAAAGCAGAACTTAAAAGAATTATTGACGAAGCCGAAAAAAATGACCCCGAACTCGGATTAGGTTTTGACCCAGTGCTTGATGCTCAAGACAACCCTAGCAAATTTGAAATCGACAATACTGATTCGGAGTATTTAATAGTCAAAGGTGTAAAATGGGCAGACTTTAAACTGACTTTGAAATTGAAATTTGAGGAAAATAATTGGCTTATTAACGGCTCCGGAATAATTAACGTACCTGAAATCAAGAGAATAAAAAGATAAAAACTGTGCACCATGCCGCGTCAGAGCAATAACACAGTAAGTAGAATGAAATTAATTAATGTTTAACCAGAATAGACAAATAGATACATAACATGAAGACAATAATCAGACTCACCATTTTATTGACCCTTTTTTTCATATTCTACATTGTCTACAAACGATTTGACAGTTATATAATGCTTCCAATAATTACATTTATTTTAATTTTTATGAATGCATATGATTTCTTCACTTTAAGGATTAACCTTAAAACGGGTAAAGCGATAAGATTAGGAGAAGATAGTTCTGCCAAATGGAGTATGATTATTGGAGTTGTTGGAGGACTGGTATTTTTCATTCTAGGATTTCGTTCGAATTACAATGATTTTGCATATTGTGGGATTAATAGTACTTCTTATCTAGGATTATTTTTTATCTCAATGGGATTAACCGTTAATGAGAACTTTTCAATATTGTTAAATGATAAATACTTAAAGTACAAGGATTTTTGGGTAAATCCTGAAGTGAGATATAAAAAGATTAGACAGATAATAATTGAAAAGGACAAAATAACAATTACGACAAAAAGGGACAATATTGATTATGAAATTTCGAATGGTAATCAACGCTTAAAACTGATTGATTTTTTACGACCAAGACTAGAAGAAAAATTGATTGTAAATGAATAAAGCACAGGGTACAACACGCAATATACGTAAGCCGGGCGATGTAGGTAATTTAAACTTTTGTACATTTACTCAAATTTGTAACGGTTTGATAAGTTGGAGCTTCGAAATCCCAGCCTACGCATATTGCCAACGTTGGCAAACATTAACCAAATAACTGCAATTTACTTAAAAATATTTAGTTCATATATTTTTACTAATGTATTAAAAAGCACTCTTCAAAACCGTGCTTTGCCCTCGTTAAAAACCCAAATTCATAAACGAATAAATACACATCTCCCTTTATGTATTTACAATAATGCGCACTCCTTAAAGTTTCTTTAGGATCGTAATCTCTTTTTACGAAACGACGATAAGAACAAAGTGGCAATGTGTTTGGAATAGTTTATTTCATGAATTTTGTTAAATTATGTTTATAAACACTACCAACGGGAATTTCTTTTTTATTTATTTTCACTCTATTTCCCTCAATTGTATTCACTTTTTTAATAGCTATAATATAGGAGCGATGAATCCTTAAAAAAATATTTTTTGGCAGTTTGTTTTCAAAATTTGTTAGCCTATCTAATGAGATAATAGTCTCATTCTCTAAATGAATTTTTACATAACTACCAATGCTTTCAAGATATAAAATAGAATCAAATTGTACTTGATGCGTCTTTTTATCTCCTTTAATGAAAATACTTTCTTGGTTTTCATTATTAGGTAAAGAAACTGGTGTTACCTTTATATTAGGTGTTTTTTCAGATGTATCAAGGAGTTTTTTTTGCGAAACTGCCTTATTTATGGCTTTTAAAAAACGTTCAAAACTGAAAGGTTTCAGTAAATAATCTAGTATGTTTAATTCGTAACCTTCCATAGCATATTCTTGATATGCCGATGTAATAATAATCAATGGAGGATTGCTTAATGTTCTTAAAAAATCTAAGCCTTTTAACTTAGGCATATTAATATCTAAAAAAATTAAATCTACCTGATTTTCATTTAAATAATTGATTGCCTCAAAAGCCGAATGACATTCTTTAACGATATCTAGAAACGAAAGATTATTACAGTAATTTTTAATTATTCTGTGTGCTAACGGTTCATCATCTACTATTAAACATTTCATTCTACATATAATTTTAAATCAACACTAAATACATTTTTACTTTTAATCACTTCCAACTCGTGCGTTTTCGGATAGATTAAGGACAATCTTCTTTTTACATTTTCTAAACCAATTCCTATTTGATGTCCATTTTCTATTTCTATAAAATTGTTTTCAGTATAAAAATGCAGCGTATTCTTCTTTATTTTTAAGTTTAAATTGATAAAAGCGTCTTTATCTATCAAATCAAAACCATGTTTAAAGGCATTTTCTAAAAACACAATCAATATCATAGGTGCTATTTGCATATCAGAATTAACAACTTCATTTTTAAAGGTAATCAATCCTCTTTCATGATGTCTCACTTTTTGAAGTGTTATAAAGTTTTCTAAATAGGTGATTTCATCCATTACAGAAACTTTCGATTCTTTACAGTCATAAATTGTATAGCGCATCATTTCTGAAAGTTTTAAAATTACTGAAGGTGTTTCATCAGATTTCTCTAGGGATAATGCATATAGATTATTTAATGTATTAAAGAAAAAGTGAGGATTAATTTGGTTTTTTAACGAAGATAATTCTAAATTTAATTGATCATTTTCTACCTGTTTAATTTTAGAGAGTTGTATGTACCATTTATAGGAAAGGTAAAGTAATGTTGTAGAAATTAGAATAAAAATCATAACTGCAACACCAGTTTGCATGCTAGAATCTTGTTTTGGTTGATTAAACCAATGCTCGTCCATCCATGGTTCAACAACACCTAATACGTAGCCCCAGACAATTATTAAAACGAGAACTATAACTGCGTAATTAAAGTATTTTTTTTGTTCTATAAAACGAGGAATCAGCCAATAAATATTTAGATAAATAGGTGGTGCTAATAGAAGAAATATAGTGGTTATTGCTTGTAATAGATAGTCGAAAAAAATTCCAAAAGAAAAAACACTTTCTAAAGAAATAACTAAAATCAATGAAAATAAAACTGCAATACTTAACAATATCGATACGTGAGTTATAAAACGCTTTTTATTGTTGTATATAAAAGTTCGTATCATTAAACAAACATAGTACAATGACATTATATCATCTATTCTTATCAATGAAAAACAAAAAATCATCAACCAAAGCGTCTTTTTTGCCCATGAACTAAGTTTATAGATTTATTGAACCTATACAGCGTATTAAATACTTCGTTGGTTAAAAATAATGGTTAAACTTTTATATAAACCTTTGCTTTGCTTCATTATTAAAACACAGATAATCATGAAGCAAATAATCAAATCAAAAACAGTATTAATAGTTGAGGCCATCATAGTTCTTGGAGTCATGTCTGGAACCAAAACAATATGTGATCAAATTCAAATCATTCCATCAGCTTACGCTGGTTCCATAGGAATTTGGTTAGGAATCTTAGTAGCAACATTTTTTTTAAAAAGAAGGAGTATTAAATGGGCAGACATTGGCCTGCGCTTGCCCAAAGGAAGAAAACAATGGCTTAAACAACTAGGTATAGGACTCTTAGCCATAGGTTCTATTTTTCTTATCACTTTTATTACACTATTTGTGTTAAAACCTCTTTTCGGATTGGAGCAAGCCACAAGCGCTACGGATAAGTTTAGTTTTTTCTTAGGTAAACCAGTTGTTTTCATCGTGTATCTTGTAATTGGAATTGGTTTTGGAGCAGGTCTGGGTGAAGAACTTTTAATTCGTGGATTTTTATTGAATCAATTAAAAAGCATATTTGGGAATATCAAAATAAGTTGGGCTCTGGCTTTAATTACTCAAGCAGTAATATTTGGGTTTATGCACAGTTACCATGGAACAATGGGAATGGTTATTACAGGATTAATTGCCTTATCCTTCGGTATATTTTATTTGGTTGCTAAACGAAAACTATTCCCTTTAATTTTTGCTCATTTCGTTTTCGATATACTAACTATGGTAGTATATTATTTTTCAGAAAGTGCGGTTTAACATCATAAGTAGTATTTCAAAATGGCAACATACTTAACATTAGGTTATAATCATATCTGAAACCATGAAGTAAATAAAAGCCTTTAGCCAACAAAGTTAGATTAACTAAAATTATTTTTGCCGATACAATTTAAGGCTTCCAAGAATAAAAAACGATTTGCCAACAAAGTACTGTGGCGAAAATGATTTGCCAAATCATTTTTTAATGCTCCGTCTTCCAGGTAATTGCATCTTCTTTCACTCAATTGCTGCCGTATCTACATAGATACACTTTTTTTACTCTTTGGGCAATGCAATAATACTTCGTCAGGCCTTACTGAATAGGCACGACAGGCAGGCTCAGTAGAGCTGTGGTTGCTGACCCGTGAATTTATGCCTCGTATACGGGGTTTCTGCTTTGGTTTGGCCTGCCCTGCCCCGTTATTATTACGGGCTCAGAACTGTCCCGTATAGCTATCGGGATTGTAGTGGTCTTTGCTCATTAATCAATCACAAATAATCTTCAGTCCCAACTCACGATTGGCAACCTTTCAGCTTACTAATGATTCAAAGAGCCAGTCCTGAGTAAAATTAAAAGGTTACCCCTGCCCATAAGGGACCTGCCTGACGGCAAGGCAGGCTTGCACCCTATAGATTAATACCATATCTCGATATAGTAAAGATGCCCATGCTGTGTTCACATAATGGCTACAAGCAATTGCTTTTTCTCGCATACTCTGAAAATTCCTGTGGAGTTTTCAGAGTGGAGTGTAATTGTAAAGTTAGCGCTTTTTTATACGCTACATTTCGTACGAAAAACCGTTAGCAACAACGCCAAAAAAAACTAGAATTCATATGAAAAGAATAATCAAATGCCTCTTTGCGCTTATTTTAACAGCAGCTTTATGGAGCATTCTTGTATTTTTTGGAACTGTAAATGGATGGTTGCACAAGCCGTTTACAAAAAGTACTGACCCAGAACTATTTACAGTTGCAACTAAAACTCAAATCGAAAAAGAATTTGTGCGCAACTTCGCGATGGCCATTATGAAAGAGGGTCGTGTTGAAAAACAATTGTTTCATTCTGCAAATAAGAAAGTTGATAAAAACACGATTTTTCAAGTAGCGTCTTTTTCAAAATTTGTGTCAACAGTTGAAATAATGAAATTAGTGGAAATGGGTAAAATCAACTTAGACACCCCCGTAAGTGATTACCTAAAAAGATGGCAACTACCACCAAGTGAATTTGACCATGAACAAGTCACAGTAAGAAGATTATTAAGTCATACCTCAGGTTTAACTGATGGACTTGGCTATAGTGGTTTTACAAACTGTGATTCTATTCAGACCACAGAAGCCTCATTAACTAAAGTCAAAGATACAGATGCTGGATTAAGTGGTGAAGTAAAAGTAGGAATTGAACCTAATTCTGCATGGATATATTCTGGAGGAGGCTTTACACTCTTACAGTTATTAGTGGAGGAAACGAGCGGGCAAACTTTTAACGAGTTTATGAAAATTAATATATTTCAACCCTTGAATATGACCAGCAGTACCTATATTTTAAATGATTCATTAGAAGATAGACTCTGTGAATTTTATAATTCCAATACTACTGCGGCACCACATTTTTATTATACTTCTTTAGCAGCTACTTCTCTATATACTTCATTGTCTGATTTGGAGTTGTTTTTTCAATTTTTTCTTAAAGGCAAAAACGGAGAACCTATTGGCAGGGGTCAAATAAGCCCTGAATCTTTAAAATTAATGCGAAAACCACATTGGGATATGATGGGCGCAAGTATTTATGGGTTAGGCACCATGCTTTATATCGATATCGAAAATGATGATAACATTTTCGGACATGATGGACAAAGTACACCGCCTATTAATACTGCAATAAGAATAAATCCCAAAACTGGAGATGGGCTAATTATTTTAGAAACTGGTCATCCAGATTTAGCGACAAGAATAGCAAGCGACTGGGTATTTATAGAAACAGGCAAATCAGATACTTTACTGTTCACTATGCTTACAGGAAAAATGACTAATATTTTATTTATTGGATTAATCTCAATACGTATTCTAACCATCGGAACAGGAATATGGCGAAGGAAAAGAAAAGTATTACCATTAAATAACTGAAGTAAAGTAACTTTATTCTCGTCTATTTTGAGTTATTATTATTTTAGACTCAAAGATTCAAGTTTGTGAATCTTTGAGTCTTTTGTTGTGTTTTTATTCTGCTTATCTAGGTAAAACGGAAACTGTACTTTCCTAAAAGAAGACTACATAATTTCAAACATTATGTACAAAAATGACAAAGTAATTAAACGTTACAGCAAACCTTTCAAAAGAAAAAATGTAGATATTAGTTTAACACATGAAAATCATTGTCACGAAAATGCAATAGCAGAATGTGTAGATGGAATATTAAAAAATGAGTTTTATCTCGATCAAACCTTTGCTAACGTAACACAGGCTAAGAGAGCTACAAAAATCCAATTAATCTTTACAACGAAATGAGTGTAGACTTATATTTAGATTATAAAACACCTGATGTGGTATATAAATTATCATCGTAAATCAATTTTAACCTCTAGCCATATTTAAGAACCAGACAAATCTCTTGTCCTTCACAAATTTGTTCTTTTAGAATTTCTCCGTGACTTTTGACCTAACCAATTTCACTATCATCAGCTTGCCCCAGCTCTTGATTTACACTCTCTAGTATTTCTTCGCTTATAGCTAAGATTCCCAGACTGCGATAGCTTCATCGCGGAGCATTTGTTTTAATTTAAACTCTAGGTGACGATTCTCTGTATTTGACTTGTAAAAAAGATCACTATAGATATATCCTGCTTCTTTAGCATCATCTGCCGAAGCACCATAAAAAACCTGATCAAGATCTGCCCATCTAGTCGCTCCTAAACACATCAGGCAGGGTTCGCAACTCGTGTATAGCACGCAACCTTTTAGAGATTTAGATTTTAGCTTTCTACAAGCCTCCTGTACCATAGCGAGTTCAGCGTGCTGGGTACAATCGGTCTTAGATCCTACTTGGTTATGACCTTCGGCAATGATATGACCCTCTTTTACTATAACAGCGCCAAAGGCTCCTCCTCCATCGGTATCCTTCCCCTTCTTTGCCCAATTAATAGCTTTCAACATGAATTTTTCGTGAAGCTCTTTTTTCATAGTGTTGAATTAAAAACAAACTCAAAAATAATACAACTTATCGATTCTGCAGTCTTAATTTTAGTTATCAAATAGTTTTAGCCAGAAAGTTTTTCTTTTTAACGATCATTTTGATCATATTTTTCATCACTACCTAAGCCAGATTTCCGAGCCCCAAAATTGGGCTTGAGTAGCCTAAAGACATAAAAAAACTTGATAACTTACTTAGAAAAGTATTGATACGATTTTAAATACTGACAAGTATAACAAGCTACAACAAAGAACAATTAAAACTATTTGAGAATGAAGCAATAGATCAGTTGTGATAAATCAAAACTTTTAGAGAGAAATCGATACAATTTCAGCAACTGATAAATACAGGGTTTTATATCCTTTGATACTTTTGGAATTCAATTAACTACTACAGTGATACGATTAGAAAGAATGGCAATTGGATCTTTAGCTACTTCTGATGAAAAAAAAATAGCAGATTTTAAAAATTCAAAAAACTGACCTTTCTCATTTCAACAAATAAGACTTGCACTTAATTTTGGTCTCATTAACACATGTTTAATATGCAATAGAAATGCTAAGCCTATAAGACCGATGAAAAAAATATTATTAATTGAAGACAACCAAGAGATTCGAGAGAATACGGCAGATCTTTTAGAATTGGCCAATTATAATGTGGCCACTGCCGAAAATGGGATAATAGGTGTTGAGATAGCAAGACAATTTGAGCCCGATATTATCATCTGCGATATCATGATGCCCAAATTAGACGGCTATGGCGTACTCTTTCTTTTGAGTAAAAACACAAAAACCTCTGGTATTCCTTTTATCTTTCTAACAGCTAAATCAGAAAAAGATGATATGCGGAAGGGAATGAATATGGGAGCTGACGACTATATCACAAAACCTTTCGAGGAGATCGAACTACTGAATGCCGTTGGGAGCCGGCTTAAGAAAAATGACCTTTTAAAAAAAGAAATTACAACGAATTTGAAAGGGATCAAGACCTTTTTTTCCGATGCGTCTAGTTTCGAAGAATTAAAAAACCTTTCCAAAGACCGTAGATTAATTAAGTATCGAAAAAAAACAGATATCTATATGGAGGGGGATTTGGCGTATAAACTCTATTTTATTCAAAGTGGTAAAGTCAAGACCTATAAAATGGCAGATTCGGGAAAAGAATTTATCACAGGAATGTTCGGTTCGGGAGATTTCTTGGGAGCTATGTCGCTTTTAGGAGAATCAGGAGTTTACGGCGAATCAGCCATAGTCAATGAAGACGCAGAGATTTGTGCTATTTCAAAAGATGATTTCACTAATTTAATTTTTAGCAATAAAATGGTATCCAATGCCTTCATAAAGTTATTGTCTGATAACTTAGTGGAACGTGAAGATCAGCTTGTGCGCTTAGCTTACTGCTCGGTACGGCAAAGAATCGCTAAAAAATTGATAGAATTGAGCAGTAAAACAAACCTCAACAACGATGCACTCAAAGGTATAAATGTCACAAGGGAAGATCTTGCGGGATTGATAGGGATCGCAAAAGAAACATTATGCAGAACACTCTCACAACTTAAAGATGACCGATTGATATTAATGGAGAAAAGAAATATAACGATCCTGGATAAAATGCAATTAACGCGTGTTGCCGATTCAGGATATTTATAATGAAAATGAAACATTTTTAATTTCCAATGCAAAAACTGGGTCTAATATGATAATTATAAGAAAATCAGCAAGCCCTAAGTAAGAGTTTTATAGGCGATCAGCACTTTGTTTAAATTCATCCCAAACATTCCTGTCATCTAACAAAATTTTTGATAAAGTACATACAAGATTAGACCCTGTCGCCAGAAGATTTTAGTAACTCAGACTCTCTTGACGACCTCATAAATAAATCAGGAATATCATAATATTGACAAAATTCAGTTGTAGTCAATATGTTTTTGATGTGCGTATTTAAATATACCACGCTTAAAGTATCTTCCCAAAATAGGTGATTAAAGTGATTTTTTTAATTTAAAAAATCTTTGCTTTTATAAGCTGGTTCTGGATATGTATAAAAACCTTCTCCGTTGGAAACTCCTAATTTATTTGCATCAATAAATTTTTCCTTTAAATACTCTGTCGTTTTAATTTTCAAAGGATCCTGTGATTTTCCTGAAGCCATTTTATAGATATTATATACCGTATTAATACCTACGATATCAATGATAGCAAACGGTCCTATTGGAGCACCTGTTGCTTTCATCCATGTTTTATCTATAGTTTGAAAATCTGCAACCTCTTTTGCTAAAAGATTTGTAGCTGCACTTAACAATGGCACTAGCAATGAGTTTAAAATATAACCAGGCTGTTCTTTATGCAGCGGTAGTGCTAGCATCCCAATGGCCTTGGCAAAGTTAACCACGTCCTTAAATGTTTCTGGGTTTGTTTGTGGATGGCCCATAATTTCTGCTGTATTATTCCTCCATATATCATTTGCAAAATGTAAGGCTAAGAATTTGGAAGGTCTCCCAGTAACCTCTGCAAACTGACTTGGTAATAAGGTAGACGAGTTGGTTACAAATACTGTTTTCTCTATGGCTACTTTTGCCAATTTCTTATAGAATTCTGTTTTAACATCTGGGTTTTCAGGTACGGCTTCAATTAATAAATCGGCATCTTTTACTGCTTCAGATAAATTTGAGATATAACTCAAATTGCTATATGCACTATCCAGTTGTTCTTTTGAGGCATTTAAATCTTTTTTAAAAGCCTCACTCATTGTGGTGAATTTGGCTTTTGCTTTTTCAAGAACATCATCATTTATATCGTAAACAATGACATTAAAATTATGAAAGGCTGCTTGAAAAGCAATCTGATATCCTAAAACGCCACTTCCTGCTACTGTAATATTTTTAAATTTCATATTTTTTTAATTATTAATTTAGGGGATTTGGTATTTTAAACCAAATCCCCTAAAAAGTTAATGCTTTAGCCCATTTGCCCAATCCTTAAGTTTATCCAACTGCTCACTAAAGAAAGAGTCGTGGTGCTCTTCATCCTCTTCATTCTCTTCTCCTGCAGGTAAAATGTGTTCAAAATAGGTGTTCTTTAGTATTCGCTTTAAAACACTTTCTCCTAGAAATGGTTTGTAATCGTTTAAGGCTTTAGTCGCTTTTAATAGCTGACGAATATCGTACTGGCTAGCAGCAATATCTGGCACCTGCTTGTTAAGGTTTAGTAATTTATAAACAGCTATTCTAGCCGTTCTCACCGAAGTTTCTACAGTAAATACAACATCGTTGTTCGTCTCTACAAACTGTCCTACAAGTCCTAAGTTCTTGGAACCACTTAGAACTATCTGCGGCCTGTCTCCTTCTGCTCTAGGCATAAACATAGAGGTTATGTAGGGCATGAAACTTGTTTTGACAATTGTGTTTTCAATAATAGTATCTATTTGGTCTTCTAATCCAATATGAAAACATAATTCAGATAAAATTTCATTTCCTGTACTTTGTGGCATCGTTTTTTTATTATAATTGCCGTCTTTATTCATGAATAAAGCATAAACCCATATGACCAAAACATCGTCGTGTTGTTCTGGGAAGTGGGGTTGACGGTTAATGGTAAAGCTCATTAGCCAATTAGAATCGGTAATAGAAACTATTCCTCCGGTAGCTGCTTTTCCAGAGTAGGGATCGTTTACACAGTATTCCTTAATTTTTTCAGTTAAGGCTGAAGGACGACACGTTAATGTAGCAGACTGCCAAGATGATTTTTCAATAGAGCTACAGAATTTTTCAGGTTTACCAAATTCAGCCGATTTTGTTGCTAAATTTTTCCATAGTTGCCATCCTGAACTCTTACCACTTTCGTTAGTATTAGTAGCTTCCATAGTAGCATTTGTATTATCACCATAAGAGGTATCTTCAGTCATGGAAGCTGTAGTCACAATTACATAATCGTTTTCAGTTACTGGAATCTTTACTTCTTTATCTTTTTGTTGGGTAATTATACCTCTAACCACTTTACCTTCTGTGTTGATCTGTATATCTAAATCTTTAACCAAGGTATCAAACTGTATTTTAACGCCTTTTGATTTTAAATGATCTGTTAAAGGTTTTACGAATGAATCGTACTGATTGTATTTTGGAAATACCAAGCACGATAGATCCTTAAATCCATCGGTAAGATGTAAAAAGCGGTGCAGATATAACTTACATTCTAGTAAACTATGCCAGTTTTCAAAAGCAAACATGGTACGAAATAAAGTCCAAAAGGTACTTTTCAAAAATGAGCTACTAAAATAATCTTCAACAGTCATATCATTTAGGTCTTCTTTCTTTTTTAGTAAAAGCCTAACAATAGCCAATTGATCTAATTTGTCTAAGCCAAATTTGCTAAAATCTTGTATTTCTCCATGATTATGAATTAACCTAGCTTTTGAATAATTAGGGTCATTATCGTTTAGCAAACGAAATTCATCTAAAACACTATAGGGAGCAGGCATTTCTATAGCAGGAATATCCTGAAGTATATCCCAAAGGTTCTCATAAGTCATTTCCATTTCTCTACCACCTCTAACAAGGTAACCGTCTTTAGCATTTCCAGCACCATCAAGAGAGCCACCTTTTACAGCTAATTTGTCGAGAAAAAGAATATTTTCACCGGGGATGTGACCATCTCGTATAAAGTAATAGGCAGCAGATAGACCCGCTATACCGCTTCCTACAATATAGACTTTACTGTCTTTAAAAGATTTAGAAGGGATACCTTTATTACGTTGGTAGTTTCCTGTGAGATCAGCAAAAGGCATAGGTTGATCTTTCGAATTGCCCACTACTTCCTTGTTCGCATCTGGAGCGTGTTCTACATGTCCTGGAAATGGAGATGCGTCTAACACTTTATCGAATTTTTTTGTTATTTTTTTCATGATGTTTTATTTTAATGTTTTTGTCCTACTCATATCACTTTTCGGTTCCGTGCCGTTTTTCTAATGGGTTCTGGCCTCCACTTTGTTGGATTATAAAAATCTATACAACCTGCTCTGTTGTGTTTACTTCTTCAGTTTCGTCTTGTCCCACACGGAAATTTTTAGGTGTTTTTCCTGTTAGCACATATCTGAAATGATATAGTGCATATGCTAAATTTGCAACAATACTGAATATCGCAAAAAACATCATAAAGTTATAATTACGAGGCAATTCTACGATTACGCTATCAACAAAAGACCCAAAAGTAAAGAGATACATCATCCATATCCCAAGGGTAAAAGCTCGTGCCTGAAGCCAGGCACCTCGTTTTGGAAGAATGGGTAAGGTACAAGACAGTAATACCATAAAATGGAAGGCGGCATGTCCCGGAAAATTGAGGTATACAAAAGTGAAATTCCATATATCATAAGCAATAATCCAGAACATGGTCATAGCAGGCCATACCATATCTTTATGTTTTGATTGGTCTGGCCCTATGTTTTTCCATTTAGACAGAGTAATAATACTTAAGATTCCGGCTATGGCATTAAGCGTGTTAGGTAAGAAACCCAGAGAAAAGTCTTGTGTAACTGCTTCAAAAATGTTAACAGCAAGAAATGCAGCCGCAATAAATACCGCAAATTTAAAAGTCCCTAATTTGGTATATCGAATAGCCACGAACCATACACAAGCCATGACCACAGAGTACAATTTTACCCATCTAAACCAATATACGATGCCATTGTCCATCCATATCGGAATCATTATGAGCGGTATCAAACCAAAAAATAAATATGCAGCCCATTTATATCTACGAAACAATTCGTTTAGAAACATCAATACAAGAAGAACTCCTATAAGATGAATAAAAGAAAGACCCTTATGGTTTTCTGTAAGCATTAATGTTTTAGTACCCATTTCAACTGAATAGGTTTCGCTCTTTACATATTTCAATTGTTTCCCATCAAAATCATGGATTTCACTTCCTTTATCACTTATTATTTCTAAAGCTTTTCCGTTAGTATTCCATGTTTTTTCTTCCGTCAGATTATTTCCCGAAAATTGTTTTTTAATTGTAACAGTACCATCATTTCTAAAATCAAGAGAGAAGTAACTATCTCCTTCACCTGTATTGCCTTCCATATTGCCTTGAAGCTTACCTATATCTTTAGGTTTAGCGTTCTGCATATCATTTGGGGTTGTATTGATTTCAGATGAATAATCCGTATCTACATACTCGCCGTACTCGGCAGCGAACAAATTTGCCGATGTCAGAGCAAAAGTGAATAAAAGTAGTATCCATTTTGGGATTAAATTTTTCATGATTGTTTTTGTTATTTTATGCAGGTTATTTTGCAAGCTATCGTGAGTGTTTAAAATATTTTCAATGTTTATACATTTTCTGCTAGTACGTTTTGATACGTTTTTGTGTCCTTATATATTTCATCTTTCAATGGGTGTTTTTTAAGCCTCACTATCCGTAAACCTTGATAAACAAAGAGGGCTAGATTTGCAATAAGTGCAATGAGGCTAACAATAAAGAAAGCTTGAGGATTGTGTGTGGTAGGAACCGGTGCAATCTGGTCAGCAAACTGCGGAACGGTCATCACAAACATGATCCATAAAGCAAGTGTGGAAGCCCGATGCTGAAGCCACGCTCCTTTTTTAATAAAAAATGCTGGAATTGTACAGGAAAGCAGTAAGGCAACACCCGCATAAAAGGAGTGATCGGAAATACAGTTATAGGTATAGGCAAAATTCCACAAATCGTAGGCAATAATCCAAACCCAAATCATATCAGGCCAGATCATATCTTTAGATTTATCCTTTGAAATAACGATACCCGTCCAACCGCAAATGGTAACAATATTTAAAAGTCCTGCAATACCGTTCATTATATTCCAAGACCCAGACATCACCCATAGGTTATCGACATAACCGCCCTCCCAAAGACCAAAACTATACACTTGAAAATCGCGAAAACAAGCCTCAAGGATATTTATGGCAAGTATGGCAGCAGGGAATACTAGTACCCATTTCCTTTTTGCCAATGCTGGAATAAACCGAATGGCCATAAAACCAAGGCAACCAGCAAGTGCAGAATAGGTTTTCACCCAGTTAAACCAAGTTCCTGTTCCATATTCATTATTTGGAGCTGCCGTTTTTGGCCAAACGAAAATCGTTAGAATTATAGGAACAATAAGGAAAAGTAGTATCCCTCCCCATTTAGTGGTTCTACCAAATTCATTAAAAGCGATAAGCGTAAGGATCACAAATAGCATAATCGCCCATGCATTTAGTCCCGGTACTTCATATAGATAACCCATGTGGAATATATTTAAATAGTAAAGTTCCATTAATCCAATTCGCAGTTTATAAGAGGTTAAGGGATATAAACCGCAAACAAGGTTCTGTTGTTATTTCTTCAAAGGATTCATCATTCCCGTCGTTAGAGTAAATCTAAAATTCCATTCAGGGCCCACCATATTTGGAGATTCGGCATAATACTGGGTTTCATAACTAAGATTTACGGGAAGTCTACCCATTTTAAAAGTACTACTGAAACCAAGGCCTATTGGTATGGACCATACATTGCCAGACGTTTTATCCCAATTAGCTTCAATTATCGGGCTCATGCCTATATTGAAAGTGGGGCTAACACGATATCTTAGAAAATACTGCAGCTTGAATCTATTAATATCCGTGCTATTTTGTTGCCCTCCTAAAGACCAGTTTTGTTGGGCTATAAATCCAAAAAAATACTGGTCATCAACTCTTCCAATACCAAATGTAGGACCGACCGACCATTGCTCAGCTCCAATTATTGAATTGGTAGCCGTTGGAAAGATCCATGTGGCCCCAAACCCAAACAGATTAAAGTAGCCTAGGCCATTTGTTGGAGTAAACACTTGAATCAATTCTATATCACCCAAACCTCTCTCGTTTTGATAACTCCCATCCAGTTGTGGTGTTTCAAGAACAACATAAGGGATTAAGGGTCGGTTTACCAAATTCCACTTTTCACCTATAGGAATGGGCATGATAGGTTGAAAGTTTGTAAAATTAGCCTTGCGGTTTCCTGAAATGGCATCACCTTCTAAAAACACAAAATCATTTTGAATTTGTAAACTCCAGATATCGGAGAGGGGGTTTAAAAACTCAGTACTCATTTTTGCGAGATCCACATCTGCTTTACCCTCTACTTGTGCGGTGACATGTCCTATAATAAAGGAGGTCAATACTGCTGTGATTATAAATTTTTTCATGCTATTTTAATTTTATGGTCTTATTAATTTTTTTGTTCAGCTTGGTTTGCACGTGAAGCAAGCCACCATTGCAGTGTTGTCGAAACCAATTTTGAAGCATCTTGCTGCACAAAGTGGCTAGCTCCTGGCACAGTTACCAAAGTCATATCTTTCTCCAACCATTCCCAAGTATTATTGAGACCATGAGCATTGATTGCCCAATCGTCAAGGCCATGAAAAATCAATACAGACATCTTAAGTTTTGGTAAAGGGTTTTTTTGAGCATCTTCCCATGCTTTTTGATAAGGTGGACGTGCATAATTGGCCTTATAATAATTTAGCATGGCGGTAAAGTCCGATCTTTGATAAGCCTCTATATAATGAATACGTACTTCTGGATCTTTTACCCAACTGGCAAGATTTTCTGCAGTCATAGGTTTGCCAAATAAAATTGTAGGGTCATCTGGTGTGCCGTCTATAAACTTTCTGGCGTAACTACTGCTCTCTTGTTGGACAGGATTCGTGGCCAGTTCTCGTCGCATACCATTGGGATGAGTCACATTAAGAATAACCAGTTTGTCGGTCATCTGAGGTAGATGTATGGCAAATTGCCAAGCTACTGCCCCACCCCAATCATGGCCTACAATAATTGCTTTTTCTTTGCCGAAATGGTGGATTACAGCGGCAACATCACCAACTAATTTTTTAAGGGAATAATTTTCCACTCCCTTAGGCTTATCACTCTTGTTATAGCCTCGTTGGTCTATCGCAACAACATGATAGTCTTTCGATAATACTTCCATCTGGTGACGCCAGGTATACCAATAATCAGGGAAACCGTGGATCATGATAATCAAAGGCCCTTTACCAACTTCTGCATAATGGATTTTAACACCATCAGAATTGGCATAGCCATGGTCTACTTCTTGTAAAAAAGTTGAAGGTTCTGGTATTTTCACTGTTTCTTGGGATGTAGCATACATCGTCGAGAATAGTGTACCTACAGTAAAAAATAAGGTTATTATATTTTTGAAATTATTTTTCATTTTTAAATATTTAAATTATTGTTTATGACGTTTGACTTTCCATACTTTTTAAGGGTAATGGAATCCCTTCTTTTTTAGATTTATAATATTTTGTGATCCACCAAATTCCGTAGGGAACATGCAGCGCCATATTGATAACTCCCCATATATATAAGACGTTGTCATTGGCCCATGATGTAGAATCCATCAAAGGCGTGAAGATGTCGTAGGTGGAACGAAGCAATATGTGAAATGCCAAAGTATATATCCTAGCTGTTACATAGAGTTCTGGTCTTCCTTTAATAATCGGGTAGAGCTCGGCAGCCATTAGAATACAAATAGAACTCGCAAAGAAGCCAGCGTTCTCGCCGAATACAAAGGCGAGATTCCATGTCGTGTATAAAAAGTTCCAAGCAAAGGTGGTGTAGACCAATAAGTCGCCAGGCGCTTTTTTGGAGAATCCCCAAAACCTTTGTTTAATGCCCTTATAATGGGGCCAAGGAATAGTTATACAAAGTATCACACCAGCAATGCCATTAAAATAATTACCTGTTCCAAAATCCTTTAAAGTGGCTTCAAAAATATTAAGAAATAACACCATATAAAGCGCCCAAAGCACCCAGTCTTTGCGAAAGAATTTCCACCATCCTTCTTTTTTATAGAGGTGAGAAATTCTTGCTAATCCAACAATCAAGGCGATAGGAATTAATACACTAACGGTTTTGGCCCATCTAAACCATCCAAAAAGATTCCCCTTCCAAAGCGGGAAAGTGAATAATGAGGATATCCAGAAAATAGCTGCAAATTTTGGATGTTTACGGTTAAACTCTATAAAGAAGAGTAGAAAAGCAGTGTAAGCAATCATAGAGATGATATACTGCCAGATAGGAATATCCATAATGTTAGTTTTTAAGTAAACTTTTAATTATGGCACAAAGTAATGGTGGGAACTTCTCAAATATGTTGACCTAGATCATGCCTTTTACATGATCTAGGTCAATAAAATTATTCACAAAGTTCAGCACCTTTGTGAAAGAGATTTAAGTCTATGTCTTTTACAAATAGATAAAAAAATTAATGGAGACCTCTTCAAAAATATTCATGACCCTTGTGTCCCTAGTGCTATTTACCCTCTTTGCGAAAGGACAAGAGCGAGAAATAAACATCTCTGATGCATTAGAATTAAGCTATAATAACAATGAGAAAATAAAACGGTATTCCGAGCGCGTACAGCAAAAGATCTATGAGAATAAGGCAGCCAAAGGCAATTTTTTACCATCGATTAATCTTTTGGGCGGCTTTACCTATTTGAGTGAAAATATGGAGGTGAACACGTCTCAACTTAAAAGTTCGTTAGATGATTTGGGCGGCAGATATGGTGCTGCTTTTGTGGATGCCTATGGCGATCAGATAGGCTTGGATGGCATAACATCAGAAACGGCTTATAGTACTATTGTAAACTCTTTAGGGCAACTTCCGTCATACAATGTTATTATCGACAACCAACAAATACCAACGGCAGCTATCACTGCTACACAGCCTATCTTCATGGGAGGGAAAATTATTGCGTCAAATAAATATGCAAAAGCCGAGTTACAGTCTGCCAATATAGAGTTAAGACAGATTAAGGATGGCATTGCCAATGAACTTATAGAACGTTACCTTGATGTGATGCTTTTAAATCAGGTCATTAAAACACGCCAGCAGGCGTATGATGGAATGGTGAAACATAAGGAACAGGCAGCACGAGCCATTCAGTTGGAGATTCTTCCCAAACATGTTTTGTTGAGGGCTAAAGTAGCAGTCGCCAATGCGGAGAAAGATCTTAATAATGACCAAAATAAAATGCAATTGGCAGAAATGGCTCTGCGTTCTACCATGAATTTGCCAGATTCAATACAATTTAGGGTCATGGATAGTATTACATATCAAAATATTTACCTTGATTTTGATATGCTTTTAAATACTGCCTATGCCCAGCAACCTATTTTGGAACTGATCGACCAAAAGGAGATCATGGCGAAACAAGCTCATAAAATCGAGAAATCTAAGTTTATGCCGAATATAGCCGCTTTTGGCACCTACACTATGTTCCGCGATCAACTACCGATTATTCCTCCTAAGTTTATAGTTGGAGTACAAGCACAACTAAACATTTTTAATGGGTTTAAAGACCTTAACAAATTAAAAGTTAGTAAGCATTTACAAAACGAAGTGAAGAATGCAAAAAAATATGCCACACAACAGATTCATTTGCTTGTTAAGAGTAATTATACCAATGCCCTTAATCAGCAAAAACTGTACAATAGTCATATAGTAACAGTTGACTTGGCCAAGGAAAACCTTAGAATTAATACGCGACGTTTTGAAGAAGGTCTCGGAAAGTCCATTGATGTTATAGATGCTTCGCTTTTGTATGAAAAATCAAAAGTAGACCAATTGGTAGCTCTCGACGGTTATTATAGAGCCATCGCCAATCTATACACTACTATAGGAGAACCAGAAAAAATAATTCCAATCATCGGCAAATAAGTTTCAACATGAAAAAAGCATATATCACCTTAGCGATTCCGATATTAATCATCCTGTTTTCAATTGTATATTTCATTATTAGAGCAAACCGTACTGAACCAAAAATATATGTAGGCATGTTAGAGACTACCGAAATAAATATCTCCTCTGAAATTCCAGGAAGGGTAAATGCTATATTAATAGAAAAAGGAAATAGGGTAAAAAAAGGACAGGTATTAGCCACATTAGAACCCGATATATTTGATGCAAAAAAAGGCCAAGCTAAAGGTATGGTAAAAGCCGCCCGTTCTTTGGTTGATAAGGCAGAATTCGGTACGCGAATAGAGGAAATTAGTGCGCTTCAAAACCAATATCAAGTAGCCAAAAGCCAATTTGATTTTGCCGAAATAACCTATAAAAGATATCAAGCCCTTTATGCTGATGACATTATTTCTAAACAGGAAATGGATGAACTTCAATTTAAATATGATGCGGCCAATGAGCAGATGAATGCTGCAAAATCCATTTGGGAGATGGCCAAAAGCGGAGTTAGAAAAGAAGATGTTAAAGCAGCTCATGGAGGCTATGAAAGGGCTAAAGAAGTTTTTAATGAAGTTGAAGCGTATTACGACGAACTTCAAATAATTGCACCCACTTCAGGAATAATAAGTAATCAAATTGCTGAAGAAGGAGAGGTCATGGCCGCAGGATATCCTATTTTAACGCTACAAAAACCAGAAAAAATATATGCCATATTCAACGTCAGAGAAAATCATTTAGCAGATTTTCAAATGGATAACCTTTACAAGGCAAAAGTACCCGGTTTGGGTAACGAGGAAGTGAGCTTTAAGGTCAGTTACATTTCGCCTATGGCAGATTTTGCCACTTGGGTGCCCGTAAAAGCCAAAGGCGAATACGAGCTTAAAACCTTTGAGATTCACCTAAAGCCTCAAGAACGTATCGATGAACTACGTCCTGGTATGTCCATACAGATTTACAAATAAATGATATGTTTAAGAATTGGCCAGTATATCTTGTTTTTAAAAGGGAGCTGCTGCGATTGGCCAGACAGAAATCCGCAAGAAATCTATTTATTATTGTTCCCGTTGTTGTGTTTTTTCTATTGGGGGCCATCTACTATAAAGGGGCACTAAGGGAAGTTCCCATTGCAGTATATGATAATGATAATAGCACATTAAGCCGCACCTATATCCGATTTTTGGAAGCATCGCCCAATTTAAAGGTAACCCATTATTTATCATCTGAAGAATCCATTGAAAATGCTTTTGTAAAAAATGAGGTTCAGGGCGTGTTTTACATACCAAATAATTTTCATAAAGATGTACTTAAAAATATACCAGTACGGGTGAAAATATACACCAATTCCACCAACATCGTTTTTGGAAATCTGGTGTACAAATCTGCACTAGAAGTCACACAATTACTTAGTGGTGCTGCAGTGATTAAAAGAATAGCGTCATTAGGGATTAATCCTGCCAAAATTATGGGCACGGTCCTTCCCATCGACATCAACACAAAGGTATTGGGAAATCCTCAATACAATTATGTCTATTATTTATTACCCGGACTCACAACAGCCTTATTGCAAATGATCATTTTTATGGTTGCTTCGAGGGCTTTTAATAACGAATGGAAAATAAAAACCTACACAGAACTATATACTACTTCAGATGGAAACGTTCTCACCATGGTTTTGGGTAAGTACTTCGCATTTTTGGTATATGGACTTGGACTATGCGGATTGATATTTGCTATTGTATTTCCCGTATTTGGAATACCTATCTATGGAAATATTGGACATCTACTGGCTCTATTATTACTTTTTATGAGTGTCAATATTTTACTTGGTTTTGGGGTTTCATTGCTTATTCCAAATGAGATAATTGCCCTGGATGTAGCCATATTGTATAATTCTCCCGCATTTGTGTTTAGTGGTTTTACATTTCCAATTTGGGCGATGCCTTGGTTCAACGCCATGTATGCCCAGCTCATACCTTACACTCATTTTTTGACGGGGTTTCTTAAGATCTATCAATTAGATACGCCTTTACATTTTATTTGGCCAGAGGTCTGGAAACTCATGCTTTTTCTTTTGGTAGGGGTGCTTCTAATTACTGCGGGACTTATTATTAACAGAAAGAAAGTTTTTCTAACTCAAAAAGTCGATGTGATATGAGCCTGAAAATAATATGGAGTCTATTTAAAAAAGAAGCCGAATTGGTACTTAATGACTACAGCATCTTATTGGTTTTGTTGGCTGCGCCATTGCTCTATTTTTTATTAATTGGCAGCACCTACGTGAATAAGGATGAAGAGAACGTGAGCGTAGGCATAGTAGATTTGGACCAAACTAGAAGTAGTAAAGCATTTCTAAATAAAATAAATACAACACAAAAAGTAGCTATAACCAAAAGCTATACCAATCTTTCAGAAGCTAGAAGTGGATTATACAAATTTGACGTACAGGGAATTATAACTATTCCCAGCGGTTTTGAGAAAAAACTAAAGAAGAATGAAAGCTCACCTATAGGGCTCATATTGAATAATACAAAGTTTTTGTCTTCAAACGATATTAATAAGACCGTGAACTTGGTGTCATTAGACTATGCCTTGGAATCACGCCAAAAGTTCTTTGAGTCTAAGGGCATCAATCCTTCGTTTGCGGAGCAAAAGGCTAATCCTATAACGGCTCAAATCCACGCCGTCTATAATCCTACTAATAATTACGGAAACTTTCTACTGCCAGCCTTGCTATTTCTCATTTTGCACCAAACCTTATTAATTGGCTTAGCAGAAAGTATAGCGTCAGATCGAGAAAAAGGGCTTATGCAGGTTGGTTTTGAAGAAAGTAAAAATAATTTTTTGAATTACATTCTTGGTAAAACAGGATTCTATTTACTACTGTATTTTGCTTATTTATTACTCACTTATTTGGTGGTCTATCCATTTTTTGATTTACCTGTAAAAGGGAATTTCTTTATACTAATAATCGTATCGTTGATATTCTTTTCGGCTACTATAGTATATGGATGGTTTATTTCTTCCTTTTTTAAATCGCAAACAAGAGCTATGGAAATAATAGCTTTTACATCATACCCTGTATTTTTAGTGACAGGTATTACTTGGTCGGTAAGCGAAATGCCATTGTTTTTGCAGTTTATTTCAAACCTTATTCCTTTAAAACCCTTTTTTATTTTTCTAAAGAAACTCGCTATTATGGGCGTCGAAAGTCATTTGTATCTTAATGAAATCATTCATTTGCTAGTCTTACTATTGATTGGTTATATAGCTGCATTTTTAAGATTCCGGTATTTGCAAAAGCAAATGTTAAAGATAAAACCTTCAAGATTAACACCATTAAACTTAAACCAATCCAATACTGGTAAGAGTCTTTAAATTCTAAGTTATGCTGACATCAAAAAACAGGTGACAACAACATTGACACAAAATATTTTCAGAATTCTATTGGCCATTTTTATGATTTATACAGGATTTAGTCACCTTACTTTTAATAGAATCGACTTTCAGGCACAAATGTCAGATTAGATACCGTTGAGCAAAGATCTGGTAGCGATCTTGTCAAGTATAATAGAAATGGGATTGGACATTGCCTTAACTTTTTGGAAAAATGAAAGTGCTAAAATTGGCTGAGTATTGGTGGTATTTTTTCTATTTGTTTCTACTGCGGTTATAGTAGGTAAAGATTTAAGCCAAAATATACGGTCACTTCGAGCCAGCCTCGCCGGCAGGCAGGTGTTTTTACTTATCGACGATAGGAGATAATTAAAAATTTATCGAGAAGTTTTTAGTTATATTTACTATTAGGTTTCGATAGTTCTGCTGAGCTTTTGTCGAAATACATTTTTTTCTTCTTATCAGTCGAAAAAAACACTCGACTTGACGATAGGCGATTGAATTTATAATTGTTAACCTAAATATTTATAAGCTCCAAAACTTAGGGTCTTTTTAATCCGCTTTAATTCCTTCTTATTTCCAACTATCATTTAAACCCAATGATAAATCAAAAAGTTGTTCTGGAAATATATACCTCTTTTTTTACTAAGGATATGATTCCATTAAATTCGCAGTAGACCCTTTTATTTTAGTTTCCCCTGGAAGTATTTCTCAATATCTGGATGGAAAAGATGCTTTTGGAGCTTTAGATTCCGATAAGGCAAGATTGATAAGGCTTTTCTTTCAGCCTGTTTTTATAGCCTGGGCACTTTGGTCATCTGGTGCATGGCAGTCATGGAGAAATTCCGAAAATTAAATAATCAAATCTGCTTTCTTATATATTCGTTCCTGTTTAATAACGAAAGCATATAAACCATTTCTGGGAGATTTAGGCTTGACCTGCCGTCAGTATTTTGTCTTACTTGTTTTTATGGGAGAATGTTGATTTATCAATTGACCAGATCGGTAAGATGTTACTTCAAAACACCAATACTGTATCTCCACTTATAAAGTGAATGGAGTGCATAAAATTGATCGTCGAAATTCTATAAAAGAAAGTTCTTATTAAATTTCCGAAAGGAGAAAAGAACTGAAAAAAGATGCCACTTCAACTCCAAAAAACAGATCCAAAACCCTAGGGGCAAAAAACAGTAAACCTTATGTTTTTAGGAGATAGTTTAAACAATCGGGGCGATATTCTTTCAGAAAAGCATAGTGACAGAAATAATCCTTAAATTACTAATAATAAAAAGCACTAGATATGAAAGCCTTACAAATAGTAAAATATGATGAAATAAAAGATGGATTATCCATCAATAAAATTAAAAAACCAGCCGTAAAGGCGAATGATATTTTAGTTGAAGTTAAAGCTGCAGGATTAAACCCTATAGATTACAAAATAGTGGAAGGTCAACTGAAAGGTATGATTTCTTTAAACTTACCTTGTACAATTAGTTTTGACGTGAGTGGTGTAGTTGTTGAAAAAGGCATAGATGTAAATAATTTTGAAATTGGAGATGAAGTCTATTCTAGAGTCCCGCAAGAACAAATGGGGACAGTAGCAGAATTTGTAGCGATTAATAGTGACTTCGTCGCTAAAAAACCAGATAATATCTCTTTTGAAAAAGCTGCTGGTTTACCATTAGTTGGACTCACTGCAATCCAAGCTTTAGAGCGTGTTGGTCTTAAGGAAAATGATAGAATCCTAATTCATGCCGGCTCTGGAGGTGTAGGTAGTTTTGCCATTCAGTATGCAAAGGCAAAAGGAGCTATTGTGTATACGACTACCAGTACTAAAAATGTAGATTGGGTTAAAGCTTTGGGCGCCGACCGTGTAATCGATTATAAAACAGAAGATTATAAAGAAGTTGCTACTAATTTGGATATCGTTTTCGACACTTTAGGAGACAATTATACTTTTGATGCTTTTCAAATCATTAAAGAAGGTGGAAAAGTAACGACAATAGTAGGTCCGCCAGACGAGGAAACAGCAAAGCAAATGGGTATGACCAATTATACACTACCCGAAAAATTATCAAAGTTAATTGATGAGAAGTCCGCTGATTATGAGCTAACTTGGATGCAACCTAATGCAAAACAACTGAAGGAAATTGCAACTATGGTTGAAGATAGAGCTATAAAACCCATAGTAGATTTTATTTATTCTCTTGAAAATGGAATAGATGCCTACGAATACTTAGCTTCAGGAAAGGCAGAAGGAAAAGTAATCATAAGTCTTTCTCTAAACTAAACTTTAAAAATCATTATCCAAAGTTTCAACTTGGGAAAAATTTACGTAGCATATTTCTCTCTTCTGTTTTTTTGATAAACTGAAAAGCTAGTATCTTTTTTACACTCTACTATAAATTTTAAACGTTGTCAACAAATTGACGCAACTATATCTAAATTTTCACATCTTTAAAATGTAAAAAATCTATAATTATGAAAAATAAAATCTTGAAATTACTATTGATTCTAATACTAGTATTATCTGTAAGTTGTAGTGATAATGATGATGATGGTCAAATAGTTGTTGATTATGCTGGTTCAGCAAACTATTTTATTAATAACGAAACAACTAAAGACCTGATACTAATTTTCGAAAAAACTGAAGAATTAGGTTCTGAAATTGACACCACAACGGTTATATCTTCTAATATTTCTTTACTAATACTAGAGGATAGTGTAATTGGGCTTAATCCACTTCCTGAAGATTCCTTCGAAGAGATTGAAGTTTATGAGGCTTCTAACTTATCTGATCCACTCTTAACTTTTTCACCAGTTAATAATGAAGATTGGACAATTACAAGTCAAGAATTAGGGGATTCTGGATTTGGTTTAACCAGTCATGAAATTATTTTAACCGATTCTATTTTAGATTAAAAAAATTGACTGTGAATAAGTTTACGGGTTAGTTATACCAAATTATATTTATAATACCGTATGAATAAATTGAATTATACTACGACGTAGCTCAGTACAGGTTTTTTGATTGATTGAAATCAAAAATAACTAGCATAGCCTAAGCTACGGTAATTATTTTTGATGAAAAGCAGGAGAAAAAAGCCTGTGCCGAATTCGTCTCGGTAAAACGATTTATTACGTCATTATAGGTCTAATTTGGTATTATAGGGTATACTATGTTCAAGTAGATTTCAAAGTGAATAAGAGATTTCATACTTCCAAAACTTTGACTATTCAGGTAAACCTATCTTCTTGAGAGGTTATGTTTTAATTTCAGCCGTTAAAACCCTATAATTTGGTTCTGAATTTATAACATATAAAGGGTATTACATTTGACACTCAAAACTAAACCTTAAAGTCTCAGTAATTTAATTTCAAAAAAACTATATTTGCACGCAATTAAATTTAATTGCAATGACACATTCAAAAGTAAAAGGATTAGGCTTTACCTACGACGACGTTCTTTTAGTTCCTGCTTACTCAGACGTCCTTCCCAGGACTGTAAGCATCGAAAGCAAATTCACAAGAAATATATCACTTAATGTTCCAATAGTCTCTGCCGCCATGGATACGGTAACAGAATCTAGAATGGCCATTGCTATTGCAAGAGAAGGTGGAATTGGCGTTCTTCATAAAAATATGACCATAGAGCAACAAGCCCTTAAAGTTAGAAGAGTGAAGCGTGCTGAAAGTGGAATGATCATAGATCCTGTTACACTTCCCATAACCGCTACTGTGAAAGATGCTAACGATAGCATGAGAGAGCACAGTATAGGAGGTATTCCTATTGTAGACGATTCTAAAAAATTAATAGGTATTGTTACCAATCGCGATTTGCGTTTTGAACAAAAAAACGATAGACCTATTAAGGAGGTCATGACCACCAAAAATTTGGTCACAGTTAGTGAAGGGACTTCCCTTAAGGAAGCTGAAGTTATTTTGCAAAAACATAAAATTGAAAAACTTCCAGTTATCAATAAAAATAACGAACTCGTAGGTCTTATTACCTTCAGGGATATAACAAAATTAACTCAAAAGCCATTCGCAAATAAGGATCAGTACGGGAGGTTGAGGGTTGCTGCAGCATTGGGAGTGACCAATGATATTGTAGAAAGAGCGACCGCTTTAGTAAAAGCTGGTGTAGATGCCGTTGTTATTGATACAGCACATGGCCATACGAAAGGGGTGGTAGATGTTTTGAAACTCATTAAAAAAGAATTTCCAAACCTCGATGTTGTGGTTGGAAATATAGCAACAGCAGAGGCTGCAAGATATTTGGTAGAGGCTGGCGCAGATGCCGTGAAAGTCGGAATTGGTCCAGGTTCTATTTGTACCACACGAATTGTTGCTGGAGTAGGTTCTCCTCAATTATCTGCGGTTATGGAAGTTTCTGAAGCTTTAAAAGGATCTGGTGTTCCTGTAATTGCAGATGGAGGAATTCGATATACAGGTGATATTCCCAAGGCTATTGCTGGAGGCGCAGATTGCGTGATGCTTGGATCGTTGCTGGCTGGAACCAAAGAATCTCCTGGAGAAACCATCATTTATGAGGGTAGAAAGTTTAAATCTTATAGAGGAATGGGATCTGTAGAAGCTATGCATAAGGGCTCTAAAGATAGATACTTCCAAGATGTTGAAGATGATATCAAAAAGCTAGTACCAGAAGGCATTGTAGGCCGTGTTCCTTACAAAGGAGAATTGGTAGAGAGTATGGTGCAATTTATTGGCGGATTAAGAGCAGGTATGGGCTATTGTGGAGCAAAAGATATTTCAGCTTTAAAAGAAAATGCTCAGTTTGTTCAAATTACAAGTTCTGGTATCACAGAAAGTCATCCACATGGGGTCATCATTACTAAAGAAGCTCCTAATTATAGTAGATAATTAATGTTTATATAAAAAAAGCTCGAAATAGTATTTCGAGCTTTTTCCTTTTATTCTTAAACCTAAAACTTATTCAGGGGTTACGTCTGGATTGTCTTTGACCTCAATTCCCATTTTCTCCAAGGTTTTAAGAGTGATGTCAAATTTAGGGTCGATATAAATGATGCTGTTGTTTTCATCAAAGATCTGAGTAAACCCATCTTCTATGACAATAGCTTCTACTGTTTTTCCTATTTTATTATAAAGTGGTCTCAGATATTCATCCTGTTGTATTTGAAGCATTTTAGAGGAATTTTCTTGCAGTTTTTGTAAATTCTCTTCTAAGTCGACAACTTCTCCCTGCTTCATTTTCTTCATCAGGTCGCTCATATCTTTTTCCCCTTCTTTATAGTTGGCTACCACTTCTTGGTATTCTAAGTATTTTTGTTGAATGGTGCTATCCAATTTGGCGCTATAAATTTTTAATTTTTCTTCAACATCTTTTATCTCGGGCATCTGAGATAAAATGTATTCATTATTAATGGTGCCTACTTTAGTCTGTGAAAAAGCACTTAAGCTTAAAGTCAATAAAGCAATGTAAATAATCTGTTTCATCGGTATTTAATTTTTTACAAATAAAGTTATTTATTATTATAAATCAAGCCATAGTCAATTTGTTTTCACACTCTTACCGTCTTCGATAAAAGCTTTAAAATCTTTTTGGACTAAAACAGATCGTTTTTTAAAGATTTCAGGCAGCAATTTGCTAATCACTTTCATAAAGCCTGAAAATTTAAATTCGCTATAAGAGGTCCATTTAGTTTGATTCTCGTTGATGTCTTCAAAATAATTTTTTTGAACGCTCTCAATACCTTTAGAAGAATATTCCCCATGCCATTCTTCGGGTAGATTCTTTTTTATGATTGTTTCTGTCATTTTTATAGATTGACCTTCTATGGTGATATACAGTTTTCGCTTACTACCTTCTTCACCATTTTTACCACTTAGAAGCCGACTTCGTTTGAGCCCTCTCTGCCAAAGCGGAAGTAAACTTGGATTTTCAAACACATCGATGATCTCTTGCCTAGGTTTGTTGATGATAATTTCGGTCTTATAATGCATGTATTCTATCTTAATTTTTTCATTCTATTTGACTTTCTTAATTTCCGGAAGACTAAGTTCCTTCTTTTGCAAACCTTTTATTGACGTTGGCATAAAAAATTGTTTACAGCTTGTCATCAATATACATATAAATCCAATTCTTCTTCTGAGACTTCTTTGAATTTCAGCATAATCTTTTAAAATTAGCTTAACACTGTTAATGACTTTAAGGAGGTTTGATTTGGCCCCGTTATTTTATTTCAATTACTCTTTCCTCAATATTAGTTGTTTCCTCAGCTGTTATTTCTTTGGTCATAATACTATATATTATCCATCCGCTTTCTCCATGAATTCTTGAGGCTGTATTGGTCTCATTGGTCAATGAAGGAAACTCATTTCTTGGTGGAATTTTATCGCCAAATGTTCCTAGCATTTTTAATTGTTTATAGGTTGCATCCGTTAATTGCTTTGAATTTATAACTTGATTTGATCTGAATACTGAATTTCCATCAATCTCATTTATTTCGTCCAAACTGAATCGGACGTGTGTTTCAAAGGGTTTACCTCCAAAATTATTTGACGTTTCTAAGACCCCTTCTAATTCCTCTCCAAGATTATATTTTACGCCGTGAAATTGATAAAACTGTAAGGCATCTTTAATTGCATTTGCCTCAATAGATTCCTTTGTTGAGTATATACTCATAACATTAGCAATTATTTCTTTATAATTTGGAACCTCTTTCAATTCAACTTTAAGCTTCTCAGTCACCTTTACTAGATAATCTCTAACTTCTTCCCAATTGACAATTTCTATAAATGCCCCATATTCATCTGTTTTTATTTTAACAGAAATATCATTAGCGATTGATGTTAATTTTCTAACCAATTCATTTTCGGTATCTATGGAATAGTTCTTATAAAACCAGTCAATTGTATAGCTATTTTCTGTTGAATCAATTATTTTAATATCTACCTCATACTTCATTAATTCTCTTGAAATTGTATCCTTTCTTTTTATTTTAAATTTCTCATAAGAAACATCATATGATTGTGTTTCTTGATTTGACCAATATCCAATGACTTGAACAGTTGAATCTTTTGCGCTTATTTGTCCAAAAAGGGATAATGAAAGAAGGAATAGTGTTCCAAATATTACTAATTTATTCATTTAGATGGTGTTATACCAAATTAGACCTATAATGACGCCATAAATCGTTTTACCGATACGAATTCGGCACAGGCTTTTTTCGCTTGCTTTTCATCAAAAATAATTACCGTAGCTAAGGCTATGCTAGTTTTTTTTGATTTCAATCAATCAATCAAAAAACCTGTACTGAGCTACGTCGTAGTATAATTCAATTTATTCATACGGCATTATAAATATAATTTGGTATTAGTTTTTATTGTCTACAGCGAAAACATCGATTTCCATTAATATTAGTATTCATATTTAAGTTGGGCGCATACATAACCTTTCCATACTGGAAGTGTAGGTTTATTCACCACGATAAAAAAAGTCAAAAGAAGTGTGCATGTTATATAGTTTAAAATAAATGTCTTCGTAATAGCTTTCGCTTTATCATTTTACTTTTCGCAATACTCCCGACTCAGAATTCTGCACGAGTTGAATAAATCCATTACTCCAGTTAAAAATCGAGCTCACACTTAACCATAGTTTTTCGTTACCTAAATTACTTTTTAAAAATCAAAATCCAATAAAATCACCTTTAAATGTTTGATTCTGAGTAACTTTTTAATGATGTTATGAAAATAAATTGTTTACACTTTTTGTTTTTAGATTTTTTGCCTTTTCTCCACTTATCTAGCATTAGCCAAAAGTAATTATTTGTTTTCCCATAAAAAGTGAAATTGTGCATAGCGTTTTATTCCACATTTAGTAATTCAATAGTATAGTTCATTTGTGTATCTACATTTTTTATAAAATCTTCAAATGATTGTGTCACTTCTAAATCTGGTGATAGGCCTCTATTATAAGGTTGATTAGACCTTTGTGGTACGTCTTGTTCTAAATTCGCTATCGAAAACCGTGTTACGATTTTTGATTTAGGTAATTTATATTCCATGGGGGTATGTCCATTGTGTCCGTAATATCCACCGATTGTTTCCTCACCTATCGTTATGGTGTTTTGGTTTCCTGCAACCATGGAGGCAAATAAACTACCAGCAGACGCGACTGCTGGACTTATTAATAAATAGATGTTACCTGTGAACGCATTTTTGTTGGGTGACCTTATCTTTTTGCAATTTTGTTTTCTTTGATTTTGGTAAATACACTGTCTAAAAATTTAGCATATTCTTTATGTTCTGCTGATGATTCATTACCCATACTAAAAGAATGGATAGTTAGTAATCCACTTAATGAATCAATTTTTTGAAAGGAATATTTTTGATCATAATTTAAATCAGCATAGTAGATTTGATCAAAAGGTTTTGAATGCCTAGCTCTAAATCTTTCATAATATTTTGAGTAGCTCACGCTATTTATGATGATTTCTTCACTTTTATTAGCATTGTGTTTCTTATAATCAATTTTGAAATTACTTTGTAAGCCATAATTTAATCTGAAATATTTCGAAAAATGTGTTCTTATTCCAAGTCTTTTTCCAGTCAGGTTTTGTCAGTCTGTTGTGTAATATTTATTGAGTTCAGATATTACCTCAGATATAGGAATATCATTAATTGAAATAATTTTAGCGCCTAAAGGTATTTCTCCATTTTTTGAATTAATCAACCATTCGCCTTGTATCCATTTAAGTGGTAATGGGAAATAACCAGTTTTTTCTTTCCGTAAATTTTGCCTTTTCTTATTGGGTATATATGTATCGTTATGAAGGCTGCCTTCGTAATCGGTTACTTCTGAAATTAAATTATAAAACTCTCTATATGTGGTTAGGTTTTTAATTTCGTTTTCTGCCCAAATGTAAATACTGTCAATTTGTTCTTGCGTTCTATATTTATGAAGTCCAGAATTTACTTTTTGTCGAATTTCTTTAAAAACAGCTAAATCTTTTAGCATTTTAGTCTTTGAAAAGGGCTCGTCAACAGATTGCCCAAATCCAATAGAGGAGGTGATCAGTAGGAGGAAAAAAAATATTGATTTTCTCATTAAGATAGTTTTTCTAATGTGGTATAACGTCCCGGCTATGGTTAGTGCGGGAATTAAAAGTAGTGAACTTTCGATTAAGCACTTAGCCAAAACTTTTTATTTTGTTTTATCTTTTTTGTTCTAAAGCCAAATCAAAAAGATTTGGCGGACTTTGTTAAAAAGCTCTAATCTTTGGGTTAAGCACTAAAACCCGTATTAACTATAGCCATTGTTGTAGCACGTTTTTCTACGCTACTTTTAACGCTCTGTTCAATACTTTTAGTTTCTCAATATATTCATTTCCGTATTCCCATTCTGTTGTAAGTTCAGCCCAAATTTTTTGTCGGTTAATTGCTAATTGAATTATTGGTTTATTTTTTTTGTCTATTTTTCCTTCATCTATTAATTGTGCAAATCCTGTTGCAATAACAGAAATGTCAACTGTGAAAATATATTGTTGGTCATTAAAATTTTCGTTTTCAAGTTGAGATTGAATTAAATTTCTGTCGAGTATTTTTTCATTGTATTCGGCTAAATTTTTCTTAGAAACTCCTTCGATAGTCCATCTTATGCATTCAAAGGTTTGTGTATTTGGATTGTCTTTTTTCCAATCTCTAAATTCAGATAAAGCCATATCGCCTTCGTCAGAGCCAAATGGGGCTAATTCATCAACACAAGACCAAAAGAATTCTTCTGGGATTAATTCGACTGCTCTTTCGTGAGCATTATCTTTATCAATTCCATAAGGTTCGTCTTCGATTTCATCAGCTACTTTTTCCGCTTTCTTTTGAGGAATTTCACTCACTTTTTTCTTATTTCCGAAAAGGTTTTTAAAGAATCCCATAGTTTTTTTTTAATGTGCTACAACATCCGTATAAAACCCATTCAAGTCTTTAGTATAGGGTATATATCTATTAAGGAGTATGTTTTATTTTTAACTAAACTAACACTTTCATATATATTATCCAAGGGGCTTTTCTATGAGTTTGTTATGAATAGACAAAACTCAAATGCTTATTACTTCGGTTTTAGTGAATTGATTCTACTTTCTTTGCTATGGTAATGAAAGGCTAACCAGAACATAGATAGACGCCTAGATGACATGAATTTGTGTGCACTTAAGTTAATAATAAACAACCCAATTAAAAGGATTACTCATCTAGACCTAAAAAACCATTCCCAAAATCAATTCATCCCCATAGATCGTCGACAAATAATCGGTTATATCAAAAAGAGCAATCATTTTAGGATATCAACCATGCCAATACTTAGTTACTAGAGGCCATATTTTTTCTTCATTTGTTCATTAAAAAAAATACTTAAGTCTTGGTTTAAAATTTTATCATGTCGGATTACAACATTCCATTCAGGAATCTTTTTTGCATAAATTCAAAGAAGTCAGAATGCTCAGAATCGATAATATCCCAGCCTTTTACGTTTTGTCCAAATGATGGATAGAAAACAACTAAGTTTTCCGTTACTTTTCCGTCCTTAATTTCAAATCCGACAAATGTGTCCATATCTTGTCTGCGTCCAAAAGTCAGAACTTCTCGATTTTGTTCACACTCGATTTTAAATCGTTCATTGATTGAAGAATTCGGGTTGATTTCTGTTTCAAAACTCCGAGGAATGAATTGCGTTAAATTCAGTTTTGCAAACCAATTATATGAATTAGGTATTTCGTAGTTCATCTGTTTCTTCAACTTGTGGCTAACGCCTAATCTATGTTTTTGTAGGGCGATTTAAAAGTACTTATTTTCGTTTAGCTAATTAGCCAAAACTTTGGCTTTGGTGTTTAACTTTTTCTACTGATAAACGCCAAAACAAAGTTTTGGCGGAGTTTATTAATTGCTTTACTGTTTCAATTTACTACCAACTGCCCTATAAAATATAGATGATGTTGGCTGTAGTTGTCTACTTTATGTTAGTCATCATAAGTTGTCCAGTATTATTTAGGCGATATTCTATCATTCGTTCACCATACTCTTTTGTCAATGTTTCGCTTGTCCTAAACTTATATTTTACAAAAACTTTATTATTTGATATTTTTTCTATGAAAGATTCTGCACAGCAATAATTAATTAAAGATTTTATTTCTTGATTTCTCCATAAAATGTCGTTCTCTATGAATTGGTTGTTTATATCATAAATTATAGTTGAATCTGTTTTAGTATTCTTTAATATGATTCTGTCAGACCCGTGAAAACTTCCAGTTTTTAGTATTAACCAATTATCTTGTTTTATAAGCTGTTCGTTTTTATCCCATTGCCTACCATAATATCCTCCATAACCTAAATTTATAGAATCTCCATTCTCCATTAAATATTTGTATGTGACGTCATATTGCCAAGAGTGAAGGTCAGCGTTATAAACAGATTCGCATAATAGTTTCCCTCCTATATTTTGCTTTATTTCTATTGATTCGTATTCAGGTCCAAATCCACTAGGACTAATTATAATGTTAATGACAAGAACAATCATCCCTATTGTTGTAAGTGAAAAAAATGTCAATCCACCATACTTGTAAATTTTTCCTTTGGCCTTAAATTTACGGTACAAGAAAAAAGTCAATACTGGTAAAATGGATAATATAGCTATTCCAAGAATAATCATTAACACAATAAATAATAATCCAATAAAGTCCATTTATCTATTTTTATAATTACAGCCAACATCCATATAAACCCTATTCAAATCTATAATATAGGGCATATCACAATTTATGAGGTTTTTTTTTGATCAACTAAGCTAACACTTTCATACATATTATCCAATGAACTTTCTTAGGGTTTTAAACTAAACCTTTACCCCTATCTATTTTTAAGATAAACATAATTCATTCTTCAGAAAACAAAATAATAAAAAGCCTCGCGTGAGGGATTGTAGCGGTTACCCCGAACTAAAAAAGCAGAAGTCTTACCTGAGTAAGACTTTTGCTTTTGTGGAGGCGTAATAGCAAAAAGCCCGACCCCGTCCCGATCTTTATCGGAACGGGGTCACGCCCATCTACTTTTTAAAAAAATTACATGTTTCTACGGTACTGTCCGCCGACTTCAAAAAGAGCTTCTGTGATTTGACCCAAAGAACAATACTTGGTCGCTTGCATCAATTCTTCGAAGATGTTTTCGTTTTTGATAGCCGCTTCTTGTATGCGTTTTAGGTTGTCTTGTGCTTTACCTTCATGAACCGTATGCAGTTTGTTGAGCGTATTGATTTGGAACTCTTTCTCCTTTTCTGTCGCCCGAATCACTTCCCTTGGTTTTACCGTTGGCGATCCCTTGGAACTCAAGAATGTATTCACCCCAATAATTGGGAATTCGCCTGTGTGCTTAAGCATTTCGTAATGCAGACTCTCTTCTTGTATCTTACTTCGCTGGTACATCGTCTCCATCGCTCCCAAAACTCCGCCACGCTCCGTAAGACGATCAAATTCTAACAAGACGGCTTCTTCGACAAGATCTGTCAATTCTTCAATAATAAAAGAACCTTGGATAGGATTTTCGTTCTTGGCTAAGCCTAATTCTTTGTTGATGATTAACTGGATAGCCATTGCTCGACGAACAGATTCTTCTGTAGGTGTTGTAATCGCTTCATCATACGCATTGGTATGTAGTGAATTACAGTTGTCGTAAATAGCATATAGGGCTTGGAGAGTAGTTCTAATGTCATTAAAATCTATTTCTTGGGCGTGAAGCGAACGACCAGACGTCTGGATATGATACTTCAACATTTGCGCTCGTGAATTTGCTCCATATTTGTCGCGCATAGCTTTGGACCAGATTCGTCTCGCGACCCTACCAATAACCGCATATTCTGGGTCTACTCCGTTGGAGAAAAAGAAACTTAAATTAGGCCCAAACTTATTGATGTCCATTCCACGGCTTAAGTAGTATTCCACATACGTGAATCCGTTAGAAAGCGTTAAAGCCAATTGCGTAATTGGGTTGGCACCTGCTTCAGCAATATGATATCCAGAAATAGAGACAGAATAGAAGTTTCTCACTTTATTTTCTATAAAATACTCCTGAACATCTCCCATGAGTCGTATGGCAAACTCTGTTGAGAAAATACAGGTGTTCTGAGCTTGATCTTCCTTAAGAATATCGGCCTGTACGGTTCCTCTCACTACAGCAATAGTCTCCCGCTTGATCTTCTCATAAACATCGGTAGGCAAAACCATATCTCCAGTAACACCAAGCAACATCAGTCCAAGTCCGCTGTTTCCCTCAGGAAGCTCACCTTGGTAGGTTGGTATCCCACTTCCATTTTCTTTATAGATGGCCTTTATCTTGGCTTTTACATCCTTCTCTAGTCCTTGTTCTTTAATGTATTTTTCACACTGCTGGTCGATTGCGGCATTCATAAAAAAGCCAAGCAACATAGGAGCAGGACCGTTGATGGTCATACTCACAGAAGTCATAGCATCTGCTAAGTCAAATCCCGAGTATAATTTTTTAGCATCATCTAGGCAGCAAATAGACACCCCCGCATTACCAATTTTACCGTAAATATCGGGTCTGTAATCAGGATTATTTCCGTAAAGTGTCACCGAATCAAAAGCTGTAGAGAGTCGTTTTGCAGGTAATCCAGCACTTACATAATGAAACCGTCGATTGGTTCTTTCTGGTCCGCCTTCTCCAGCAAACATTCGGGTTGGATCTTCTCCCGTTCTTTTAAAAGGATATAATCCGGCTGTATAGGGGAATTCACCTGGGACATTTTCTTGTAATAGCCATTTTAGTAAATCACCCCAAGCTTTGTATTTTGGTAAAGCAACTTTGGGTATTTTAAGATGAGAAAGTGACTCGGTATATGTATCGATTTTTATCTCTTTATCTCTAACTTTAAAAGTGTAGACCTCATTTGTATACTTCTGAACGACATTTTCCCAATCTAGAATCTTCCCCCAATTATAAGGGTCAAGGTCCATCTTCACTCTATCAAATTCTTTTTTAAGCAATTCGACTAAAGTTTTGTTATCCTCAGTGATTGTTTCTTTTAATTGCGCTTCATCTAACCCATTTTTATCAAGCTGAAGTTTGCTTTCTGTCACACTTTCTATGGTTTTAAATATACCATAGAGTTTTTGAGCAACCTCTACCTGGGAGTTGGCTTTATCATCATAAGATCTGTTGCTTTCTGAAATTTCTGAAAGGTAACGCGTCCGTGCCGGTGGGATTACGAAAATTTTCTCTGACATCTCATCCGTGATATGGTAATCACTTTTTAGACTAGTAGACGTCTTTTCTGAAAGCTGATCCATAATTCTTTTGTAAAGAATATTCATTCCAGGATCATTAAATTGAGAAGCTATAGTTCCATAAACAGGAAGGGTTTCTGGTTTAGCATCCCATAAATTATGATTGCGTTGGTATTGTTTTTTGACATCTCGAAGCGCATCTTTTGCGCCACGCTTATCGAATTTATTGATCGCCACAAGATCTGCGAAATCTAACATATCTATTTTCTCTAATTGTGTGGCTGCCCCAAATTCTGGCGTCATCACATAGAGAGAAATATCGGAATGGTCCAGAATTTCAGTATCACTTTGGCCGATCCCTGAGGTTTCTAAAATAATTAAATCGTAGTTAGCTGCTTTTAAGACCTCAACCGCTTCTTGAACATATTTCGATAAAGCTAAATTAGATCGACGTGTGGCTAAAGAACGCATATACACTCGTGGAGAGTTAATAGAATTCATACGAATTCTGTCTCCCAGCAAGGCTCCTCCTGTCTTTCGCTTGGAAGGATCTACAGAGATAACTCCTATTTGCTTGTCTTCAAAATCGACCAAGAACCGCCTGATCAATTCGTCTACCAATGAGGATTTACCAGAGCCTCCTGTTCCCGTGATTCCTAAAACAGGGACTTCATTTTTATGGGCTTTCTGTATCGGTAAGAATATTTTTTTAAATTCATCATGCCGATTCTCTGCTAAAGAAATTAATCTAGCGATAGTGTTGGCCTCTTTTTGTTTAAGAAGCTCTGCAATTTTGTCTGGTGCATTCAATTTTGGAGTTGGGAAATCGGATTTTTTGACCAAATCGTTGATCATTCCTTGCAGTCCCATTTCTCGTCCATCATCGGGAGAATAAATCCTAGTGATGCCGTGTTTCATTAATTCTTCAATTTCCTCTGTAAGAATGACTCCACCACCACCGCCAAAAATCTTGATATGACTCGCTCCCTTTTCTTGAAGCAAATCGTACATGTATTTGAAGTATTCATTATGTCCTCCTTGGTAAGAAGTCATAGCTATAGCGTTAACATCTTCTTGAATCGCCGTGTTGACTACTTCTTCTACGCTCCTATCGTGTCCAAGGTGAATAACTTCAACTCCAGTGGACTGAATGATGCGACGCATCACGTTGATAGCGGCATCGTGACCATCGAACAAAGAGGCAGCGGTAACAATTCTGATTTGATTTTGGGGTGTGTATGGTTTTTGTTGCTCCATTATGGTATTGAATTATTATGAAAATTTGTACGGTAAAATTACGAAATATTCAACTCAACGGTTTTGATTTTTAAAAGAATAGTTATAGAATTCTTTTTACTTAAAAACCACTCACTCGTATTATCAACATTATTGCCATTTTCCATTACATATGTTATATAATTTGTTATTTTTGTAATTAAATCTTAAAATTAAGTATTATGAAAAAAATTTACTTATCAATTACAGCACTATTATTTGCATTTAGTGCGAATGCCCAAATCATCGTTGATGATTTTGAAGATTACAATTTAGGGCCTATGGAACAACAAAATCCTGATATCTGGAGAACTTGGTCTGATGGTTTCGTAGAAGCTGAAAGTATCTTAGTTAGTGCTGACCAACAATTTTCTGGATCACTATCTGGATTTATAGGTGCTGGGCCTGGACCACAAGATGCAGTTCTAAAATTAGGTAATTTAGAATCCGGAGATTATACTTTAGAATTCCAAATGTATATCCCAGCGGGAAAAGGTGGATATTTTAATATTCAAGGAGCAATACCAGATGGAACTGTTACAGGCGTATTTAATTCCGGTAATGTTAATTTTAATCCGAACGGAGTAGATCCTGGATTGGGAATAGATGAATTCTTAAATGCACCAGAATTTGATTACAGTTTTGATTATCCTGAAGGACAGTGGTTTAAAGTTTCACTTTTCTTCGATCTAGATGGTGGTGATGTTCCTACGTATCAACTATCTATTAACGGAGAAGTAGCAAATGAAACTCCAATACCATTTCAAGAAGATACAGTTTTAGGAGGCATTGACTTTTTTGCCAATGATGCAAATTGCGAATATTGGATTGATGATATCCTTTTTGTAGAAGGTACTCTTTCTTCAGTTAGTTTCGATTCTATTGAGCTAAAAGCTTACCCTAACCCAGTTGTAAATGTTTTGAACATTAAGTCTGCTAACACTATTGATAATGTTTCTGTTTACAACTTATTAGGACAAACTATTTTAACAGTTTCTCCTAACAGTTTAGAAACTCAGTTAGATTTTAGTAATCTTAGTAAAGGGTCTTACCTTGTTGAAATTACAGTTGGAAATAAAAAAGCTGTGAAAAAAATAATCAAATAGTAAGTTTTATTTTTTACAAATTAATTTGAGCCTACACTTTATTGTGTAGGCTTTTTTAATAGATATCACCAATGAGACGGATTTTATATTTGAGAATAGCATAAAGAGCGGTATTAGCTTCTTCATGAGCTGAACTTCAACAGATTTTAAGAGATATCGAAGTCTTAAATTCTAACTGGAGAGTAAATAAGAAAAGGCTTAAAAGAAGCCTTAACTAGCTATCAACAAAAAAATATCAAAGCTCTCTGAAGACGATGTCATTTATTTAAACCTAATGGTCAAAATTGAATTGATTAGCGAATGAGACAGTTGAAAATATACTCTAAAGAATGGGCTTGGAATCATTAACATAAAAAAGGGGTTCGTGCCTTAAATAAAGCTGCTGTAGAGACTGCAAAAAAGCTGCTCAGCTATTTATAGCAAACCATTAAAGACCTTCCATCTGAAAACTCAAAAGCCATTTTATTAGTGCGGCCCTTCAGATGCTACAGATTATTAGAATAGGAAATAGATAATACATTAGATTTCAACCTATGGCAGAATCTAACTTCAAGAAAGTAAGATCTGATTAAATATAGGAAGCAATCATACAGCGATACATCCAAATACCCTTAAACAAAAGAAATCAACCCTAATTTAATGGATTATCTGACTTCACAGGTATTGAAGGGAATTTGTCAACTGATTAAAATGGAAGAAATTGAAATTAGGAATGACATAAATGAATCATCTTTCCTATTATTAAGTAGAGTATTCGCCCTCCAAAATTAAACCAATTTCAAAGACGCGTTTGGGTATTCGAGGCTTTTTATAAAGTCGATCACTTGAGTATTGAATACTTTAGGCTGTTCTACATTAACTACATGTCCACAGTTCTTCACTATAAATAACTTGGCTTCCTTATGAGTTTCTGAAATCTTTTTAACCGCTGGTAAAAACAAATGGTCTTGTTCTCCCATCATGTACAGAGAAGGGATATCAATTGGCTTTTGTCTAAAGAATTTTAATAATGGATTGATTTCAGAAGTCAGCTTGAACCATCTAATGAATTCTTTTTGATAAAGTTTTTTTGCTTCATTTACAAAGAGATTTCTTGATTTTTTATGGTTTTTCCTCGGCATGATGATAAATGCAAATAATCTATAAAGAATCATGTAAGGGACAACTGACTTAAAGATGACGCCTACTTTAATTAAAAATCTAGATCTTACATTCATTTTCATAATAGCGCCTCCCATAATCATACTTGAGACTCGATTAGGGTAATTCTCGGCTAAATTCCTTATTAAGATAGTCCCTAAAGAAATTCCTACAAAATGTGATTTCTCAATGTCATTTAAGTTTAAAACCTCAATAATATCATCTGTAATAGCATCAAAAGTATAATTTTCATTAAGCGAATCTTGAAGTTTAGGTTTAGAGTTCCCATGCCCCCTCAAGTCAAGTAGTAATATATTAAAATGAACACGGAATGTTCTTAATTGCTTAAACCAAATAGATGAACTTCCACCAGCACCATGAACAAAAGTGACCCATTGTTGGGAAGTGTCATGATGATATATAGAGTGGTTTATCAAGTTTTTAATGCAAATATAATAAGTTTAGCCTTGATAAGACAAATAACCGAAAATCATGTTATAATTTTATAATTTGTCTCTCAATAATTTAAAATAGGAAAAGGCTTTTACAAGTCTCGAACCATACCAACTAAAGTATTCTCCATCTACAATTTCTATGTTACGATCTTCAACTGGTAATTCCGTTTTGTGGCCCTCTTTAAATGGAAATGGTTCTGAGGATAGCAAAACACAATCTACTCTTTTAAGAGCCTTAATATCGACTTCAGGATAACGTTGAAGGTGAGCATAAACATTTTCAAAGTTATTTAACTCCAACATATAATTGATAAAAGTTGAAGACCCAACAACCATCCACGGATTCCTCCAGATAAAGTAAGCGACTTTAAGTTTTGGTTTATTCTTTATGAAATTTTGAAAATCTAGAAATTGGCTTTCAATATCTTCTATCAGCTGTCGTCCTTTTTCCGCGACACCAAACAGAAAGGATATATCTGAAATTAAACCTTTTAAATCTTTTAGATTATTTATGTCACTTACATAAACTTTGAGTTCATTTGACAACAAGTCAATATCTTCAAAAGTGTTTTCTTCCTTATTGGCTAAAATAAAATCAGGTTGTAAGGCCTTGATCTTATCCAACTTTACATTTTTGGTACCACCAATAATTTCAGCACTCTCTTTAATATCTTTTGGATGAACACAAAACTTGGTCACGCCTACTAGTTTTGACCTTAACCCTAAATCTACAAGTAGTTCTGTTAAGCTTGGAACTAGACAAACTAGACGTTGGGGAATAGTTTCAAAATGGAGTCCTCTACCTAGTTGATCTTTCATAGCTCTAAACTAAAAAATACAAATCGATATTTCAGCTAGTTTAAAGATTTTAGATAGAAAATTGTATTTTTATTCAGGACTCCAGGAGTTACAAAGCATTCCAGGAGCTGCCTTTTTAGGATGAGCACATAATTCAGATTCATATTTACTACAATCTGAGCAACTCCTCTCATTTTTGAGAGCTGCTTTCATTTTAAACTGGTCACAGGTATATTTTGAAGACACCATAACATTATGTTGACTACAAAATGCATTTTCTACTAAGTGCTTACAGTTTCCACAGTTATTCGCAAATCTAATAGCCATAATTATTTTTTTTAGTTAAACATTCATTACTAAATTAAGGATTTAACGTATCATACTATTGAAATTGTTGAGAATATCTCTTTATAAATGATTAGACTAAATTAAAATAAAAAACCTGTTCGATAAGAACAGGTTTTAAATTGCGATAATAATTAATTAAAATTATTTTACTTTATCTACGACAGCTTTAAAAGCTTCAGGATTGTTCATTGCTAAATCAGCAAGAACTTTTCTGTTTAACTCTATGTTGTGAGCTTTTACTTTTCCCATAAATTGAGAGTAAGATAATCCGTGCAATCTTGCTGCAGCATTAATTCTAATGATCCAAAGCGATCTGAAATTTCTCTTTTTGGTTTTACGGTCTCTGTAAGCATATAACATTGCTTTTTCGACTGCATTCTTGGCTATTGTCCAAACGTTTTTACGACGTCCGAAGTAACCTTTGGCTTGCTTCATTATTTTTTTACGTCTGGCTCTGGAAGCGACGGAATTTGTTGATCTTGGCATAATTTGATGTTTTTTGTAGTAGGCAGTTTATAATAAACATTTTATGAGCCTAACTCCATGGATTAATAATAGTAACCTGTTGTCTTATTTTAAGCGTAATTGAGTTTTGATGCTACGTACGTCTGCTTTATCAACTAAAGTAGAATGCGTTAACTTCAATTTTCTCTTTTTTGACTTTTTGGTCAAAATGTGACTTTTGAATGCATGTTTACGTTTTATTTTACCTGTACCGGTAATTTTAAAACGCTTTTTAGCACTCGATTTTGTTTTCATCTTTGGCATTTGGATCTGTATTTGGAATTATCGCAATTATTTTTTTGAAACAGGAGCAAGAATCATGATCATTCTTTTCCCTTCTAGTTTCGGCATTTGTTCGACTTTGGCCAGATCTTCTAAATCTTGAGCAAGTCTAAGTAATAAAATTTGTCCCTTATCTTTAAAAACGATGGAACGACCTTTAAAAAATACAAATGCTTTCAGTTTAGCTCCATCTTTGAGAAACTTCTCTGCATTTTTCTTTTTAAATTCATAATCGTGATCATCGGTATTGGGACCAAAGCGAATCTCTTTCACAACAACTTGAGTTGTCTTTGCTTTTAGAACTTTTTCACGCTTCTTTTGTTCATACAAGAATTTCTTGTAGTCCATAACTTTACAAACAGGAGGATCTGCTTTTGGAGATATTTCAACTAAATCGAGTTCCTGCTCTTCCGCCATGGCGAGAGCCTCTTTTAAGGAATAGATATCTACTTTCACATTCTCACCAACAAGACGAACCTTTGGAGCTCTTATTTTATCGTTGATCTTATGAGGGTTCTCTTTTATCTGCCTCGGTGACTGTCTTGATTTTTTTCTACGTATTGCTATGGCTATATAATTTTTTAATTAAACTTCAAATTTATAGATTTCTTTATCTATTTGTGCATTTATAATTTCAGCGAAACTTGTAATGGACATCTGACCTAAGTCTTCACCTCCATGTTTTCTTACAGAAACCGTTTCATTTTCAACCTCAGATTCACCAACGATGAGCATATAAGGTGTCTTGTTCATTTCAGCCTCACGGATTTTCTTGCCCATGGTTTCTCCTCTGTTATCAAAAGTAGCGCGAATTTCGTGTTTTTTAAGTAAACTTAAAACTTTTTTAGAATAATTTTCATATTTCTCACTGATTGATAGGATAGTAGCTTGTTCAGGCATCAACCATAGCGGAAAATTTCCGCCAGTATGCTCTATTAGGATAGCTATAAAACGTTCTAGACTCCCAAAAGGTGCTCTGTGAATCATCACAGGCCTATGCATTTCATTATCACTTCCCTTATATTCCAATTCAAAACGTTCCGGCAAATTATAGTCAACTTGTATAGTTCCGAGTTGCCATTGTCTTCCTAAAGCATCTTTGACCATAAAATCGAGCTTAGGTCCATAAAATGCAGCTTCACCTTTTACAATTTTATAGGTTAGTCCTTTCTCTTCTGCCGCATTTAATATGGCAGATTCTGCCTTTTTCCAGTTTTCATCAGATCCTATATATTTTGATGGATTTTCCGGATCTCTTAAAGAGACTTGAGCCGTGAAATTTTCAAATCCCAAGGACCCAAATACGTAAAGCACTAAATCTATAACTTTCTTAAATTCCTCATCCAGCTGTTCTGGTGTGCAAAAAATATGAGCATCGTCTTGTGTAAATCCTCTTACTCTAGTAAGCCCATGTAGTTCACCACTTTGTTCATATCTATACACTGTTCCAAACTCCGCATACCTTTGTGGTAAATCTCTATAGCTCCAAGTTTGTGCATTATAGATTTCACAGTGGTGAGGACAATTCATAGGCTTAAGAAGGTATTCTTCTCCATCCTGAGGTGTCTTTATAGGCTGGAAACTATCTTCTCCATACTTCTGAAAATGACCAGAAGTCATATATAATTCTTTTTGTCCTATATGAGGTGATACAACCGGTTGGTAGCCTGCATTTTCTTGAGCATCTTTTAGAAATTTCTCCAAACGATCTCTTAACGCTGCCCCTTTTGGTAACCATAAAGGAAGACCAAGTCCCACTTTTTGAGAAAATGCAAACAACTTCAATTCTTTCCCCAGCTTTCTATGGTCTCTTTTTTTGGCCTCTTCTAGAAGTTCTAGATATTCTTTAAGCTCTTTTTGTTTTGGAAATGAAATTCCATAAATCCGAGTCAGTTGAGCATTATTTTCATCGCCTCGCCAATAAGCTCCTGCAATGTTCATCAATTTAACAGCTTTTATAAAGCCTGTATTTGGAATATGTCCGCCTCTACATAAATCTGTAAAATCATCGTGGTCACAAAAAGTAATCTCGCCGTCGGTGAGGTTTTCTATAAGCTCAACTTTATAAGGGTTGTTTTTTGTTTTGTAATACTCTAAGGCTTCTGTTTTCGATACAGGATGCATCTGGAAGTCATGCTTACCTCTAGCGAGTTCGAGCATCTTCTTTTCAATTTCAGGAAAATCATTTTCAGAAATTGATTGACCATTAGGGTCTACATCGTAGTAAAATCCTTTATCTATCGAAGGCCCAATGGTAAGATTTACACCTGGGTATAGTTTGGTAATAGCCTGAGCTAAAAGATGAGCGGTAGAATGCCAAAAAGCCTGCTTACCGTCATCATCCTTAAAGGTTAAAAGAACTAAATTACCATCCTCTTCAAGCGGCGTAATAGTTTCGACAACATTATCATTAAACTTAGCAGAAATGACGTTTCTAGCTAATCCCGCACTTATGCTAAAAGCAACATTCATAGGTGTTGATCCTTTGTCAAACTGCTTTACGCTTCCATCAGGTAAAGTAATATTTATCATCGTTCTTTCTAATTTCGTGCAAAGATAGTTAGATAATCTTTCTTTGCAATATCAAATGGCTTTTGTTTGGTTCAATACAGAACCATATGTCCATTTATCCTTTAAATAGTGCACACAATCAGATTTTTTTTCAACCTTTAAAAGTCACATGGACACCAGCTATCTTTAAAAATAAAAAAACTTTCTAAAAACTTAAAATTTTGTCATTCTGAATTTATTTCAGAATCTCAATTAATTAAAACGTAGACCTTGAAACTCAATAAGCTTGGGAGAAGGTGACAAAATTTCAGGTTTTTAAACAGCTTCTTTAGAAATTTAATCTGATTTTTTTTGCAGCAATTTTTCTTTCAAATATGGCATACAATCAAATTCTATTTCAATCTTTAAAAGTCTCGTTGGTAGTCAGAGATCTTGAAATAAAAAAACCACTTCCGAGGAAGTGGTTTTTAAAACTTAATATGAAATCTTGTATTATTTAATCATTTTGAAGCTTCGCTCAACGAAATTCGTCAATTCTTCTCCCTTTAATAAATTCTGAGAAAGAAGTGCTAAATCTAAACTCTGCTTAATTAGAGCTTCTTTTTTAGAATCTTCTTTTGCTTTCAGAATTTTAGAGATCAATGGGTTGTTGGTGTTTACCACTAAATTGTACATTTCTGGCATATTTCCCATTCCAAACATTCCTCCGCCACCGGATTGCTGCATCTCTTTCATTCGACGCATAAACTCAGGCTGAGTTATCACTACTGGAGCAGTATCAGAATCTAGCGCTTCCAACTGTACGGTGTAGCGTTCTTTAGGAACTACAGTTTCGAAACTAGTCTTAACGGTTTCTTTTTCTTCATCGCTAAGTTTAGACACTTGCTCAGTATCCTTTTTAATCAAGTTTTCAACGTGATCACTATCTACTCTAACGAAAGAAACTTTTTGCTCGTTTTCCTGTTCTATTTTCTGAATTAAATGAGATACGATAGGAGAGTCTAACAAGACCACTTTGTACCCTTTAGCTTCAGCTCTTTTAATATAGCTATGTTGCGTATCTTTATTTGAAGCATAAAGAATTACTAGCTTATCCTCCTTATCCGTTTGCAGTTCTGAAATCTCATTTTTCAGTTCCTCTAAGGTGTAGAATTTTTCATCTGTAGTTGGATATAAAGCGAAGCTCTGGGCTTTTTCAAAAAACTTGTCTTCAGAAAGCATTCCATATTCTATCACTACTTTGATGTCGTTCCATTTCTTTTCAAAATCTTCTCTATTATCATTGAATATGGATTTCAACTTATCGGCAACCTTTCTAGTGATATAACTAGAAATCTTTTTGACAGCACCATCTGCTTGTAAATAAGACCTAGAAACATTTAAAGGAATGTCAGGTGAGTCGATAACACCTTTCAACATCGTCAAAAATTCCGGTACGATGCCTTCTACATTGTCTGTGACATAAACCTGATTTTGATACAGTTGAATTTTATCTTTTTGTGCAGATAGGTCGTTACCCAATTTTGGAAAGTAGAGAATCCCTGTCAAGTTAAACGGGTAATCTACGTTTAAGTGAATATGAAATAAAGGCTCTTCAAATTGAGTTGGGTACAATTCACTATAAAATGAATTATAATCTGCATCTTCAAGTTCTGTAGGTTGCTTAGTCCAAGCTGGATTAGGATTGTTGATAATATTATCTACAGTCACTTTTTTTGGCTCATCCTCTTCTTTAGCATCCTCAGCCTTTGGAAGTTCTTTTTCCTTTGTTCCAAACTTAATGGAAATAGGCATAAACTTATTGTACTTCACAAGAAGTTCGGTGATCCTTTGGTCTTCTAGAAATTCTTTTTCGTCATCATTGATATGAAGAATAATTTCAGTACCGCGATCAGTTTTATCAGACTCTTCTAAGCTAAATTTAGTAGTCCCTTCACAAGTCCAATGGGCTGCTGGCTCGTCTTTCCAAGATTTGGTTTTGATCTCGACTTTATTAGCCACCATAAAGGCAGAATAGAAGCCTAAACCAAAATGACCTATAATCCCCGTATCTTTCGAATCGGAATCTTTATATTTTTCTAAAAATTCTTCAGCACCTGAAAAAGCAATTTCATTAATATATTTTTCAACTTCATCCTTAGTCATTCCTACACCTTCATCGATAATATGAAGTGTATTGTCTTCTTTATTAATTTTGATTTCAATTTTAGGATGCTTGGCTTCAATTTTAGCCTCACCAATTCTAATCAAATGATTCAGCTTTAAAGTCGCGTCAGTTGCATTGGAAATCAATTCCCTTAGGAATATTTCGTGATCGCTGTAAAGGAATTTTTTAATCAGTGGAAAAATGTTTTCTACTGAAACGTTAATATTACCGGTAGCCATATATATTATTTTTAATTTACTAATCAATAGCAAACTAAATACCGCTAATGCTTTTGTGACAATCTGACATAAGGACAGTAGATTTAACAAAAGATTTCGTTTAAAGTTAAACCATGAAAATCAAACAATAATTATATTTGTATATAAATTTAATATTATGGCAACCAAACCTAAAGTTGAAAAGAACTTATCTAAGATCGACATCATAACTTATTATATGGATCATGTCTTAGAGCATGAACACATTCCTAGGTCGGTTTATAAGTTTGCTAAGAATAACAAATTTGAAGAGAAAGATTTTTATAAATACTTCGGTAATTTTCAAGCCCTAAGGGAAGATATCTGGGAATCCTTTTTTGATAATGCCCATTCCCTGATGAATCAAAATGAAGAAGTTGCTAATTATGGAAGTAGAGAGAAAATGCTCACCTTCTTTTTTACCTTCTTTGAAATTTTGACTGCTAATAGAAGTTACGTACTTTATGTTCTTGAGGAAAATGAAGATCAGCTTAAGAACTTAAAACAATTAAAAGGCTTGCGTAGAAATATCAAATCTTTTGCAAAGGAGTTGATAGAAGATGACAATGATGAGAAGTCTTACAGCTTTCTAAAACGAAATGAATCTATCTATTCTGAAGCCGCATGGATTCAATTTTTATTTCTGTTGAAATTCTGGAAAGATGATAAATCAGCAGATTTTGAAAAAACAGATGTTGCTATTGAAAAATCCGTCAACACCATTTTTGACGTACTTGATAATACCCCTCTTGAAAAGGTTTTCGATTTCGGAAAATTCCTTTACAAAGAAACAATGAAATAAGCGATGAAAACAATTGATAAAATACCCACAGGCAAATTTAGTCGTACTTCAAAATTGATTGGAACAGGGACTAAAGTTGGTGCTAATTATTTAAAATATTATTCCAAAAAAGCCTTCAATCCTGAATTGACTAGAGATAGTCTGGATGAAGACAATGCCAACGATATTTATGATGGATTAAAAAATCTAAAAGGGAGTGCGCTTAAGGTAGCACAGATGCTATCCATGGACAAAAGTCTATTGCCAAGTGCCTATGTGGAAAAATTTAGTTTAGCTCAATTTAGTGTTCCTCCATTATCTGCGCCTTTAGTTAGAAGAACGTTCAAAAAGTATAACGGTAAGTACCCAGAAGAAATCTTCGACAAATTCACTGCAGATTCAGTAAACGCAGCGAGTATTGGTCAAGTTCACAGGGCTGAAAAAGATGGGAATAAGTACGCTATAAAGATTCAATATCCAGGAGTAGCAGATAGCATTAGTTCTGACCTTGCTATGGTTAAGCCTATAGCGACGAGGATGTTTAACTTAAAAGGTGAAGATTCTAAAAGATACTTTAAAGAAATTGAAGATAAACTCATAGAGGAAACAGATTATATCCTTGAGGTTGAACAGAGCCAACGTATTTCTAAAGCGTGTGCAGTAATTCCGAACTTGAAGTTTCCAAAGTATTACGAGAATTTATCGAGTGAGCGAATTATTACCATGGACTGGATGGATGGTAAACATTTAAGTGATTTTGTTAAGTTGGAATTTAGTGAAGAAACAGGAAATTCAATAGGACAGACCCTTTGGAACTTTTATATGTTCCAATTTCACAAACTTAAGGAAGTCCATGCTGATCCACATCCAGGAAATTTCTTAATCGATAAAGACCATAATTTAATCGCCATCGATTTTGGATGTATCAAAACGATTCCACTTCAGTTTTACACACCCTATTTTGAATTGGCAATACCTGAAAATATAAATAATCCCGAATTCTTTTTTGAAAAACTTAAAGAATTAGAAATCATAAGACTCGATGATTCTGAAAGGGAAATCGAATACTTCTCATCTTTATTTCACGAGATGCTTAGTTTATTCACCAGTCCATTTCATAAAGACACATTTGACTTTGGAGATTCAGAATTTTGGTCTAAGATTTCAGGATTAAGCGAAAAGTATAGTAGTGATAAAGAATTAAGAAAAATGAATGGTAACAGAGGAAGTAAGCATTTCCTTTATATTAACCGGACGTTTTTTGGTCTTTATAATTTGCTTCACGATTTGAATGCAAAGGTTGATATTAATGATTACAAGAAATATATGTAAATCATCTAAAGATTATTGATTAAGTTGATTGAGAAACGCTCTTTGAAAATTAGTAGAAGAGCGTTTTTTTTAGGTCTTAATCTTAAGGAATCCTCAATTATAAGTAACTTGCGTTGCTAAATATATAATTCAATGTATACATCAAAAATAATAGGTTTAGGAAAATTTGTCCCTGAGCACGTCGTTACCAACGAGGACTTGAGTAAAGTCATGGATACCTCCGATGAATGGATTCAAGAACGAACGGGCATAAAAGAAAGACGCCATATTAAAAAAGGAGATGGAAATTCTACTGCAATAATGGGCTTAAAAGCAGCTCGACTGGCTATTGAAAGAGCGAAAATTGACAAAGATGATATAGAGCTTATCGTTTTCGCAACGTTAAGCCCAGATTATTACTTTCCTGGCTGTGGTGTTCAGATTCAAAAAGAATTGGATATCAAAACCTGTCCTGCATTGGATGTTAGAAACCAGTGTAGTGGTTTCGTTTATGGACTTTCTGTAGCCGATCAATTTATAAAAACAGGTATGTATAAAAATGTGCTTGTAATTGGAAGTGAAAACCATAGTGGTGGTCTGGACATGACCAATAGAAGTCGCCACGTATCTGTCATATTTGGTGATGGTGCAGGTGCTGCTATTTTGGGTAGAAGTGACGATGAGTCAGGAATTTTATCGTCACACCTACACTCGGAAGGTGAATATATTGACGAATTATCTTTAAGAGGTCCGTCGACTGAGAAATGGGTACCAGAAATCATCGCTGAAAACTCGCAAGAAGATATTCCTTACTTTCCAAAAATGAATGGACAGGTTGTTTTTAAACATGCAGTCTCAAGATTCTCTCAAGTGATTGAAGAAGGCTTAAAATTCAATAACTTAACCAAGGAGGATATCGATATGTTTATTCCTCATCAAGCGAATCTGAGGATTTCTCAATTTATTCAAAAGAAATTAGGCTTGAAGGATGACCAAGTCCTTAACAATATCGAAAAATATGGAAACACAACGGCAGCTTCCATCCCTATAGCGCTCACGGAGGCTTGGGAAGAAGGAAGGATTAAAAAAGGAGACTTAGTAGTTATGGCTGCTTTTGGAAGTGGTTTCACTTGGGGAAGTGTTATCATTCGCTGGTAGCTATATCTCATACGAACTAGACATAAAAAAAGCCTTGAAAATGATTTCAAGGCTTTTTTTATGGAATTATAAGATTATTGTGTTACGCATTAACTTGGCCTTTTTCTTCAGCTACAGTTGTACTTAGATCAATTCCTTTTTTATTTACTGAATCAAACATAACAGGCGTTGCAATAAATACGGAAGAATATGTACCTACAACCACTCCTATAATAAGAGCAAACATAAATCCTCTAATGCTATCTCCACCGAAAATAAAAATAGCAGTCAATACCACGAGTGTGGTTAAAGAGGTATTAATTGTTCTGCTTATCGTAGAACTTACCGCTAAGTTAATCAGTTTATGCATCTTCCAAGTTGGATGCTCATTGAAGTACTCTCTTATTCTATCAAAAACAACTACGGTATCGTTTAAAGAATAACCAATAACCGTAAGAATCGCAGCAATAAATGCTTGATCTATTTCTAAACTAAACGGTAATACGTTAGAGAGTAGTGAGAAAAGACCTAGAACTATAATGACATCATGAATAACAGCAGCTACGGCACCTAGAGAAAATTGCCATCTTCTAAATCTCAAAAGAATATATAAGAAAACAACGATAAGAGACCCAATAATAGCATAATAAGATGCCGTCTTAATATCGTCTGCAATCGTTGGTCCCACTTTTATAGAAGACATGATACCAAACTCTTTTTCATCATTTCCAGATTCACCAACCTTAAAAGATTTTAATATCATTCCTCCTGGGAGGTACTCTTTTAAATTATTAAATAGAATGGCCTGAATCTCGTCATCTATGACCGTTCCTTCCTCTTCGATTTTATAATTAGTTGTTATTTTAAGCTGACTTGAAGAGCCGTAAGTTTTTGCTTCTACACTCAGTAAATCTTGAACCAATTTAGTTTGGATTTCAGTAGGGTTTACTGGTTGCTCAAATCTTACTGTATAGCTTCTTCCTCCAACAAAATCTACACCTTGGTTAAGGCCTTTGGTAGCTAAAGAACCTATACTGATAAGTATAGCTAGCGCGGAGATGATATAAGCAACTTTTCTTTTCTTTAAGAAATCGATATCAATATTCAAAAACCAATTCTTAGTTATACCTGTAGAGAATGGTAAAGATTTACCTTTTTTCCCTCCTCCAGCAATAAATAATCGGGTTAAGAAAATCGCACAGAATAATGAAGTGACGATACCGATTAATAAAGTGGTTGCAAACCCTTTAATAGGTCCTGTACCAAAAGTCAAAAGAATTAATCCAGTAAGGCCTGTGGTAATATTGGCATCAAGTATAGACGACAGCGCATTTTTAAAACCGTCGCTAATCGCTTCGGCTTGTGTTTTGCCTTTTGCAAGCTCTTCTCTTATCCTTTCAAAGATAAGAACGTTTGCATCTACAGACATACCAATGGTAAGGACTATACCGGCAATACCAGGTAAGGTAAGAACAGCTCCAAGTCCAGACAAAACTCCAAATATGAATAAAATGTTTACAACTAGAGCAATATCAGCATAGATCCCAGCTTTTCCGTAATAGAAAATCATGTAAAGAAGAACAAAAATAAGAGCGATTCCAAAAGATAAAACTCCACTGTCAATAGCTTCTTGACCTAAAGAAGGTCCTACTATCTCACTTTGTACAATATTTGCTGAAGCAGGAAGCTTACCAGCTCTTAAAACATTCGCTAAATCTTGCGCCTCTTCAATAGAAAATTCTCCTGAAATTTCACTTCTACCTCCAGTTATAGGACCACTTGAAACACCTGGTGCAGAATACACTATATTGTCTAAGACGATAGCAATTTGAGAGCCTTGAGATGACGCTTTACCTGTCATGTCTTCCCAGATTTTAGAACCACGTCCATCCATTTGCATGCTCACTGCCAGACGACCTACTTGGTCGTAAGTTTGTTGGGCATCTGTAACTACAGCACCGCTTAATTGTGGCTCGTTATTTCTATTGCCTTTCAAGGCGTATAATTCAATTATTTCTGAATCCTTTGCTGGTTTTCCCCAAACAAATTTAGCGAACTTTTTACCAGCAGGCAATTGAGATTTAACCTGAGGCATTGATAGGTAAGAATTCACTTTAGCAGTATCTTTTATAGCAAAATAAGCTATAATAGGGCCTTGAGGTTGTCCAACAGTCTGAACCAAACTCAAAAGAGGATTAGACTTTGAAAAATCTTCAATTTCTTCATCTTCAGAAGAAAGTAAACTTTCTAAATCATCAGTTTCAGTCTCTTCTTGTTCATCAGCTTCTACTTGGGTCTCTTCAGACTTTTCAGTCTCACTTTTAATATTTTCAGAAACAATAGCATCTGCGGTTACTAAATAATCCGAGAATTCATTAGCTCTATAAACATCCCAAAATTCAAGCTGGGCTGTACTCTGCAAAAGGTTTTGGATTCTGCTGATGTCTTTAGCCCCCGGAAGTTCAATTAAAATTCTTCCAGAATCTCCAAGACGTTGAATGTTAGGCTGTGTAACACCAAATTTATCAATACGTTCTCTCAAGACCTCAAAAGCTGAAGTCACACTTTCATCAATTTTTCTATTGATAATTGGCTTCACACTGCTGTTTTCCATGTCAAAGCTTACCTCATCGGATAAAGCTTTAGTTCCAAAAATATCAGGAGAAGCTAAACTAGCTCCTTCTTTACTTTCAAAAGCCTGATAAAACAATTCCAAGAAGCTATCTTGGCTATTTTTCCTTGCTTCGCCAGCATCAGCTATAGCTTGGTTAAAAGCGGGGTCTTTTGAATTGTTAGCTAATCCTTTTAATAAATCACCGACCGATATTTGAAGTATAACATTGATACCACCCTTCAAGTCCAGGCCTTTATTGAGCTCTTTACCTTTTGCAGTATTGTAGCTAATACCTGCAAAGATTGACTCATTCCCAATGGAGTCTAGATACTGTTCGGCAGCATTATTCCTTTCCTGTGTAAAGTTTTCTACACTTTCTGGTATTTCACTTTCTGCGAAAATTTCTGCTTCTGTTTCAACGTTACTCGCTATAAAAGTAAATGACAATTGATAAATACTTACCAAAGCAAATAGTACAGCAAATAGTTTAATGAGTCCTTTATTCTGCATTCTTAAAATTATTAGTGTCTTGTTTTAAATCAGGCAAATATAGGTTTTCGATATAGAAATGGCAATTTTTTTATTAAAGATAATTTTAACTTTTGAGTCATCTTTTTTTGTGGTCAAAAGCCCAAATCGATATCGAAAACAAACAAAAAACCCGACCTAAGTCGGGTTTAAGGTTATATGAATCAGAAACTTACTCTAAAAGACCATTTGTCTTTCTCACAGCTTCTGCACTTTCTTTAAGTTTTTCTTTTTCGGCATCATTGAGATCTATCTCAACAATTTTTTCAATTCCATTTTTTCCAATGATAACTGGAACACCAATACAAAGATCTTTTAGACCATATTCTCCATCTAATAAAGTAGAACAAGGGAACATTTTCTTTTGATCACAAACTATAGATTGAACAAGAGAAGAAACCGCAGCTCCTGGAGCATACCAAGCACTTGTGCCAAGCAACTTCGTTAAAGTGGCTCCTCCAACTTTTGTGTCTTCAGACACTTGATTCAAACGCTCTTCTGATAAAAATTCAGTTACTCTCACACTATTTCTAGTGGCTAAACGGGTTAGCGGAAGCATTCCGGTATCACTATGCCCTCCTATCACCATGCCTTCAACATCAGAACCAGGGCAGCCTAATGCCTCACTTAATCTATATTTGAATCTTGCACTATCTAGGGCACCTCCCATTCCAATAATTCTATTTTTTGGAAGTCCTAGTTCTTTATGAGCAAGATAAGTCATCGTATCCATTGGATTGCTTACGACTATAATTGTAACATCAGGAGAATGCTTTACCAATTGAGTAGCAACATCTTTCACAATTCCAGCATTAATTCCAATGAGTTCTTCTCTAGTCATTCCTGGTTTTCTAGGAATTCCAGAGGTAATAACCGCCACTTGAGAATCTTTTGTTTTTGAATAATCTCCAGTGGTTCCTGTAATTTTAGTATCGAAATCATTGAGCGTTGCAGTTTGCATTAAGTCCATAGCTTTTCCCTCGGCAAAGCCTTCTTTAATATCAAGCAGAACTACTTCTGAAGCAAAATCTTTTATGGCTATATACTCTGCACAACTAGCGCCTACTGCACCTGCACCTACTACTGTAATTTTCATCTTTAATTGTTTTATATAATTAGTAACTAAATTCCAAAGCTAATTCCAACATTTAGGCTATTGAACTCTTGAAAACTATAATCGATATTCAGTCTGAAAAAAGCCAATGATAATTTTGTACCTAAAGTTGCTCTATAACCACTTACTGAGGCATCTAAACGCAAAGGATCTATAAGAGTATCACCTTGGATTTCTGAAACGCCAGTATTGATATTATATTCCCCTTTTAATCGCGTAACTGCAGAGCCTGAAACCCCACCTATACTCCCATAAAAATTAATAATAGGTAGTTTTGTAGAAACTAAAATTGCATAGTGCCAAGAGTCGATATCGGTAGAAATGGATTGATTGGTGCCAGAAATAAGAGTGCTTTGCTCAGAAAACTTGTATTCTCCTTCAAAACTGTTGTATCCTACAAAACCAGAGAATGCAATAGGTAAAAGCTTTAAGCCAGGAATCCAATTTGTAAACTCATGCTGTAATCCTGCACCATAAAACTGGGAAGTAACATCTTTAGTCTCAATTTCTGGTAAAAACCTCAACTTGAGTTCTGTACTAAAAGGAAGACCTACACTACCTTGAATTATTAGATTAGGAATGTATTCTATGTTTTCTGAACCAAGACCTTGCGGTAAAGAGATTGAACCTATAGTTTGATTTCCCTCTAAAATGTTCATATTAATGTCAGGGGAATTCTGACCAAATAAAGTACCGACCTCCTGTTCACTTGGCCCAGAAGCGAATCTTAAAAAATCGTAGTCATTTTCATTTAAGGTAAACCTTGTGTTCTTATCTTGAATTTGAGAAACTCCTGCGATAAATGAAATCTCAAAACCACCAAGCCCTTTGACCTTAGCTGAATTATACCACCCATTAGAAAGACTATAAATTAAAGCTTCAGAACCTGGTTCTGTATAAGAATTCATAAATCTATTGGCATCTTCTAAACCAGAAGATAAGAGGTTCTCAAGACCATTCTGTGAATAAGTCACTGAAAATGTAATAAAGAAAGTTAAAGAAAGTAAAAGCTTATAAAGTTTCATGATATATATTTATTTAAGCATCAATATTCGCATAAACTGCATTCTGTTCGATAAACTCTCTACGAGGTGGGACCTCATCTCCCATCAACATTGAAAAAATCCTATCCGCTTCAGCCATATCAACAATAGTAACGCGTCTTAGAATTCTGTTTTCAGGATTCATAGTGGTATCCCAAAGTTGTATTGCATTCATCTCTCCAAGACCCTTATAACGTTGAACGCTCACTGAAGTCTTGTATTCATTTACAATTTCATTCCTTTCTTTTTCATTCCAAGCATAACGCTTTTTACTTCCTTTTTTAATTAAATATAAAGGAGGAGTAGCGATATAAATATGACTGGCTTCTATAAGCTCTTTCATATATCTGAAAAAGAACGTCAGGATAAGTGTGGCAATGTGGCTACCATCCACATCCGCATCACACATTATAATTACTTTATGGTATCTTAATTTGGAAAGGTTCAAGGCTTTACTATCTTCTTCAGTACCTATAGTTACACCAAGAGCCGTATAAATATTCTTGATCTCTTCGTTTTCAAAAACACGATGTTGCATCGCTTTTTCAACATTCAGAATTTTACCTCTAAGTGGCAAAATAGCTTGAAATTTCCTATCTCGTCCTTGCTTAGCTGTACCACCAGCAGAATCACCCTCTACTAGAAATACTTCGCAAGCTTCTGGATCTTGTTCTGAACAGTCAGAAAGCTTACCTGGAAGTCCCCCTCCACTCATGACGGTTTTACGCTGAACCATTTCACGCGCTTTTTTAGCAGCATGTCTTGCCTGTGCAGCAAGCATGACTTTTTGCACAATGGTTTTAGCATCATTAGGATTTTCTTCAAGATAAATCTCCAGCATTTCGGTAACTGCTTGAGATACAGCAGAAGTCAATTCTCTATTTCCTAACTTAGTTTTTGTTTGTCCTTCAAATTGAGGGTTAGCCACTTTTACAGAGACTATCGCGGTGAGTCCCTCTCTAAAATCATCACCTGTGATTTCAAATTTCAACTTATCTAGAAGACCAGAATTATCTGCATATTTCTTTAAAGTTGCGGTTAAGCCTCTCCTAAATCCTGAGAGGTGTGTTCCCCCCTCATGGGTATTGATGTTATTTACATAAGAATGTAAATTCTCACTATACGAGTTGTTATACACCATAGCAACTTCTACGGGAATATTATTTTTTTCACTTTCCATAGAGATTACATCGGTGATAATGGGCTCCCTATTTTGGTCTATAAACCTTATAAATTCTTTTAATCCTTCTTCAGAATAAAATTCATCCTGTCTATACTCGCCATCATCATTAGTTTGACGCTTATCGATTATAGATATTCTTATGCCTTTATTTAAGTAAGAAAGCTCTCTTAAACGCTTAGCAAGTGTTTCATATTTAAATTCTACAGACTCCTGAAAAATTTCAGAATCAGGTTTAAAGGTGATCTCCGTTCCTTTATGTTCGGTATCTCCAGTAGGTTTAACAGGATAGATGGCTTTCCCTCTTTCGTACTCTTGCTCCCAAACTTTTCCATCTTTAAACACTCTAGCATGAAGTTTAACAGACAGTGCATTTACAACTGAAACTCCAACGCCATGAAGTCCACCAGAAACCTTGTAGGAATCTTTATCGAACTTCCCTCCTGCTCCAATTTTGGTCATAACCACTTCCAGAGCAGATACGCCTTCTTTTTTATGTAAATCGATAGGAATACCACGACCATTATCTAAGGTGGTGACGGATCCGTCTTCATTAATGACTAAGTCAATCTTATCACAATACCCTCCCATAGCTTCATCTATGGAATTATCAACTACTTCGTATACCAAGTGATGAAGACCTCTTTCCCCAACATCTCCTATATACATAGATGGGCGCATTCTCACGTGCTCCATCCCTTCTAAAGCCTGAATACTATCAGCTGAATAATTGTTTTTTTTGACTTCTTCGCTCATAACTTTTATTAAATTAACAACAGACAAATATAGTAAATTGGATATGTTTTCTGATGATTTTAACCTACTTAAATCGATTTTATTGAAGTTAATTTCAATTGTAGTATTTTGCTTTAGATTATTATGATGTCAGCTTAGAATCCAATTTTAGTAAAATTATATATTACTTTAACACAAATTAAACTCAAAAGGAGAATCCATAGATTTAATTTGATAAAAATTAAAAAAATGAAATTACTCAACTTATGTTTTCCCCTTGTGCTTATGCTTACAACAGTATCCTTATCTGCGCAAGATTTTAAAGATCTGGATAAAAGTCCTATGGATGCGGTAATCACAAGGAATCAAGACAACTCCCCACTGACTAGAATAATTTACAGCAGGCCAAAAAAGAAGAATCGCGTTATCTTTGGAGACTTAGTTCCCTATGGTAAAATATGGAGGACAGGAGCAAACGAAGCTACAGAAATTACATTTTATGAAGATGTCCTTTTTAATAGTGAAAAAGTAAAAGCTGGCACTTATACATTATATACCATTCCTAATAAAGAAAACTGGGTTGTTATAATTAATAAAGGCTCTAGTTTAATACAGCTATTATATGTATATTTAGATTATGAACATAGATAATCTAAAAGAGGAAATACTATCACTATCCACTCTAGATCGTGATAATCTGTTAAAGGATATTACAGATTCACTTGAGCATAATCAATTGGTTGAGCGGGCTTCCCGTCGCCATATTTTAGATAATAAAATGGGCGGATGCCCACATTGTTTACATGAAAAATATGTTCGTTTTGGAGTTGACAAAGGCTCGCAGCGCTATAAGTGCAAGTCTTGCAATAGAAGCTTTACTGAATATACTGGCACTTGGATGGCGGGACTTCAAAGAAAGGATATGATTTCATCTTATTTAAGTCTTATGGTTCAAGAAAAAAGTTTAGATAAAATAAGTTCAGAATTAGGCATCAATAAAAAGACAGCCTTTGATTGGCGTCATAAGATATTAGCTTCATTCGATACTAAAAATGACGATGACCAAGACAACTTTACAGGTATTACAGAGAGTGACGAAACCTTTTTCCTAAGATCAGAAAAAGGTATGGAGGTAAAAGATAGGGAATCAAGAAAAAGAGGCGGTAAGTCTAAAAAGAGAGGTATAAGTAAAGATCAAGTTGCGGTAATTGTAACACAGGATAGAAAATCAACATTAGACCTTAGCGTGGCTAAACTCGGTCGAATAGGAAAAGTAGATATAGAAAATGCTATCGGTAAACGTGTTATAAAGGATATAACCATATTGTGTAGCGATGCCCATCACAGTTATAAAGGGTTTGCCAAAGATAGCGAAACAGAGTTCCACATCGTAAATGCATCAAAAGGAGAAAGAGTAAAAGGAAAGTATCACATACAACACGTTAATTCTACTCACAATAGAGTTAAAAAATGGATTGAAAATACCTTTTGGGGAGTATCAACAAAATATCTACAACAATATATGAATTGGTATCGAATAAAGGAAAATATAAAGTCTAGAAGCGATAGAGCCAACGCCTTTGTGGAAGAAACAATTGCTCTAGGTACATTGAAACGGTATAATCAAATCGAATCTAGATATGAAAACTTAATATCAACGCAGACCTAAACTAGAGCCTTAATAAAGTAATCAACACTTGGGGAGCGTACAGCTATAAAGACTCTTTAGATATTTTAAGAACAACCGTAAAGGCAAGAAATACAGCCGCTACTCTTGAAGATTTCTCTGTCACTTTTAAACCTACCGAATACGGCTCCGACCTTTTGATGGGTTGGGATGATACTTTCGTGGAAATTCCGATTCAGAAATTATAGCACACTTATTAACGAACATAAATTAAATTTACAAGACCTCCTCATTAGAAAATGAGGAGGTCTTGTTTTTAAAGGGTTTATTTCATAGACTCTAATATCTCTTTAACGTCCTTTTCAGTCGTATCTGGATTGATAAAGCAAAACCTAGCACAGGTAATTTCACCGTCCTTCCCTGTCCATTTGGTAGGAGTAACTAAGGCGAAACCACTATCGTGATTGGTATAGGTCCATTCTCTATAATCTTCTGCAGTCCACCCTAGTCTAGAAAATAAAACACAGGATAGTCCCGGCTCTCGAACCAGTTCTACAAAAGGCAATTGTTCAATTTGTTTAGCAGCGTTATTTGCTAATTCAAGACCTCTTTCTATGGCTACAGTATATCGATCTGTACCGTGCATTGCCAAAGAATACCATAAAGGCAAGCCTCTAAGGCGTCTTGTCAATTGAATTTGGTAATCTGATGGATTAAACCCTTGAGCTCCTTCGTCTTTAAATATATCTAAGTAAGCTCCTTTTTGAGAATGGGCATTACTAGCTAGATCCATATTTTTATAAATAATCGCTCCACAATCGTAAGGAGAGAACATCCATTTATGAGGATCTATAGTTACGCTATCTGCTTTTTCAATACCATTAAATAAATGCCTTACTGAAGGAGCAGCCAAGGCTGCACCACCATAAGCAGCATCAACATGAAACCACAAATTTTCGCGTTCACACACTTCAGCAACGCCACTCAGATCATCAATAATCCCAGCGTTTGTGGTTCCTCCTGTCGCTACCACAGCAAATAACCGCTTCCTGTCAAATTCAGACAAACCTTTGATTTCTTTTTCCAAACACTCCTGTGTGAGTTTGTGTTCATCATTATTATCTACAGTAATAATTTCGGCATCAATAACTTGCGCCATAGATTTAACGGAAGAGTGGGCTCCACTAGAAGTAATAATCAAACCCTTCAATGCTTTATTTTCATCATCTAAAGACCTCCAATACTCTCTAGCCGTCACTATTGCTGAAAGATTGGCTGCAGTTCCACCACTGGTAAAAACTCCAAAAGTTCCTTCTGGCATTCCAGTAAGAGACACCAACCACTCCATTGCTCGATTTTCGCAAAAAATACCACCACCGCCGGTCATCCAATAGGCGCCATGAATACTTGCAGCCGAGGTCACCAAATCAAATAACACTGCAGCACGTGTTGGAGCAGCAGGAACAAAAGCCAAATGTCGAGGGTGGTCTACAGGTACAGCAGCTTTCACCAAAACATCTTTAAACAACTGAAACGCTTTCTCACCTCCAATACCTTCTTTGGTAACGGTATCTCCAACAAGTTTTAAAAGCTCTTTTTCCTGTTTTGGTTTACCCAACTCTGGAGAAGTATTCGATATTCTATTGATAGCGTATTTCATGATATCGAGTGTCATTTCGATAGTATCCATGTCTACGGCGTGCATGCTTTTCATAATTTAATGTTTTTTGTTGTAAATGGTTAACTCTAGGCAGAGGAACTTCATTTGAAAAGGGTCCAGTTCTTCCATTAATTTAGGAATCAAACGCGCTCCATAATCTATGTAGATTTCACTAAAATTTAGAGATCGCTCTTGAAGTGATCGCTTTGGAAATAACACCGTTTGTATCTTCAAAACAAGTTCATTCTCCGACTTTAATCTACGCTTTTGTGCTTTTAGCAGACGCTTCTCAAGATGATCAAGGCCGTTTTTTTGCTTTTTCTCTTGTGCTGCAACAGCACCGTAAAATGATTTATCTGTGTTTTTAGCTAGCTCATATAAATCTTCAAATTGCTTTTCTAAAACTTGCTTCTGCTTTCCAAAATCGATATCTATCTTTGAAAGTTTTTTGGTATGCATGGCTTCTAGCTTATCTGGTGAAAGAAAGAGATCTTGAATTTTAGCATTTAATGTATTGAGCTTACTCGAGGTTTTATCTGAGTATAGCAAAACTGAATTTCGTAAAACGAGGGAAGGAAAGGTCACCTGTTCCGCTTCAAAATAAGATTTCAACTCCAACCAATAAGCCAACTCACCTCCTCCACCAATGTATGCTAAATTTGGTAAAATCACTTCTTGGTAAAGCGGCCTTAACACTACGTTGGGCGAAAAACGCTCTGGATGTTGATCGACCAACTCTAAAACTTCTGCTTTTGTGAATTTCAAATCGGTATCCAACACATAGTAGTTTTCATCTTTTTGGACTATTCTAGATCGTGTTTTTTCATGCAAATAAAAAAGATTGATTTCTCTTGGGTTGACTTGAACGCTATACCCGAGTTTAGACAGTTTATCTGATTGCTTCTCGATTTGACGAAAAGCAGTGTGATAGACTAAATCATTTTTTATTTGCTTACCAAACTTGGACTTTAAGCGTGCATCATCAGCATCCAAAATGACCAGCCCGTAGTCTCCAAATAATTCGTTAGCTAAAAACTGTGTAGCTTCAGCAAGGGTTTCGTGGTTTAGATAGGCCTCTTTAAATAAATTTTTTAGATATTCAGCATTATCACTTTTCCCAAATTCTGTTTCAATGGATTTGCTAAGTTCGTCTAAACCCGCAGTAGATAAATGACCAACAGCTCCTTCAGCATTGGTCTTCCACTCTAACTTCTTTTGTTGAAAATTAAAATAATTAATTTCTTCAAAATCATGGTCTTCTGTGGCCATCCAATAGACAGGAACAAAATTGAAATCTGGATAGTTTTCCTTTAGCGATTTAGCTAAATTTAGTGTAGAAACTATTTTATAAAGAAAATAAAGCGGACCTGTGAATAAATTAAGCTGATGCCCAGTGGTTACTGTGAATGTAGAAGGTTCTTGAAGGGATTCAATATGAGATTTCGTGTCCTCCGATGATGATAGGGTCTGGTATTGTTCTTTCAGAACTTCAACTAAAACCTTTCTGTTATCATTATCATAACCCTTCTGCTTTTCTGTAATTTGATCTTTAAAACTATCAATGGATGGAAATCTATTATAAAACGGCTTTAAATCTTGGTTTTGCTCGATATAATCTGAAATAAGATCACTAAAATAACCTGTTGAACGGAAAGATAAACAGTCGGCCATAAATTTAAGTTTGAATCTTCACAAATATAAATAAGCGTGATGAAAGGCTATTAAAGTTAAATTAATTCAAAATAGCTTCTACTAAAACCGGCTCACCATACAAATCAAAATCAGCAGCTTCAGTTATTTTTATATGAGCGAAATCTCCAGTTTTTAAGTAATGTAATTTGCTATCTATGAGAACTTCATTATCCACATCTGGGGAATCATATTCCGTTCTTCCTACAAAGTAATTGCCTTCTTTTCGGTCGATGACACATTTGAAGGTCTTTCCAATTTTTTGTTGATTCAACTCCCAAGAAATTTGTGACTGAATCTCCATAATTTCATTGGCACGTTGCATTTTAACTTCCTCAGGCACATCATCCTCAAGGTTATAAGCATGTGTATTTTCTTCATGAGAATAGGTGAAACAGCCAAGACGCTCAAAACGCATCTCCTCTACCCATTGTTTTAGCTCTTCAAAATCTTCTTCAGTCTCACCAGGATAACCCACGATAAGTGTAGTTCTGATGGTCATCAAAGGAACTTCTTTTCTAAACTTGATAAGCAAGTCTGTTGTTTTCTTATGGGTAGTTCCTCTTCGCATAGATTTCAGTATATGATCTGAAATGTGCTGCAATGGAATATCAATATAATTGCAAACTTTTGGCTCTTCTCTTATAACGTCAAGGACGTCGACTGGAAAACCAGTTGGAAATGCGTAATGTAAACGAATCCATTCTATACCCTCTACTTTAACCAATTCCCTAAGCAATTCCGCTAAATTTCTCTTTTTATATAAATCAAGTCCGTAATAAGTCAGATCTTGAGCAATCAATATTAATTCCTTAACTCCATTTGCAGCAAGGCTTTTAGATTCTTTTACAAGATCTTCAATCGGTGTAGATCTATGAATTCCTCTCATTAGCGGTATTGCGCAAAATGAACATGGACGATCACAACCTTCAGCAATTTTCAGGAAAGCATAATTTTTTGGAGTCGTCGTTATACGCTCCCCAATAAGTTCGTGTTTGTAGTCTGCCCCTAAGGCTTTAAGAAGCGCTGGGAGTTCAGTTGTTCCAAAATATTGGTCTACGTCTGGTATTTCTTTTTGAAGGTCTGGTTTATAACGTTCTGACAAGCAACCTGTCACAAACACTTTTTTAACTTCACCTTTCTCTTTCTTCTGAACAAAATCAAGAATTGTATTAACAGATTCTTCTTTTGCATTATCAATAAAACCACAGGTATTAATCACTACTATATCACCCTCTGTTTCGTGAGCAACCTCTTTACCATTGGCTTTGAGTTGTCCCATCAGAATTTCGGAATCGTAGATGTTTTTACTACACCCTAAGGTGACTACATTGATTTTATTTTTTTTTATTGATTTTGTCCTCATCTGCTTCTTGAAAATTTAGTTGCGAATATACAATCTCTTAAGTTGTAATATGATTTAACACCCTTAAACCTATTATAAAAGCTTAAGTGTGTCTATTTAATGTACCCGCTTAGATTGAATTATGAATCCAAACGATTAAGTCTTGTTCATAGTACCGTATAGCTGAAATAATAACTATGCTGCCTAGAGCATAAATCCAGTTGGTAGAGTTTGATTTCAAAAAATAAAACCCTAATAACCCAAGGACGACCAAGGGAAGGGCTACTAATAAATTAGCCATCACCCAACCGCCTTGAAAGATAGATGATAACTTAAGAATTAAGAAAAAAGCGGAATAAATCACGATTATTTTAGTGATAATCAATTTATTCTTGTCCGATGAAAAAGGCCTTGGTATTTTGTCTGTCATAATTATTTATTACTAAAAAAAGAATCAACAAATTCATATTTATTAAAGATCTGAAGGTCATCAATACCTTCACCAACACCGATGTACTTCACAGGAATTTTAAATTGATCACTAATTCCAATCACAACACCTCCTTTGGCTGTGCCATCAAGTTTAGTAATCGCTAAGGCTGTAACCTGGGTAGCAGCGGTAAATTGTTTAGCTTGTTCAAATGCATTTTGACCTGTAGAGCCATCCAAAACCAAAAGAACCTCATCAGGAATATTGGGAATAACTTTTTGCATAACCCGTTTAATCTTTATGAGCTCATTCATCAAGTTCACTTTATTATGCAAACGACCAGCAGTATCCAAAATTACGATATCAGCATTTTGCTTAATGGCGCTCTGAACCGTATCGAAGGCAACAGAAGCAGGATCACTTCCCATTTTTTGCTTAACGATAGGCACTCCTACACGATCTGCCCAAATCTGAAGCTGTTCCACGGCTGCAGCTCTAAAGGTATCACCAGCCCCAAGGACCACTTTTTTCCCCTTGAGCTTGTAGTGTTTCGCTAACTTACCGATTGTTGTAGTTTTACCAACACCATTCACGCCAACGACCATAATAACATAAGGTTTTTTACTTTCGGGCAATTCCAAACTCTCGAGTTCTCCGTTTTCAGATTCACTCAACAACCCTGCGATTTCTTCTCTTAAAATCAAATTGAGCTCATCCGTGCCTAAGTATTTATTTTTAGCAACCCTCGCCTCTATTCTGTTAATAATTTTAATGGTAGTTGTAATTCCTACGTCACTAGAGACTAAAATTTCTTCTAAGTCATCAAGTACACTCTCGTCTACCTTAGATTTTCCGGCTACCGCTTTACTTAATTTACCAAAAAAGTCTGATTTAGATTTCTTGAGACCTTCATCTAATTTGTCTTTCTTTTCTTTGGAAAATATTTTTTTGAAAAAACTCATTTTTTCTGTGATATAATTCTATTTACCTCAACTTCTTGTTGATTATGACCGCAAAGATAGTTAAAAGCACAAAAAAGCCATCACATAAAATGCGACAGCTTTGTATATAATAAAAAAACTAAATTTAATTAGTCTTTATAAAGTCATTGACTTCTTCTGGAGTCATTATTTTTTCTACAAAAACATAAGCACCTGATTTTGGTGATCTTACCATTTTAATAGCTTTGGTAAGTCTTTTTGTTCCTGTCTGTATTGTACCAACCGATTTCTTTGCCATAACTTATTTAATTTCTTTGTGAACAGTCATTTTCTTCATAATAGAATTGAACTTCTTAAGCTCTAACCTATCTGGAGTATTTCTTTTGTTCTTCGTTGTAATGTATCTAGATGTCCCTGGAAGGCCAGACTCTTTGTGCTCTGTACACTCCATAATTACTTGAACTCTATTTCCTTTCTTTGCCATAATATAAATGCTTTATAATCTCTATTTTGTCAAGAATCCTTTAGCACGTGCATCTTTCAAAACAGCGTGAATTCCTTTCTTATTGATGGTTTTCAAAATAGAAGTGGATACTTTTAAAGTTATCCATTTATCCTCACCTGGGATATAAAATCTTTTCTTAACCAAGTTGACGCTAAATTTACGTCTAGTTCTATTTAATGCTTTGGAAACATTATTTCCGGACATTGCTCTTTTTCCAGTAAGCTCACAAACTCTTGACATTATATATACTTTTATGTGTTATTAAAAACAGGATGCAAATTAACGACATTTTTCTCAATTAATAAAAATAAATCTCAGAGTTTTTTAATTTTTTAAAATAGCTTCGTAAATCAGCTCTAGGGCTTTATTCACTGCTTTTTGAGTCACTCTTTCGCGATGTTTTCCAAATTGAAATTCATGAACTTCCGTTTTTTCTGGTGAAGCAATAGCGATAAACACCGTTCCTATCTCTGCATCACTATCTCCTTTGGAAGGTCCTGCGTTTCCCGTTGTTGCAATAGCATAATCAGCTTTAAACATGGCTTTAGCTCTGTTGGCCATTGCTTCAGTGATTTCTGAACTCACTACAGAGTACTTAGAAATAAGATCCTTTGGAATATGAAGGATATCATTTTTGGCAGAGGTAGCATAACTGACGATAGATCCTATAAAATATGATGAAGCACCAGGTATTTCTGTAAACTTAGAGGCTAACCGTCCTCCGGTACAACTTTCTGCTGTAATTAAAGATTGTCCACGATCCACAAAGGCTTGAGCGATGCGCTCTTCTAGAGTTTGCTCATCTTCATATCCTTTTATAATATCACCTATAACTCTGTTTAGACGTTCAACAGCTGTAATTAAACTCTCTTTAAGCAGCTTCTCATCCTCTCCCCTAGCGCTCAACCTTAACCTTACTCGTCCTAGACTTGGCAAGTATGCTAATTTTATAAATTTAGGTAATTTATTTTCCCAATCTTCAATACGCTCTGCAATGGCACTTTCTCCTAATCCATAAGTAAGAACGGTTTTATGAATGATAAAGGGTGTTTTAAATCGATCTTGAAGTCTAGGTATAACTTGCTCGGTCAATATGGATTTCATTTCATAAGGCACTCCTGGCATAGAAATATAAACGACCCCTTTTTTTTCAAACCACATTCCTGGAGCAGTTCCATATTCATTGTGTAGGGTGATAGATTGTGAAGGAATCCAAGCCTGAGATTTATTGGCTTCTAAAATAGGAGTGTCCACATATTTTTTAAATATGTCCTCGACATGTGCCAAAACCTTTTTATCTAAAACTAATTCGTCATTGAAATACTTACAAAACGTGTGTTTTGTAATATCATCTTTGGTAGGACCAAGGCCTCCAGTTACAATCACAATATTTGAGCGTTTGGACGCTTCTTCAAAAGCTCTTAAAATATGGGACTCCTCATCTTGAATCGACGAAATTTGATACACCTCTACCCCTATTTTATTGAGCTGTTTGCCGATATAAGCTGAATTTGTATCTATAATTTGACCGATGAGAATTTCATCTCCTATGGTTATTATTTCTGCCTGCATAGTTTTATTTTACTTGAATTGAAAAGCATGATGTATCTTCGATAAATCCCTCTAAATGATCTCCTTCTTCGACTCTTCCTACTCCTGCCGGAGTTCCTGTAAAAATGACATCTCCAATTTTAAGCGTAAAGTATTCTGAAACGTGAGCGATAAGCTCGTCGATTCTCCAAAGCATTTCTGAAGTAGATCCTGATTGAACTGCTGTTTTGTTTTTTTCTAATCTAAAATCAATATTATTGAGATCTTGAAATCTGTCCTTAGGTAACCATGTTTCTCCTATAACCGCAGCCCCATCAAAACCCTTAGCCTTTTCCCAAGGTAACCCCTGCTCTTTTAATTGATTTTGAATATCTCTTGCTGTAAAATCTATACCCAAACCTATCTCATCATAATATTTATGAGCGAATTTCGTCTGAATATGCTTTCCTACTTTATTTATTTTTACTAGAATTTCCACTTCATGATGCACCTCTTTAGTGAATGCAGGAATAATAAACGGATTATTTTTTAATAGCACTGAAGAATCTGGCTTAAGAAAAACCACTGGATGTTCAGGCTTTTCGTTTTTTAGTTCAGAAATATGTTTTGCATAATTTCTACCAATACAAATTAGCTTCATAAGAAAATTTAAATTAATTAAAACTCTACAAAATTAATCACTTAAAATCATAAAACAGACAATTAAAAGCCTAAAAATACTGATCGATTAATCAATTGGATAATACATAGGAGAAGGAAGCGGCGCACTATGGAGGTCGTAATTAGGAGTAATTTTTCTAAGTGCATCTTCTGGTGTGTAATTAAAAACATCATAATCAAATTGATCATAGTTTTTAAAAGCATACTTAGAGAGAACAAAAAAACCTTCTTTAATATCTCGGTAATGCTTTTTCACTTTCAAATTTAAAAAATTTTGATTGTATTTATTTGATGAAAGGTTTGATGTATTTAAAGTCATGTATGATAAAGAAGGTAAAGAAACATTCACTACCGAATCTAAATTACTAACGTTCTGAGCATTCATGAAATTTATACTCAAAATAAAAATAAATAAATATTTCATAGAATTTTATCTAGTGATTTTAAATTTAGCCCTTACTAGTTTAAAAATTGCTGGTAAAACAAGTTCGCTTTGTGAGGAGTTGGTCTTATTTAGTGGCCAGTTTTCTCAATTTAATGGCTGTAAGCACTTTTTTGGTATAAAGTGGGAAATCAGAATTTTGAATCCATCCAAAATAGCCAGGTTCTTTTTCCAAGACATCTTCAACTTTTTTACCCTTAAATTTTCCAAACCCGAAAACCTCTTCATCTTTTTTATTCATAACGAGAAACCCAGCGAGATCGGCGAATTTCTTATGTGCACTAAAGGTAGATAACCATTTGGTATCATTTTCTAAATCTGGATACCGGTCGAGTTGAGATTTTAAAACCTCATAAGTAGCGTTGGTGTCTGCCTCTGCACTATGGGCATCTGTCAAATCTTTATCACAATAGAATTTATAAGCGGCTTCCAAGGTTCGCTTTTCCTTTTTATGGAAAATAGTTTGAACATCTACAGCGTTTATTTTCTTAAGATCAAAATCAATTCCCGTTCTCAACATCTCTTCAGCTAATAATGGGATATCGAATCTATTGCTATTGTAGCCTCCAAGGTCACAGCCTTTTATCATAGCATTGATTTTCGGAGCGAGTTCATCAAACTTTGGTTCATTCACCACATCTTCATCACTTATTCCATGAATTGCTGTGGTTTCTTTTGGAATAGGAATTCCTGGATTCACCTTCCAGGTATAACTCTCTTTATTGTTGTTTTCAAAAACTTTTAAGATAGAAATCTCAACAATTCTATCTTTTGAAATATTAATCCCAGTAGTTTCTAAATCAAAAAAACAAATGGGGCGGGTCAATTTTAATTCCATGGTGAATCTTTTTACAAAGTTATGATTTGAAATTAAGGAAATCTTCAAATCTTAAAAAATTGAGATGTTTTTATGAAAGCCTTTATTTTTGGACATTAAGATTTCAAAAAAAAGCTTAAATTAGAGTTCAAAAAAAAATCAAATGTCATTGAAATTTGTATCTTATATGAGCTCTCAGTCTAGAGTGATGTCCAGTAAAAGTATTGAAGATTTTTTATTTCAGGTAAGGGAGAAAAATAAACAATTAACGATAACTGGGGTATTGCTTCTTATTCAGGGTAAATTTGTTCAATATATAGAAGGTCCTGCACAAGAGATCGACAAAGTGTATGAATCTATCAGTAAGGATATTAGGCATAAAGACATGATTCTTTTAGATTCTGGAGACTTGAGTGAACGCCAATTTAAAGACTGGTCCATGGCCTATAAGAAGGTACATGACCACCACATAAAAAAAATAGTAGGCAAAGAAAATTTAAATCTTGAGGATATATTTTTAGGGAATACGTCCAGCAAAAATCACCCAGTGCTGAAGGTCCTCTACGATTTTGTAAAAACTCTTTCCAGCTAAAAAGCCTTTAGGATGTTTCCAGAAGGCTTTTTCTTAAAATTAAAAATAAACTATTATTTTCTTAAAATCACAGCTTCCGCTTTTTCAATAATGGCTTTTGCATTTAGTCCATATTTATCAAGGAGCATAAGTGGCTCTCCACTTTCTCCAAAGGTATCGTTAGTAGCAACAAATTCTTGAGGCGCTGGGTGATTGAGAGTCAGAGTTCTAGCTACGCTTTCACCAAGTCCTCCTAAAAAGTTATGCTCTTCTGCAGTCACTACACATTTTGTTTTTCGTATTGACTTTAAAATAGCCGTTTCATCTAAAGGCTTTATCGTATGAATATTAATCACCTCAGCAGAAATCCCTTTCTCATCTAAAATTTTGGCAGCCTCTAAAGCTTCCCAAACCAAATGCCCGGTAGCAATAATAGTGACATCATTGCCTTCGGTTAAATGAACAGCTTTTCCAATTTCAAATTTCTGATCCTCTGGGGTGAAGTTAGCCACTTTAGGGCGACCAAACCTCAAATAAACCGGACCTTCATGTTCTGCAATCGCAAGAGTAGCCGCTTTGGTTTGGTTATAATCACAGGTGTTTATCACAGTCATTCCAGGCAACATTTTCATCATACCCAAGTCTTCAAGGATTTGATGAGTAGCACCATCTTCTCCTAAGGTTAAACCAGCATGGGAAGCACAAATTTTGACATTTTTACCAGAATAAGCTACCGATTGTCTGATCTGATCATAGACTCTACCCGTTGAGAAATTAGCAAATGTGCCTGTAAATGGAATTTTGCCTCCTATAGTCATTCCAGCAGCAATACAAATCATATTGGCTTCTGCAATTCCTATCTGGAAAAAACGCTCTGGATGATTGTCCTTAAATTCATCCATTTTTAAAGATCCTGTTAGGTCTGCACAAAGAGCTACGACATTAGGATTGGTTTTACCAAGTTCAGCTAGGCCAGCTCCAAATCCAGATCGGGTATCTATATTTCCTGTATTTTTATATATTTTCATGGTCTTTATAATCTAATGTGAAAAAATTAATGTTATTCTAAACGACTCCTTAGTAATCACCAAGAGTTTCCAGGTTTTGAGAAAGTGCTTTTTCGAGTTGCTCGTCATTAGGAGCTTTACCATGCCAAGCGTGAGTTCCCATCATAAAATCTACACCATTTCCCATCTCAGTTTCCATAAGAATAACAACAGGTTGTTTTTTACCCGTTAATCCTTTTGCCTTTTCTAGAGCTTCTTTTATGGCAGTGATATCGTTTCCTGCCTTTAATTCTATAACCTTCCAGTCAAAAGCTTCAAATTTCTTCTTAAGATTTCCAAGAGGCAACACATCGTCTGTAGCCCCGTCTATCTGCTTTTTATTATAATCTATAGTCGCAATAAGATTGTCTACACCTTTTGATCCTGCATAGAGAATCGCTTCCCAATTTTGACCTTCCTGTAGCTCTCCATCACCATGGAGACTATAAATGAGATGTGTATCTTTATTTAATTTTTTGGTCTGTGCTGCTCCTATGGCGACAGACATTCCCTGCCCTAAAGATCCAGAAGCAATTCTTATACCTGGCAAACCTTCATGAGTAGTTGGATGACCTTGTAGTCTAGAATCTATCTTTCTAAACGTGTTAAGCTCTTCTACAGGGAAAAATCCGGACCGAGATAAAACACTATAGAAGACTGGAGAAATATGTCCATTAGATAAAAAGAATAAATCTTCGTTTTTTCCATCCATATCGAAGTCGACGGAATACTCCATGACGTCTTGATAAAGGACAGAAAAGTATTCTGCACAACCAAGAGAACCTCCAGGATGACCAGAATTTACTTGATGGACTTGGCGAAGAATATCTCTCCTTACTTGCGTGACAAAATCTTGTAAATGTTGTGTTGTTGACATGAGATAAATAAGAATTTTAAAAGTTGCTCAAAAGTAAGAATTTATTATAAAACAGAGTCCCTCATATTTTGGCTTCCTATTATCTTCATCTGTTGAAAATAGTTTTAATAGAGTAGAGTATATTTGCAGGCTATTGAAATCTATATGACATTCGAATTACTAAGTAAAGACCCCAATTCCAAGGCTAGAGCTGGAAAACTAACCACAGACCATGGCGTTATTGAAACTCCTATATTTATGCCAGTTGGTACTATTGGCACTGTTAAGGGAGTTCACCAAAGAGAACTCAAAGAAGAAATTAATCCTGACATTATTTTAGGAAATACCTATCATCTTTATCTAAGACCCGGAACAGGAATCCTTAAGAAAGCTGGAGGACTCCATAAATTCATGAACTGGGATAGAAATATCCTTACCGATAGTGGCGGTTACCAAGTCTATTCACTTTCTGCAAATAGAAAAATCAAAGAAGAAGGGGTGAAGTTTAAATCTCATATTGATGGCTCAACCCATCTATTCACTCCCGAAAGTGCTATAAATATTCAAAGGGAAATTGGTGCAGATATTATCATGGCTTTTGATGAGTGCACACCTTATCCTTGTGATTATAAATATGCACAAAGATCTATGCACATGACCCATAGATGGCTAGACCGTTGCATGAATCACATGAAAAATACATCACCGCTTTATGGACACGAACAAACGCTTTTTCCTATCGTGCAAGGAAGTACATATAAAGACCTAAGACAGCAGTCTGCAGAATATATCGCTAATGTTGGTGCAGAGGGCAACGCCATTGGAGGGCTTTCAGTAGGTGAACCTGATGATGAAATGTATGCGATGACCGAAGTTGTAAATGCCATTTTACCTGAAGACAAACCACGCTACTTAATGGGGGTAGGAACCCCTTCTAATCTATTAGAAAATATAGCTTTGGGTGTAGACATGTTCGATTGTGTTATGCCTACCAGAAATGGTAGAAACGGCATGTTATTCACCTCTGAAGGCACCATTAACATCAAAAATAAAAAGTGGGAGGAGGATTTTTCACCTTTAGATCCAGCAGCTTACACTTGGGTAGATACGGAATATTCTAAAGCGTATTTAAAACATCTTTTCTCCGTCAAAGAATTGTTAGGAAAACAAATTGCTACCATACACAATTTAGGGTTCTATTTATGGTTAGTAAGAGAGGCTAGGCGACAAATACAAGCAGGCACCTTTAGAACCTGGAAGGATACTATGGTTAAAAAATTATCGATAAGACTTTAATACTAGAGCATTGAAAATTATAGATTGGTACATACTAAAACGCTACTTAACAACATTCGTTGCTTTGCTTTTGATGTTTATACCCATAGGCATTATCGTCAATCTTTCAGAAAAGATTGACGATATCAAAGAAAATGAGGTACCAATTGAAGAAGTTCTGGTGTTTTATGGCAACTTCACCATATACTTTGCCAACTTATTATTCCCTATTTTTCTATTCTTATCCATCATATGGTTTACTTCCAAATTAGCGAATAATACAGAAATCATTGCCATTCTGAGTTCAGGCATTTCATTTTCGAGATTTTTAAGACCCTATCTTATCGGTGCTACTTTGGTATGTGGCATTGCCCTTATGTTCACTATGTATCTGGTGCCCAATGCAAGTCAAGGGTTTAACGAATTTAAATATCAGTATTTCAAAAAAGGTAAACAATCGCAAGAGACGCAAAATGTTTATCGGCAAGTCAATGATAACGAGTTTATTTTTGCTACAAACTTTCAAACCAGTACAGGAACCGCTAGAAACTTTACCCTAGAACATTTTGAGGGCCAAGAAATGACTTTTAAAATCTCGGCCTCTCGATTAAAATTCAATGCAAAAGATTCCACATATACCTTAAATAATTTTGAAAAGAGAACTATAAATGAAAGGGAAGATGTTATAGAAAGACAGTCTTCTTTAGATACGATTTTGCCTTTTGAATTTGGTGAATTAACTCCAGTAGAATATATCGCAGAAACTCTAGATTATGGGGAATTAAAAGACTTTATAACAACTGAAAAGCGAAGAGGATCTGCCAACATTAGTAGTTATCAGATTGTAGCCTATAAGCGATGGAGTGTTCCAGTCTCTGCCTTTATTCTCACAATCATCGCAGTCTCTGTATCGGCGATGAAAAGACGAGGAGGTATGGGAGCTAATCTCGCGATAGGAATTGTTATTGCTTTCGCCTTTATCTTTTTAGATAAGGTTTTTGGAACCATTGCAGAAAAATCGACATTCTCACCACTAATCGCTGTTTGGTTCTCCAATATTTTGTTTGGTCTTTTAGCTATTTATTTACTTATCAAAGCTAAACGCTAATCTAAAATTTATCATTTAAACAGACATATATTTATATATTTGCGGACTGACTTTTAAAGAAACACACTGTATTCATGGAATATTTAGATTTTGAATTACCGATTAAAGCCCTTCAAGAGCAATTCGAAAAGGCTTGCGAAATAGGTCAAGATAGTGAGGTAGACGTCACAGAGACTTGCAAGCAGATCAAACTTAAACTAGATAATAAAAAGAAAGAAATCTATTCCAATCTTAATGCTTGGCAAAGAGTTCAATTATCTAGACATCCTAATAGACCCTACACCCTAGATTATATCAACGCTATTTGTGGCAACACCTTTATGGAACTGCATGGCGATAGAAACTTTGGCGACGACAAAGCTATGATCGGCGGACTTGGTAAAATCAATGAACAAAGTTTTATGTTTATTGGTCAACAAAAAGGGTACAACACCAAAACCCGCCAGTACCGAAACTTTGGAATGGCCAATCCAGAAGGTTATCGAAAGGCCTTACGTTTGATGAAAAAAGCTGAAAAGTTCAATTTACCAATTGTCAGTTTTATAGATACCCCTGGAGCCTTTCCAGGACTTGAAGCAGAAGAGCGAGGACAGGGTGAAGCTATTGCCAGAAACATCATGGAAATGAGTCAACTTAAGGTTCCCGTTATCGTGATCATTATTGGAGAAGGCGCTAGTGGAGGAGCCTTAGGAATAGCTGTTGGAGACACAGTAATGATGCTAGAAAACACTTGGTATTCTGTGATTTCTCCAGAATCTTGTTCTTCTATCTTATGGAGAAGCTGGGAAAATAAGCAAACGGCCGCCGAAGCTTTAAAGCTAACAGCAACCGATATGAAGAAATTGAAAATTATCGATAAAATTATCAAAGAACCTCTTGGAGGTGCACATAGCAATAGAGAAAAAACTTTTGAAATTGTAACGAAGACTATTCTTGCAGAATTAGAAGAATTGAAAAAGTTATCCCCAGAAGAATTAGTGCAAAAACGGATGCAAAAATTTGTTGATATAGGAGTTTACAATGAGTAAATCCTAGCATAGCTCAATTTATCTCAAAATCCAGATACTAATTATCTGGATTTTTTTAGTTATCAACATAAATTTTTAGTTATCAACAGGTTACTGTTGAAAAAGCTGAGTGTTAAGCTAATGCTTTTTCCACTTTATTAGTAACCTTTTATTTACATTCGTAGTATGGAAAATGCAACCCAATCTTCATTTAAAAATTCTCCAAAAGGAGATGTTATCAGTTTACAAAAAGGGAAAATACCGCCACAAGCTACTGACCTTGAAGAGGTTATACTTGGAGCGATGATGATTGATAAAAAAGGTGTCGATGAAGTTATAGATATCTTACATTCCGACGTTTTCTATAAGCAAGCCCATAAAAATATTTATGAGGCCATCATAATCTTATTTGAAAAGGGAGACCCCATTGACTTGTTAACGGTTTCCACAGAATTAAAAAAACAAAAAAAACTACAAGCCTCAGGTGGTGAATATTACCTGATTCAACTCACCCAAAAGGTATCTTCTTCGGCGCATATTGAGTATCACTCTAGAATTGTTTTGCAAAAGTATATTCAAAGATGCCTAATTAAGATTTCCAATGAAATTATAGAAGAGTCTTACGATGAAGGCACCGATGTTTTTGATCTTTTAGATCATGCAGAATCCAAATTATACGAGGTCACTCAAGGAAACATCAAGCGATCTTCGGAGACTGCTCAAAACTTGGTGATGCAGGCCAAAAAACGAATAGAAGAAATCTCCAATAAAGAGGGATTAAGTGGTGTGCCTTCAGGATTTACAGATTTGGACAAGTTAACCTCAGGATGGCAACCTAGTGATCTTGTGATTATTGCTGCTCGTCCTGGTATGGGTAAAACAGCGCTTACACTTACCATGGCAAGAAATATTGCTGTTGGCCAAAATATCCCCGTGGCCTTCTTTTCTTTAGAGATGTCTTCTGTTCAGTTGATTACACGTCTTATTTCTTCTGAAACTGGATTGAGTTCAGAAAAACTAAGAACAGGAAATCTAGAGCCACACGAATGGGAGCAGTTGAATGTAAAAGTGAAATCCCTAGAACAAGCTCCTCTCTTTATCGATGACACCCCCTCTTTGTCTATTTTTGACTTAAGAGCAAAAGCAAGACGACTTTCTTCTCAACACGGTATAAAATTGATAGTCGTGGATTACTTGCAGTTGATGACTGGTGGAGGATCTCAAAAAGGAGGGAATCGTGAACAGGAAATTTCTAGCATCTCCAGGAACTTAAAAGCCCTAGCAAAAGAATTAAGCATTCCTGTTTTGGCATTGTCTCAACTCTCTAGAGCCGTAGAAACCAGAGGTGGCAGTAAGCGACCATTACTTAGTGACCTTAGAGAATCTGGGGCTATCGAACAAGATGCAGATATTGTCTCTTTTATTTATCGTCCTGAATATTATGATATTGACGAGTGGGATGATGAGGATCAATCCCCTACCCAAGGTCAAGCTGAGTTTATTATTGCAAAACATAGGAATGGTGGCTTGGATAGTATTCGATTGAAGTTTATCGGTCAGCTTGGTAAATTTGAAAACTTAGATAATTTTGATTCTCCTTTTGAAATCAATTCCAGCATGAATGCAGGGAAATCAGAAACCTCTTCTTTCCCGAATGCTGAAGATGTCTTTGGTTCACCATCACCAAGTCAAAATATAGATAGCAAGGACGATGAAGTTCCTTTTTAAAACTAGTCAACTATGAAGAGTTTGCTTTTTGGCCTAGTATTTCTAATAAGCTTTACGGGGTATTCTAAGTTCATCCTAATTCCTATGGATTTTGAGACTCAAGACAATCACCTAAAAGCTTACGGCATCTCTTATTGGTTATTGGAAAAAGAGCAAAAAATACAATGGCTACTTAATTATAGAGGCGGATCTTTTTTATCCCCTTATTCCGAAGATTTAGAACGTGAATGCACCATTAGAGGCGTATCTTTTGAAATTAAGTCCAATGCTGAGACAAAACAAATTTTAGAAATCATCAACAGTCCTTCGCAAAACATGGAAGCTGTTCTTCTCGAAAAAGCACCAAAAATTGCAGTGTACTCTCCACAAGGTAATGTACCATGGGATGACGCTGTGACTATGGTTCTGGAATTTGCAGAAATCCCTTACGAAACGATCTATGACGAAGGTGTTTTGAATGATGAGTTGCTATTGTACGATTGGCTGCATCTCCACCATGAAGACTTCACAGGTCAATATGGAAAATTCTATAGGGCTTACCGCTCTGCTCCTTGGTATATACTGGAGAAAAAAAAAGCTGAAGCTTTAGCAGAGTCACTGGGTTATGCTAAAGTGTCTAAAGCGAAATTAGCCGTTGCTAAAAAGATTAATGCTTATGTGATTGGTGGGGGCTTTATGTTCGCCATGTGCAGTGCGACCGATTCTTTTGATATTGCTCTTTCTGCTGAAGGTACTGATATCTGCGAGCCTATGTTTGACGGAGATCCTTCAGATTCTGGTTACCAAAATAAAATCGACTATTCAAAAACTATGGCTTTTACCGATTATATCCTAGAAAAAGATCCTATGGTTTATGAATACTCGTCCATAGATATGACCAGTACCAGAAATATCCCAAAGACTAAAGATTATTTCACTTTAATGGATTATTCAGCAAAGTGGGATCCGATCCCTACAATGCTTTGTCAAAATCATACTGCAGTGGTAAAAGGATTTATGGGCCAAACCACCGCCTTTCGGCCTAATCAAATTAAATCTAATGTTCTTGTGATGGGTAAAAATAAGCTCAATGACGAAGCGAGATACATTCACGGGATAAAGGGGAAAGGCTTTTTTACCTTTTACGGCGGGCATGATCCAGAAGATTATCAACACAGAGTAGGCGACCCGAGAACAGAATTGGAATTACATCCGAAATCTCCTGGCTATAGACTTATACTCAATAATATTTTGTTTCCTGCTGCTGAAAAGAAAAAGCAAAAAACCTAAGACTTTATTCAAAGATTTTTTTCTTACGCAACTCAAAATTCTGACCCAAATAAACTTTTCTAACCATTTCATCGTTAGCCAATTCTTCAGGTTCACCATGTTTTAGAATTCCACCCTCAAACATGAGGTAAGTTCTATCTGTAATCGCCAATGTTTCCTGAACATTGTGATCTGTAATTAAGATACCTATGTTTTTATTTTTAAGCTGGGCGACAATTTTTTGAATATCCTCAACGGCTACAGGATCTACTCCTGCAAAAGGTTCATCAAGGAGAATAAATTTAGGGTCTGTGGCTAAAGCCCTGGCAATCTCGGTCCGGCGTCTTTCTCCACCAGACAAAAGGTCACCCCTATTTGTTCGAATATGATTTAAACCAAATTCACTAATAAGAGATTCCATTTTTTCTTCTCTTTCCTTCTTATTAAGATCTGTGAGTTCCAAGACACTCATAATATTATCTTCAATACTCAATTTCCTGAATATTGACGCCTCTTGAGCAAGATAGCCAATACCATTTTGAGCCCTCTTATACATCGGGAATTTCGTGATGTTCGTCTTATCAAGGTAGATATGACCCGCATTGGGTTTTATTAAACCCACAATCATATAAAAAGAGGTAGTCTTTCCTGCACCATTAGGCCCCAAAAGGCCAACAATTTCTCCCTGAGTGACTTCAACACTTATACCTTTAACGACCTTAACGCCTTTGTAGGCTTTAACTAAGTTTTCAGCTCTTAATGTGGCACGGTTTGAATTCATGACTGTATTTTTTTAGAAGATTTTACACTGAACATAATCATCTCGACTACACCAATAAAAATAATCGAGTAGGCTAATAGCTCGATACTCTCTTCAGAAGCATCTTTCACCGGTCGCATAAAATCTCTTAAAGCAATAACCTTTTCCCCATTATCTTCAATAACATACTTGTCATGGGTATCTCTTAATAAGTCTATCCACATCAGTTTACGCCCATAGAGTCTTGAAAAAACATGAAGGATAATAAGTCCTGAAAAGAAAAAGGCAAACCCATAGGTTTTGGATATTGCTACAAATTCAAAAATGAATTTTTTCCAATTTCTAATGACCATAACAATAATCAGGACAAGAATGATGAGGGCTAGAACCTGCCAAGCTTTATCAAATAACTGTACATTTAACCAAAAATCAAATTCTCTAACAAAATGAACCCCAAGAAAACCTGCCAATGTCAAGTGAAATATTTTATAACCTTTAGCCTTTGAGCTAAAGACAATTAAGAGAATGGAGCTTACAAAAAGCAAAATTTCTTGTGTGATTTCAATAAGAGAATCTTCTTTCACTTCACCTTCAGCAAAATCAAATTGAATGACTAAAGCCATAATAAACATAAGGCCTGCATAAGCAAAAAGTCTAACTATAGTTGGTAACAATGGTTTCATACCCGAAAATTAGTTGTTTTTATTCTGTTTTTCCAAACTTCTGTTCTAAAGCTTCCCAATATTCAAAAGCCCTTCTTAAGTGTGGTATAACTATTGTCCCACCTACTAAGGTACCAATACTTAAAGCCTCAACAATTTGAGCTCTTTTCAGGCCCTCTTTATAAGAAGACTCTAGATGGTATTTCACACAATCATCACACCTCAAGACCAAAGAAGAAACGAGGCCCAATAATTCTTTAGTCTTTACATCCAAAGCTCCTTCTGTAAAGGAATTGGTATCTAAATTAAAGATTCGTTTAAGAACTTTATTGTTTTCATCTAAAATCTTTCCATTCATTTTGGCTCTATACGCCTCAAATTCATCTACTAAATCCATCATAATTATCTATTTGTTTTTTCTTTTTTCTTCTTTACGTTGCTTTCTTAAAACCAATACAGAAATGAAAATACTCACCTCATACAAGACCAAAACCGGTATAGCAACAATCACTTGGCTGGCGATATCTGGAGGTGTTATCAATGCTGAAATAATCAATATAAACACCAAAGAGTACTTTCGGTTTTGCCTTAGAAATTCTGGAGTTACCAAACCTACTTTGGTCAAAAAATATATAATAACAGGCAGTTCAAAAATTAAGCCACTAGCGAGTACAGAGGCTCTCACCAAACCTATATAGCTGCTTAAATCGAAATCGTTGAAAACTTCTTTACTCACGGTATAACTCCCTAAAAAATTAACCGACAAAGGAGTGATGACATAATACCCAAATAAGACCCCTAAGAAAAATAAGAAAGAGGTGACAATGATAAACCACCTTGCGTTTTTCTTTTCGGAAGAGGCTAATCCAGGCGCTATAAAAGCCCAAAATTGATAAATAACGTAAGGAAAAGCCATGATAAAACCAGCAGTAATAGAGGTCCAAATGTGAGCACTAAATTGTCCTGCCATGGTCCTACTTTGTATTCTGAAAGGAAGCTCATCAAAACAAAAACTTTCTTGCAACCCGAGGTATTCAGAAATATTACATAATACACTATAGGTATAAAAATCTGCCCGCTTTGGCCCAAATATAATCACGTCAAAAATGAAAGACTTCAACCAAAAAGCAATCGCACCCCCAACAAGGATAGCGAGTGTTGCCCTCAATAAATGCCACCTTAAATCTTCAAGATGATCTAAAAAGGACATTTCGTTTGGATTTTTCGTTTGCTTGGATTTAGCCATATTATATAATGCCTTCTTTTACGAGATTATGAAGGTGAACTACTCCAGCATATTTTCCATTTTCATGAGAGATAAGTTGCGTAATATCATAAGTTTCCAAAAGATCCAAAGCATCAATTGCCATGGCAGAATTGGCAATAGTTTTTGGGTTTTTGGTCATTATATCTTTGGCTTTCAGTTTGGTAAAGTTTTCAGTAGTGCTTAACATCCGCCTCAAATCTCCATCTGTAATAATACCGATAACTTCATCATTTTCTAAAACTGCCGTTACCCCAAGCATGTTAGTTGAAATCTCAATAATCACATCCTTAAGAGGAGTTTCTGGATTCACCTGTGGCTTCATATTTTGTGAAGTGATGTCGCTTACTCTCAAATATAACGTTTTACCCAAAGCTCCGCCTGGATGGAATTTAGCGAAATCATTTCTTGAAAATCCGCGTAATTTCAATAAACATACCGCTAGAGCATCTCCCATGACTAATTGAGCTGTTGTACTAGTCGTAGGCGCAAGATTATTGGGGCAAGCTTCTTTTTCAACAAATGTATTAAGCACAAAATCGGCTTGCTTACCCAAAAAAGAATCTTTGTTTCCTGTAATTGCAATTAATGTATTTTTAAAATTTTTGATAAGCGGTGCAAGGACCTTTATTTCTGGTGTATTCCCGCTTTTTGAAATACAAATCACAATATCGTCTTTCAAAATTGTTCCAAGATCTCCGTGAATGGCATCTGCAGCATGCATAAAGACAGCAGGGGTTCCTGTTGAATTTAAAGTCGCTACAATTTTAGTAGCGATGATTGCGCTTTTACCAATGCCCGTAATGATCACTCGCCCCTTAGAGTCAAAAATAGCCTTCACAGCATCAGAAAAAGACTTATCAATTAAAGCTTCAAGATTTTGTATTGCCTTAGATTCCATTAATATGATATCTTTGGCGTAAGATTGTATCGCTACATCTTCCATAATTTGCTACATTTAATAATTGCACTTTATAAAGAATGCGTATATTTAATTTTACAAAGGTAAATAAAACTAAATAGTAAAATTTCAATTGGAACAAATCAATTTACATCAAGAATTAAAGAAATACTTTGGTTTTAACGAGTTCAAAGGTCTTCAGGAACAGGTTATAAAAAGCATTATTTCAAACAAAGATACATTTGTGATCATGCCGACTGGTGGAGGCAAATCTTTATGTTATCAACTACCCGCATTAATTAAAGAGGGAACAGCCATAGTTGTCTCTCCGCTTATAGCCCTTATGAAAAACCAAGTGGATGCTATAAGAAATATTTCTGAACACCACGGGGTTGCTCATGTTTTGAATTCATCTTTGAATAAAACACAAGTCAAACAAGTCAAGGAAGATATTTCTAGCGGCATTACCAAGTTGGTCTATGTTGCTCCAGAATCTCTTACTAAAACTGAATACATAGAGTTTCTAAAAGGTGAAAACATTTCCTTTTTAGCCATAGATGAAGCCCATTGTATCTCCGAATGGGGGCATGATTTTAGACCTGAATATAGGAACTTAAAAAATATTATTGAACGCATAGGAGAGAATATTCCTATCATTGGTCTTACAGCGACTGCCACCCCTAAAGTCCAAGAAGACATCCTTAAAAACCTAAGGATTCCAAATTCTAAAACCTTTAAGGATTCATTTAACAGGCCTAACTTATATTACGAAATTCGTCCAAAAACAGATGATGTAGATTCTGACATTATAAAATTTGTTAAGAAAAACTCGGGTAAAAGTGGTATTATCTATTGCCTAAGCAGAAAGCGGGTAGAGCAATTGTCTCAAGCACTTCAAGTCAATGGCGTCAAAGCCGTTCCCTATCATGCTGGACTTGATGCTAAATCAAGAAGCAGGCATCAAGATATGTTTTTGATGGAAGATATAGATGTCGTAGTGGCAACTATTGCTTTTGGGATGGGGATCGATAAACCCGATGTTCGATTTGTAGTTCATAATGACATTCCGAAGAGTATAGAAAGTTACTATCAGGAAACGGGAAGAGCAGGAAGGGACGGTGGTGAAGGCCATTGTGTTGCCTATTACAATCATAAAGACATTGAAAAGCTTGAGAAATTTATGAGCGGAAAGCCTATTGCTGAACAAGAGATAGGTCATGCTTTACTTCAAGATGTGGTTGCTTTTGCTGAAAGTTCTATTTCACGTAGAAAATATATTTTACATTATTTCGGCGAAGAATTTGACAATGAGACTGGTGACGGCGGTGACATGGACGATAATATACGCTATCCTAAAAAGAAAAAAGAGGCTAAAGACGATGTTGATTTAATACTGAAAACGGTAATAGAAACCGGACAGTTATTTAAATCTAAAGAAATAGTTCACACGCTTTGCGGAAGTATCAACGTCCTTATCAAGTCTAATAAAACTGAAAATCTTAAAATTTTCAAGGCTGGGAAAGATAAGCCTGCGAGCTACTGGACAGCTTTATTGCGCCAAGTGATAATTTCTGGATTCCTCAAAAAGGAATTAGAGTCTTATGGAGTTGTGAAATTACAACCTAAAGGAGAAGAGTTTTTAAAGAACAATACTTCTTTTATGATGACAGAAGATAATGACTTCACTAACTTATCTACTATCAACACCTCCTCCAAACCTTCTGGAGGTACCGATGAAAAGCTACTTAAGATGCTAAAAGATCTTAGAAAAAAAGTAGCTAAAAGAAAGGAGATCCCACCATTTGTAGTATTTCAAGATCCTTCTTTAGAAGACATGGCTTTAAAATATCCTATCAATTCAGAAGAAATGGTCAATATTCACGGTGTCGGTGAAGGGAAGGCTAAAAAGTTTGGGAAAGAGTTTATAGAGTTGATTCAATATTATGTTGAAGAAAATGAGATTTTAAGGCCAGACGATTTGGTAGTAAAAAGCACTGGTGCCAATAGTGCTAACAAACTGTATATCATTCAAAATATAGATAGGAAATTACCATTGACAGACATTGCTGATGGCAAAGGTTTCGAAATGAAGCAGTTTATCAAAGAAATGGAAGCTATTGTATTTAGCGGGACTAAATTAAACATCAATTACTGGTTAGATGATATTTTAGACGAAGATCAACAAGAGGAAATTCACGATTACTTCTTGGAAGCTAATTCAGATAGCATCAACGCGGCTATTGAAGAGTTTGATGGCGATTACGATGAAGAAGAATTGAGACTTTACCGAATAAAATTTATTAGCGAAGAAGCTAATTAAATTAAAAAGCCAGCTTTTAAAAGCTGGCTTTTTAATTTATATGCAATTTTTTTAAACAATTTTAGGTATAAACACTTCTGCCAGCATGCATCTTGCACTACCGCCGCCATGCGTTTCTATAGTCTCTAAATCACTGCTTAAAATTTTACAATACTGTTCTATAATTTTAATCTGGTGTTGAGACAATGCCTGATGCGCAGTTTGGCTCATTACTAAAAATTTATCTGCTTGGCCTTGAACCTGAAGCATATTTCCTGCAAAATTATTCATTTGTTCTTCAGAAATAGAAATAATTTCTTTTCCATCTTGCATAAGACTATCAGCAACTAATTTCTGTTCCTTTTTATCATCGATAGTATCTAAGCAAATCACTGCGAATTCTTCGGCTACACACATCATAACATTGGTGTGATAAATAGGAAGTCTTTCTCCTTTAAAGTTTTGGTAAGCATTGAAAATAATTGGAGTATACTCAAAATCTTCACAGAACTCGATAACTAAATCTTCGTCTGCTCTTGGTGATAACGCACAATAGGCTTTACTATTTACCCGATCCAAGATCAAGCTCCCTGTCCCTTCTAGATAAAAATCCTCTTGCTCCGCAGAAGTATAATCTATAAAGTTCCTGATGAATCGACCTTCAGCTTCAATGGTCTTAAAAATATCTTCACGTCTCTCCTTTCGCCTATTTTTAGCAAACATGGGATAAAGAGCTACATCTCCATTTTCATGAAAAGAAACCCAGTTATTTGGAAAAATAGAATCTGGAGTATCCTGAGAAGCAATATCGTCGATTATTATGATGTTAACCCCAACTGATTTCAACTTATCTGCAAACGTATCAAATTCCTTCTGTGCTTTGGCATTGACACTTTCCTGTAAGTCTCCTGTAGAGTGTTGAAAGTAATTATTCACTGCTGTTTCTTCATTCATTCTGAAGTTAACAGGGCGTATCATGACTAAGGTATCTGTAATTTGTTTCATTTATTCTCTTATTAAAGGCAATGTTGAACATCTCAACAAACCCTCTTGTTTAGCAATTTCTCTATAATCTACAGTTTCTACTTGTATCCCTTTTGAAGTTAGCCAAGCATTTAATCGCTTAAAATATACATCAGAGATAACCACTTTCTCAGAAATTGAAAAAATATTGCTATTCATATCATACATTTCTTGAGCATCGATTTCAAAGACTTGATCTTTTCCATATAGGTTAACTAACCAATTATACTCCTCTTCCTCTAAGAATCCATGTTTGTGGATAATCGCAAAATTATCTCCTATAGGCTGGAAGCAACAGTCCAAATGCAAAGCATTTGATTTAGGATCTGTATTAGATTTCCTAAGATTGAACGATTTTACAGTTTTTTGAGGAAATAATTTTTGAAGCTCATCTACAGCTTCTACATTAGTTCTAGCAGTAATAAAGCTTGAATAATCCTCGCCTCTATAGGTTCCTACAAAAATATAATCTCCATGAGGCATAACATCTCCGCCTTCAATATGACACTGTTCTGGAAGTTTTATTTTTTGGTCATCATCAATTGTATCTAAGACAAAATCAATGGCTTCTATTTCTTTTTCTCGATCAGGTAGAATATTAGCAAAGACGAATTTATTATCTATCACGAACCCGATATCTCTGGAAAATATCTGATTATACCCTTTAATAACTTGAGGTCTAAAAACTTCAACATTGTGTTTTTTTAGGATAAAAGCAACAGCTTCAATCTCTTCTACCATGTCTTTTTCTTCAGGGTAAGTCCCTTCCTTAATGTGTTTAATTGATTTTGGATCGTAAGCATCTTCAAGATCGGGCTCACCTCCATTGGAATTGGCAACACCTAGAATTACAGATTTAAGTCTAGAAGTTTCGTTTATTATTTGTGGTTTCAATTTTTTCTTTTCTTTTTTGCAAATATAACTAAAAGGCTATGGGTAAACTATTGTTAAAAAATTAGATTTCAAAATTTAGGATAAGGTTGGGATCAGGACAATTATTGCGGTAATAGTTAAGTTTTCTTTCTGAAGACACTCCAGGATAATCGCCAACGTAATCTTCCAAATCAAAGATTAATTGGTAATGTAAATGTGGAGGATAATTTCCATTAACCTCATTAGACCCAAGACTAGCAAAAGCTTCTCCCTTAGTGATTCTTTCTCCAATATTAAACTTAGACAAGGTATCTAAAGCGAGGTGTCCATATAAAGAATACCAACGAAGTTTATGGATGTGATGTTCCAAAACTAGTGTTGGCCCATAGTCTCCATGGTTTATATTATTCTTTAAGCTATGCACTACACCAGTTGTGGGTGCATAAATAAGAGTGTCTGAAGGTGCCCAGATATCAAGACCCAAATGGATATCCCTTTTGTTTCCTGTAGTTTCTATACCAAAATAAGAGCTTCTAGAATAAAGACTTCTTTGTTCCAGATATCCTCCAAAGGCGGCTTTAGCCTTTTTCTGGTTCAAATAAGAATGGATATAGTTTTCTAGGGCGAATTCTGTCGATAAATCTAAGTTAACTTCAGATGTTTTTCGTGAAGATAAATCTAAGTGGATGTAATCCTTTTCAGAAAAGTCGGGGCCTAATATAGAAAAGAACTCTTCTGATAAGTGGTCTTTTAATAAACTCAACATATAAGTAAGTATTAAAGCTATGAAATAACAAAACCCCAGCAGTACTGAGGTTTTAAACTATTTTACAAGTAATTGATTACTCGTCTCTTAAAAGATTGAGAGTGACATCTATATTATCTCTTGTCGCTCTTGAGAATGGACATAGCTCATGAGCTTCATTTATTAAATTTTCCCCAGTCTTGATGTCTTCCACACCAGGTAAGAAGGAATCTAAAATTACGGATAGCTGTAGATTTCCATCTTCAACCTTACCAATACTCACATAAGCTGATACACTAAAATCTCCTAAGTCAACTTTATGCTTATCAGCAACAAGACTTAAGGCGCTTCCAAAACAAGCAGAATATCCAGATCCAAAAAGCTGTTCAGGGTTAACTCCATCTGCACCATCTCCTCCAAGTTCTTTAGGCATACTTAGTGGTAAATCTATTGAACCATCTTCGGTTTTCACATGTCCTTTTCTTCCTCCTTTTGCTGTAGCTTTCGCAGTATAAAGTGTTTTCATTATTTTAATTTTTAATTCAATCGAATATACTAATCACAATAGCGCATTAAAAAAATGAATTCATAAATTTGTACTAAATGTAAAACTATGCCTTCTTCAAAAAATAAATCAGCACTTCAGGAGAAAAAAAGCGATTCTCATTCCAATTTGAGCGCTATCTCTGCTGAGAGAATTAAATCTTTGAGGCGAGAGAAAAAAGATATTAATGAGCTTATACAAGGTGTTTTAAAAGGAAATAAAACAGCTTTAAGTCAAGCTATTACACTAATTGAAAGTCGAAGTAAAAGGCATACTGATGATATAAAAACAGTCATTTCATCGTGTTTACCTCATGCCAATAAATCTCTAAGAATCGGTATTACGGGAGTCCCTGGTGTTGGTAAAAGCACTTTCATTGAGCAATTGGGTCTTCGTCTTACTCATGAAGGTCACAAGGTAGCAGTATTAGCAGTGGATCCTTCAAGCTCTGTGTCTAGAGGAAGTATTCTTGGAGATAAGACAAGAATGGAAAAATTGGTTCAAGAGCCTAATGCCTTTATTAGACCAACTGCCTCTAGTGAATCTCTGGGTGGAGTTGCCAGAAAAACAAGGGAAAGTATATTACTATGCGAAGCTGCGGGATTTGACATCTTACTTGTTGAGACTGTCGGCGTTGGACAGAGTGAAACTACAGTACATAGTATGACCGACTTCTTTTTATTATTGAAGCTAGCGGGAGCAGGTGACGAATTACAAGGCATCAAACGAGGCATCATAGAAATGGCGGACGCTATTATCATCAATAAGTCGGATGGTGAAAATATTAAACCTGCTAAGAGAGCTAAAGTTGAATTCACCAATGCGTTACACATGTACCCAGCAAAACAAAACGGCTGGTCTCCTAAAGTTAAATTAGCCAGCGCTCTAAATAATGTAGGAATTGAGAAAGTCTGGACTATGATTTCAAAATATGCTACGATAGTGAAATCTAACGGTTTCTTTGAGAACAAACGAGCCTATCAAAATCAGTTTTGGCTCACGCAAACCATCGAAGACTCATTAAAAAGAGAATTCTACCAAAATGAAACCATTAAAGCTGAATTTCCTGAAGTCCTTAAGAAAATTCAATCTCAACAAATGAGTCCCTTTGAAGCTGCAGATTATCTTTTAAAAAAAGCAAAATTATAAGTCTTGCTTTTGAATTATTTATCGAACCTGAATCGCAGGTACTTACATAATTTATAAAACAAAAATCCGATGGCTATTCCAAAAACTGCTCCCGTAAAAATATCTGCTGGATAATGAACTCCAACGTAAATACGGCTATAAGTCACCATAAAAGCCCAGAAAAAGAGCCAGTAAAACACATATTTATAGTAAGGTTTCAAAACATTGGACACTAGAGTTGCAACCGCAAAAGAACTGATGGCATGCCCAGAGAAGTAGCCATATTTACCACAACGCTTAGCCAAAAACCTACCGTATTCAATAAAGGGTTCGTTACAAGGTCGTAATCTTTGAAAACTGTCTTTAAAAAAGTTGGCCATCTGATCTGTAAAGGTGATCATTAACGCTACAACAACTACTGTAATCAATAAACCTCGCAATCGTATTTTTTTGAAAATCAAAAATAAAAGAATAGCATAAAGCGGAATGGAGGTTTCCTTTTCGGTAAGTAGCACCCAAAACCAATCCCATTCTTTAATTCCAAGATTATTGAGATAAAGAAAAAGTTCGCGATCTATCTGTTTTAAAGTTTCCAACATTATTGATAACGATCTACTTCTCTATCGTAAAATTCACTAGCTTCTTTTACTAGATTATTGGTTTCCTCAAGAAATTCTTCTTCATTTTCAACATCAAAATTTTCAAACCACTCAATATCATCCGTTTTTAGATCGATGATAAATCTTGGGAATTCTGTATGAATAATAAATATAGAATCTGGAACATCTGTATTATCACCTAATATAAACCGGGGTAATTTCATTATGCAGTAGATTTTGTTTTTTCAAAAGTAAGAATTTGTTTTTTGGAGAGCATATTAAATCGAATATATAACATAATAGCTGATGCTGTTAAGCCAGTGAGTAAACCGAGCCAAATACCTATATTTCCTAGAGCTTCAGCTTTACCAGCAAAGTAAGACACAGGAAATCCAATTAGCCAATAAGCAACAAAACAAATCAACGTCGGAATCTTAACATCCTGAAGACCACGTAGAGCTCCTAAAATAACAACTTGCAAACCATCACTCAATTGAAAAAGTGCTGCAATAACAAGTAGTTGCGAAGCTAGCATGAGGACTTCTGCATCATCTATATAAAGAGTAGGTAAAAATCCTTTAAGCAGGATAAACCCAAGCGCAAAAAAACCTTCTATAATAAATACTTGTAAGAATACAGAATACGCTACATCCCTTAAAGTTTTAAACTGTTTTTTTCCCTTTTGATTGGAAACGCGAATAGTAGCAGTGACTCCCAAACCAACCGCTATCATAAAGGTCATAGAGGCCAAGTTTAGGGCAATTTGATTGGCAGCCTGAGAATTGGTTCCTAAAGTTCCTGCTAATAAGACGGTGGCTGTAAAAATCCCCCCCTCAAACAGCATCTGTAAGGCCGTAGGGAAACCGAGATTGATCAAACGTTTAAATATTTTCTTATCCAAAGACTTTTTCATCAACACAAAATACGGCTTGAGCTTAGGCCGCTTACTTAAAATTAAATACAGAAGAACAAGCATAAAAATTCGAGAGATAAGAGTCCCAATTGCAGCCCCCTCTAATTCCAATCTTGGAAAAAACCAAACCCCATAAATCAATAAATAATTAAAAATAACATTGACCACATTTGCTGAAAGTATAGCGTACATAGCATATTTGGTCATGGAAAGACCATCTGCGAATTGCTTGAATCCCTGAAAAATCATCAGCGGAATCAAAGAAAATGCTACAATGTCTAAATAGGGTAATGCTAAGTCCACAACATCTTTAGGTTGATCGAGGTGATATAAAATAGGTTTGGCTAATAAAAGGAGGAGGAATAATATAATTCCATTAACAGTACACATTACTAGGCCATGTTGAAAAAACACACGCCCTTTTTGAATGTCTGCTTCTCCATCCGCTTCTGCGATAAAGGGAGTGATTGCAAAGCTGAAACCTATACCCAGAAAAAGGGCTAAAAAAATAAGAGTATTACCCAAAGAAACAGCAGCCAATGGAGCTGCTCCTAAATTACCTATCATCAAATTATCTACAAAACCTACTAAAACATGGCCCAGCTGTCCCATCATTATGGGAAAAGCAAGACTGAAGTTTTTAGGAAATTCTTTGGTGTAAGTTGATAAATTCAAGGCTGTTTTTTTTTGATGTGCAAAAGTACGCTTTGGGATTTAAAAAAGGCAGATCGTGTGTTGTAAAATCTTTAAATCTAAAAAAAAATAGAATCATTTACAACTTAGACCTACAGACATAAACTTGCTCTTCCAATTCTGGTAATGGATAATATTTTTAAATTATATTTGAATTTTAAACTTGAAAACAAGCAGATTTGAAGCAAGATTTTGATAAAGATGAAATCATTGGCCATGTAGCTACACTTCTAGAAGAAATACCAACTTCTCTAGAGATCGTCAAAGACGATTCCAAGAAGAAAGAAAGGTTTAGATATTTAGCTAAGCACATGGTTGAGAAAGCCATAAATAAAGAGGCCCTTTTGGTTTCTGATAATGGAAGAGGCATCGCTATTTTCTTCAAAATGGATGGGAAAAGCGACGGTTTTTGGGCGGAATTGTTGAGCGACTTAAAACTTGCCGTCAACGTCACAGGATTAAGAAAAGGACTTAAAGCCTTGAAATCCCAAAAATTTGTAAGGCAGCAACGCCCCACTGAAGGGGAATTTCTATACTGTTGGTTTTGGGGAATTTTACCTGATGCTAGAGGCAACAGCAGCGACAAAACCCCCTACAAGATGAAAGACGAAATGTATCGTATTTCTAAATCACTTCAATTGCCTATTTATGCGGAAACTCGAGTTAGAAAGGTGAGTATTGCTTACAGAAGGTATGGGTTTGAGATGGTGAAAGAATGGGAACACCCGAGTGGCGATATCATGTATTTTTTAAAATACGTCCCTCCTACGCTTGACAATTAGGTCGACTTGAGTTGCACAAATTGCTTCACATCTTTATCTGAAATTTGCTGATCGCCTAATATAATAAGGCGCTCGACAACATTCCTAAGCTCTCGAATATTACCAGTCCAGTCCAGTTGTTCTAAAATTGAAATAGCTTTATCGTCAAAGGTTTTGGGCTTGGTTCCTTGCTCTCCGGCTATTTTTTCTGTAAAATGCCGTATCAATTCTGGAATATCTCTTCGTCTTTCATTTAGAGAAGGAACATGAATAAGAATTACAGCGAGCCTATGGTAAAGGTCTTCTCTGAATCTCTTTTCAGCAATTTCATCTTTTAGGTTTTTATTGGTTGCTGCAATAACTCTCACATCTACTTTAATGTCTTTATCGCTTCCTACACGTTGCACTCTATTTTCCTGTAAAGCCCTTAAAACTTTTGCTTGAGCAGACAAACTCATATCCCCTATTTCATCAAGAAAAATAGTCCCTCCATTAGCAGCTTCAAATTTTCCAGCCCTATCTTTATTGGCAGAAGTAAAAGCTCCTTTAACGTGACCAAAAAGTTCACTTTCAATTAATTCTGAGGGTATAGCTGCGCAATTCACCTCTATAAATGGTCCTTTATTTCGTTCGCTTTTTTCGTGAAGCCAATGAGCGACAAGCTCTTTCCCTGTACCATTTTCACCAGTAATCAAAACTCTTGCTTCTGTAGGGGCCACTTTATTAATCATAGATTTTATCTGTTCCAACTCCTCAGAATTACCTATCATTTCGAATTTCTTAGACACCTTTTTTTTCAGCTGCTTGTTTTCTTGTGCCAATTGAGTATGATCTAAGGCTATTCTTACAGTATTCAATAAGCGGTTAAGATCTGGAGGTTTAGAGATATAATCGAAAGCCCCCATACGCATGGTTTCTACAGCAGTCTCAATATCCCCATGTCCAGAAATCATGACTACAGGAAGATCTGGATTTAGTTTCTGACAAGCTGACAAGACTTCCAAACCATCCATTTTTGGCATTTTTATATCACAAAGGATAAGATCATAATTGTTCTTTTTAATGAGCTCAATACCTAACAAACCATCCTCAGCTTCTTCAACAATGTAGTTTTGCTCTTCTTCAAGTAATATTTTTTTGAGAACACGCCTTATCGCATCTTCATCTTCAATAATTAAAATTTTGGACATCGCTTTTCGTATTTATAAAAATTAAATATAGACCATATCTTATGGTTTAGAAAAAAGCATCTTCATTTTTTATGTATTTTAAACTTCGTTCTTCTAAAAAAACAAAACCCACTCTACGATGTAGAGTGGGAAAAAAATTGCTATGAAAAAAAAACATCGCTAAAAAATAACGATGTTCAAATATATATAATTAAATGTTAACCAACTTATGAGAACATATCTTTTACCTTTTCAAAGAAAGATTTATCCATTCGGTCAGGATTAGGTTCAAAGTTTGAGTCCCCTAAATTTTCTTCAAAATATTCTTTTTGTTCTTTAGATAAGGTTTGTGGCGTCCATACATTAATATGCACAAGTAAATCACCAACGCTATACCCGTTTAAATTAGGCAGACCTTTGTTTCTTAATCTTAGGATTTTACCACTCTGCGCACCTGGCTCTACTTTAATCCTAACTTTACTATTTACAGTTTGAATTTCTTTGCTAGCCCCAAGTGCAGCTTCAGGATAACTGATGTAGAGATCGTAATGCAAGTTTTCTCCATCACGTTGAAGACTTTCGTGCTCCTTAACCTCTATAAGAACAATAAGGTCTCCAGGAATACCATCTCCAACAGGTTCATTTCCTTTGTTGGAAACTTTCAGTTGCATACCATCTTCAACTCCTGGTGGAATTTTAATGGATACCGCTTCTTCGACCATTTTTAGACCATGAGCATCTGTGCCTTGACCCTTTTTATCAATAATTTGGCCCGAACCTGCACAAGCTGTACATACGGATGCCGTTTGCATTCTTCCTAGAATGGTATTTGTCACTCTGGTGACTTGACCAGAACCCCCGCATGTTGAGCAGGTCCTAAATGTAGTATCTTCTGGCTTTTTCTTTCTAGAGACTTTCATCTTTTTATCTACCCCCTTAGCGACCTCTTCTAGTGTAAGACTAACGCGTATCCTCAGGTTTCCACCTTTAGCACGTTGTCTACCGCCAAAACCGCCTCCAAATCCAGAGAATTCTTGAGATCTACCTCCAAATCCTCCGCCGAAAATGTCTCCAAATTGACTGAAGATGTCATCCATGTTCATTCCACCTCCACCAAAGCCTTGGGAACCGTCAAAAGCACCATGACCAAATTGGTCGTACTTCTGTCTTTTTTCTTCGTTTCCTAAAACTTCGTAGGCCTCTGCCGCTTTTTTAAATTTGGCTTCAGCTTCGCTATTGTCTGGATTTTTATCTGGATGAAACTTAATAGCCATCTTTCGGTAGGCTTTTTTAATTTCAATTTGTGAAGCTCCTTTAGATAATCCTAGTATGTCGTAATAATCTTCTTTCATAAAATTTTATTTTCCAGTCACTACTTTAGGGTATCTAATAATTTTATCACCCAATGTATATCCTTTTTCAACTACGTCAATAATTTTACCTTTCATGTCTTCACTTGGGGAAGGCACTTGAGTAATAGCTTCATGTAATTCAGAATCAAAAGCATCACCTTCTTTTATTGACATCACCTCAAGCCCCCTGTGAATAAGAGTTTCTCTTAGTTTAGTATTAATGAGCTCAATACCTTCTACAAGAGATTCATCTTCAGATTTTTTGATTTGGAGTAAGGCACGATCAAAATCATCAAGAACGGGAAGCATAGCTTGCATCACATCTTGACTAGCTGTTTTGAACAACTCCATTCTTTCCTTTGAAGTTCGGCGCTTATAGTTTTCAAACTCAGCAAAAAGTCTTAAGTACTTATCATCTTTAGCATCTAACTCTTGCTGAAGTCTCTCTTCTGTTGACAGCTCAACTTCGGGAGTATCCCCTACTTCATCACTTTGTTGTTCATGGACTTCTGAAGTTTCCACTTCTGAATTGACATCAACATCATTTTGTGTTGATTCTATATCGTCTTTGTTTGATTTATTTTCACTCATCGATTATAAATTTACGTATGTTATGGCAAATGTATTGCCAATTGTGTTCTAATGCCATAATGACAGTGTTCTACTCTGGACTATTTTTAGATATTAATTTTTAAATCTAAAAATAGAAAAGTAATTAATTCTCTTTTTGCATTATTAATCGCTGTAGTGACAATTTGTAAAAGCGATAAAAACTGAAACTTCTGTTGTCAAGGAAACCATAGTAACTTCTGATTTAGCTTCAACATATAATGTCAATTTAGAGCAATCTAAAATTAATTGGACAGGTTCAAAACCAGCTGAACAATACAACGGTCAAGTTTATTTATCTGAAAGCAGGTTGAAAGTAAATACAGGAGAACTTCAGGGTGGATATATTACTATTGATATAACGACTAATACCAAATTATATTTATAATGCCGTATGAATAAATTGAATTATACTACGACATAGCTCAGCACAGGTTTTTTGACTGATTGAAATCAAAAATAACTAGCATAGCCTAAGCTACGGTAATTATTTTTGATGAAAAGCAGGCGGAAAAGAAACGATTTATTGCGTCATTATAGGTCTAATACCAAATTATATTTATAATGCCGTATGAATAAATTGAATTATTTTTTAATTGATTGATTGAAATCAAAAATAACTAGCATAGCCTTAGCTACGGTAATTATTTTTGATAAAAAGCAGGCGAAAAAGAAACGATTTATTGCGTCATTATAGGTCTAATACCAAATATGTTTTGTATTGCCGTATATTTTTAGTATATTTATGAATGGGAAGAAAAGCAATTTTAGAGATCAAGGAATCAGATTCGGAGCTAAACAAACTCTTGTTAAAACAGAAAACCTTAAAAGCAGAAAAACGTTTAAAGAGTTTGCTAGCCATTAAGTCTGGCAAATTTGAAACCCGACAAGAATTAGCTGATTTTTTAGGGATTCATATCAGAACCCTAGAAAGGTGGATTGTGAACTACAATGCTGGTGGGGTTGAGATGATGTTAACTGATAAGCCTAAAAATAAAACGTCTAAAATTATTACACCACAAATACATAAGGGTTTATCCCAAAGAGTACATGACCCAAATAATCCTTTTTTGGGATACTGGGATGCTCAAAATTGGGTAGAACAAGAGTATGGCGTAGTTGTTAAGTACCAACGGATCCGTGAGTATTTGATTCAACATTTTAAAACAAAACCCAAGACTCCTAGGAAATCTCACTACAAAAAAGATGTAGAGGCTGAAAAAGCTTTTTTAAAAACTCCCTAATACGCTAGATAACATTAGAATTAGTCTTAATAAAGATAGTTACGACTCTGTTAATTTATACTTTCAAGATGAAGCTCGATTTGGAATGATGAATCATCTTGGAAAATACATAACTGCTAGCGGTGTAAAGCCAATAGTGACCTATCAACAGATTTATAAAACGACCTATCTATATGGTAGTTACTCTCCAATAAACGGAGACTCTTTTGTTTGGGAAATAAATGGTGTAAGTACTAACATATTTCAAGCCTATCTGCGGGAATTTTCAACACATAATCCAAAGGAATATAAAATTGTAGTGATTGATAATGCAGGGTTTCATTCTACAAAAAATATAGAGGTGCCACAAAATATAGTCTTGTTAAGAATACCCCCATACAATCCTGAACTAAACCCATGCGAACAAGTATGGCAATACATTAAAAATCGATTTAAGAATCAAAGATTCGAATCGATGAAAAGTTTAAAAGAATGGCTAAGCGAAATGGTCTGCGAAATGAAACCTGAAACCATTAAATCTATAACAGGAAACCATCATTTTCTAAAGGCTTTTAATACGGCTTTTAATACGGCATTTAATA